>NZ_JBTNCT010000006.1:0-195314 GCF_054511355.1 Arthrobacter tecti
CAGCCAGCGACAACAGGCCCCGCCAGCGAGCCCAAAAACCACAAATCACCCCGAGGCCAGAATCAACCGCGAGTCCAGCTACCAATCCGACCCTCATGAAAAATCCGGGCTCGAGGTGCTTCCGCAATGCACGCGTCGGTTTGGCGTTCCTGCCGAGCGCGTCCGCGATTGCCGGGAGCCCGAGCCCCAGATCACGAAGCAACAGGATCCGCTGCAGGCGAACCAGGGCGCCGTCGTCGTAATAGCGGTACCCGTTGCTGGCGACCCGCGACGGCGACAGCAGACCCACCCTGTCGTAGTGCCGTAGCGTGCGACTGGTTGTTCCCGCCAGCCGTGACACTTCCTGTATCGACCAGTCCATCCGTTCCTCCTTACGTGCCTTCACCACCGTATAAGTTGACGCGGCGTCAAAGTCAAGATGCTCTCTGGGGCGGGTGTAAGGTTCCGACCATGAGCGCTTTTGAGGAGCAATTCCTTGTCCGGGCGATCCAGCTGGCAACCGAAAACGTGCACGACGACGGCGGCCCCTTCGGTGCGCTGATCGCCACGGACAGCGGGCGCACCTTCGAGGGCACCAACCGCGTCACCGCACACAACGACCCCACGGCCCATGCCGAAGTGATGGCGATCCGCAACGCGTGCTCATCCCTGCGCACATTCGACCTGACCGGCTGCATGCTCTACACAAGCTGCGAGCCCTGCCCGCTCTGCCTCGCGGCCGCGCTGTGGGCTCGCGTGGGCGGCATCGTGTTCGCGGCGGACCGGCACGATGCCGCGCGCGCCGGCTTCGATGATGCGCTGTTCTACGAGTTCTTTGAGGCGCCTGTGGAGGATAGGTCCATGCAGGTGCGGCAGCTTGTACTTCCGGACTCGGCGAGCGCAGCCCCGTTCGACGCATGGGCGGCCCTGGCGAATCGGACCGACTACTGAGCGGTCACTCCATCGGGGAAATCTCGACCTGGGCACCTATCCATGCCGGCGGAGATTGCAGGTGGCCGGTCTCGAACCATGTGCTTATCGGATCGGTCGCGTAGTACGCGTAAATGGGGACGAGGTGAACCAGCGCAACTGCGATGATGGCGAGCGCGGTGGCCAATCCCGCCACACGGACCGAACGCGCGGACCGCTCACGCGCATTGACCCACAGCGTGAACAACACAGCAAGGGCGGCGATCAGCAGCACGACCGTGACGAGCGGCAAGGTCGTGATGGAGATGCAGGGCGGGACCCCGGCAATCGCGTTGCCGTTCGCGTCAACAAAACCGGCGCCTGCATCGACTCCGCCCGCGCATCCACCGGCGCTCGACGTCGATCCCACCCAGTACAAAACGCCGACGACGGCGGCGGTCACCACCACAGCACGGCCGGCACGCCGTGCGGATTTGCGCGCTGACACTCGTGCGGAGTCCTTGTGCGCGCCGTCGTCAGCTTTTCCTTCGGACTTCACGGGCGTACCGGTTCAGACAGAATCTTGATTCGATGCCATGTTGCGTTTCCCCCAACGTCGTCGTAGCTGCGCTGCTAACCACAACTATCCGCGACTGGTGGAGCAGTTGCGGACCCATACCCTGCCCCCCGGAAGTGACAGCAACGACTGCACCGCATGCGTTGCCTGCAGTGCAGTCAGATCCTGACAGCACATACCGCTTATCCGGAGGCCGCGGTTGGTCGGGCTCTTCGCGCTTCAAGCCCACGCAAAAATCGCGAGTATTAGGGTGGATCGAAACGCTTGGGCAAAGAGCGCCGCGCCAATAGCCCCGACCGCACCAAGCAATATAGCCGCACTCAGCGATACAGCCGCACCCAGGGGGATCAGTGCACGCCAGCAATACTAGACATCCACGAAATCACGGGCCATCAACGCTGCACACATTGTCAGCATTCTTATGCTGGTCGGGACGGCGCTCGGTACTCTCTTCCAGGTAACGGGTGCGCTCCTCTTCGGATCAATCGATATCGAACTCGCTGTCGTGCCCTTCTGGCCACAGCTGCCCGAGGGAACAGTGATAACGGAGGGGCCTCCGGCCACAGTGGTTTCGGGAGGTTTTACCTCCGCCGAGGTCACGGTCGCCGGGCTGCTGTGGGATGTGCGGATCCAATTGGCTGCGATATACGCGCTTCAGGGCGCCACAACGATGCTTGTGGCCTATGCCGTCTACCGGTCGCTGCACAGTTCCATCGGACTGCATCGTTCAAACTGGTTCCACCGGGCCGTTCGGCGTAGCCCCCGGTATCCACTTCGACGTCCAGCTCTGGCCCATCTGGGTTGGCCTGGCGCTACTCGGACTGGCCGCGGTGTTCCGCTACGGGGAGAAGTTAGAGGCAGAGAACGAGGAATTGAAGCGCGCTGCCGCCGTCACGCGGAGCTGAACCCTCACCCCTCCCGGAATGCAAAGTATGCTTAGTATTTAGTCCGGGCAGACCGCAAGGAGAGGAACCTTATGACTGAGCCGCATTTGAAACCCGCTCGTTCCAGCGTCTGGAAGGACGGCCTCGGGCGCACCGCGTCTCGTGCGGCCCAGATCCTCCTGATCCTCACCCTTGTAGTGGTGGCGATTTACGGTCTGCTGCAGATCCGCCTCCTGGTGATCCCGGTGATCATTGCCCTGATTCTGTCGGCAGCGATCGGCCCCTTCGTGAACCTTTTACGACGGCGGGGCGTCCCCGGCGCGCTCGCCACGGCTATCGCCTTCCTCGCCCTGTTGATAGTGCTCAGCGGCATCATCACAATCATCGTGTTCTCCGTGCGCAGCCAGGCGGACGAGCTCGTGACCGCAGCCACCGAAGGCCTGGATGAGCTGCAGGCCTTCCTCACGAGCGGCCCCTTCCCCATCACTCCGGAGCAACTGGAGCAGGCGCGGGCCGCCGTCGTCGACTTCGCCACCAGCGCCCAGTTCCGCTCAGGCGCGATCTCCGGCGTTTCGGTCGTGGCGGAGTTCCTCACCGGCGCCACCCTCATGATCGTGATCCTGTTCTTCTTCCTCAAGGACGGAAAGAAGATCTGGGAGTTCTTCCTACGGCCGTTCGGTGGCGAGCGTGAGCAGAAACTGCGCCGCTCCGGAGCGCGGACCCTCGAGGTCCTCGGCAGCTACGTCCGCGGAACGGCAATCGTTGCGCTTGTGGACGCCGTGGCCATCGGAATTGCGCTGCTGATCCTGCAGGTGCCCCTTGCCCTTCCGCTCGCGATGATCGTGTTCATCGGCGCATTCATCCCGCTTGTCGGCGCAACACTGGCCGGGGTCCTTGCCGCACTCGTGGCGCTGGTTGCCAACGGGCCGATCGTCGCGTTGATCGTGGTGGGCGTCGTCGTCGTCGTCAATCAATTGGAAGGCGACCTGCTGCAGCCGGTGGTGATGGGCAAGTCCCTGCGGTTGCACGCTCTGGTGATCCTGCTCGCGCTGACCGCAGGGACCATCCTCGCGGGGATCATCGGCGCAGTGCTTTCGGTGCCAATCGCCGCGGTTGCCTGGGCGGTCCTGCAGGTGTGGACTGCAGAGGACCCCCGGCTCGAACCGCTGAACCCCGATCTTCCACCCGCCGGCAGCGAACCGACCTAGCCGAATTCACAAAACCAAGCAGGCTTACTATCGGCTAGGATTCGAAAGATGACCACTGATACGGCGCCGAATTCGAAGCTCAAGCAGGGCATTTCCGGCAAGCTACTGTACCTGTTCATTCTCGGCGATGTCCTTGGTGCGGGCATCTACGCCCTGGTAGGCGTGATCGCTGCAGAGGTTGGCGGAGCCATCTGGATTCCCCTCATCATTGCGCTGGCCCTCGCGCTGCTGACCGCCGGCTCCTACGCCGAACTGGTCACCAAATACCCAAAGGCCGGCGGCGCCGCAGTGTTCGCGAAGCGCGCGTACCGGCCGCCGTTCATCTCATTCCTTGTGGGCTTCTGCATGCTCGCCGCCGGCGTGACCAGCGCGGCCGGACTGGCCCTGGCATTCACCGGCGAATACCTCTCGGCATTCATTGCGGTCCCGCCCACCTGGGCAGCAGCGGTCTTCCTCATCCTGTTGGCCCTGCTGAACGCGCGCGGGATCAAGGAATCCGTCCGAAGCAACGTCGTCATGACGGTCATCGAAGTGTCCGGACTGGTACTGGTGATCGTGGTGGTCGCACTGTTCCTGGGCCAGGGCGGCGGCAACCCGGAACAGATCTCGCAGTTCCCCGCCGACGTGAATCCCGCAGTCGCGGTGCTCGGAGCCTCGCTGATCGCGTACTACTCCTTCGTGGGCTTCGAAGTCTCCGCCAACGTTGCCGAAGAAGTGCGCGATCCGGCCCGCGTCTACCCGAAGGCACTCTTCGGTGCACTGGCAACCGCCGGGATTGTGTATCTCCTGATCGGACTGGCCTCCGCCGCGGCGCTCCCGGCCGAAGACCTTGCCGGGTCAACCGCTCCCCTGCTCGACGTCGTCACGGCCACCAGTTTCGGCATCCCACCATGGCTGTTCAGCCTGATCGCCCTGGTCGCGGTCGCGAACGGCGCCCTGCTCACGATGATCATGGCCAGCCGGCTCACCTTCGGCATGGCCGAAGAGGGGCTCCTGCCCTCCGTGCTGGGCAAGGTTCTCCCGAACCGCCGTACGCCCTGGGTAGCTATCATTATGACGACGGCGGTCGCCATCGCCCTGACCCTCACCGGAGACCTCGCCTCACTCGCCGAAACGGTAGTGCTGCTTCTGCTCTTCGTGTTCATCAGTACCAACGTGGCCGTCCTGGTACTGCGCAAGGACCGCGTGGACCACAAGCATTTCCGGATTCCAACGGTCGTTCCGTACCTGGCCGTCGCGTCGTGCGTCCTGCTGCTCACACAGCAGTCCGCCGAGATCTGGCTACGCGCGGGTATTCTCGTTGCAGTGGGCGTTGTGCTGTACTTCGTGAGCGCAGCGGTGACGCGCCGGTCCGGGCGGGAGGTGCGCGGGTGACCATTCCCAGAATTTCGGTCGACATCGACAAAGCAGCCCGTTTATCGGGCGCGTGGGTCGATTTCGGTCGATCTTGCAGCGGGGAGTAGCTCCATGGCGTTGGCGATTACCGGTTCGCTCATCATCGCCCTGGTGCTCGCGGGGCTGCATCTGGCCGCGCTTCGGATCCGCAAACTGCCGCTTGTGCCGGAGCAGGTCACGGGATCCTTCGCCGGCGGGCTGGCGGTGGCGTACGTATTCCTTCACCTCCTGCCCGAAATCGCCGAAGGCAACGAGGCAATCGGAGAACTCCTCGAGGACACAATCGAGGTAACGCCGCTGTTTGACCTAGGCATCTTCGTTGTCGCCCTTACCGGGTTCACCGCGTTCTACGGGCTGGACCACCTGGCCACGCGTCGGCGCACCCGGGACAGCCCGGACTCGGGCGGCGTGTATTGGCTGCACGTCGGCGCCTTCGCGATCTACAACGCGCTCATCACCTACACGATGACGCTTCGCCTGGAAACCGGGGTTCTCTTCGCCATCCTGTTCAGTGTCGCGATGGGCTTGCACTTCGTGCTCACCGACCGCCATCTTGAGGAGCATTATCCGCGCAGATTCAGGACCAGTGGACGGCTGGTGCTGGCCGGCGCGCTGATCCTCGGCTGGGCGCTCTCGGCCCTCTTCGCGCCGACGAGCACTGAGGTGGTCGCAATCCTGACCGCGCTCCTGGGAGGCTCCGTGCTACTGAATGTGTTCAAGGAGGAGCTGCCGTCCAATCGCGGATCGAGCTTCCCGTGGTTCCTCGCCGGGCTGGTGCTGTACTCCGCGCTGCTCGCCCTGATCACGGCGGCAGCCGAATGAGGAAGGCGCTCGCAGAGACAGCACGGTCCCTCTTCGGTTGGGATACCCTGCTGCCCGGCCAGCGGAAGGCCCTCGCCGCGGCCGACGACGGCAGAAACCTCCTCTGCGTCCTGCCGACGGGTTACGGGAAGTCCGCCATCTACCAGGTGACTGCGATGTCCCGGCCGGGTGTCGCCGTCGTCATCTCGCCGTTGATTTCGCTGCAGCGCGACCAGGTCGAAGCGATCAACGAGGCGCTGGGCCACACGCGCGCGTACGTGCTGAATTCCGCAGCGACCGAGACAGAAATCGACGAGGCGTGGGCAGCCGCCGAGGACGACGATGAAGAGCGCCGCGCCAAGTTCCTGTTCCTCGCGCCCGAGCAGCTGGCCCGGGATGACGTTGCGAAGCGGCTTGGCGCGCTGGACCTATCCGTGCTCGTCATCGACGAAGCGCACTGCGTATCGGCGTGGGGCCATGATTTCCGTCCCGACTACCTGCAACTCGGTGCGCGGCTGTTGCGGCTGAAGCGGCCCGTCATTGCGCTCACGGCAACCGCGTCGCCACCCGTGCGCCAGGAAATCGTGGAGCGGCTGCGGTTGGGGGACGCCGTCGTCGTTGCCGAAGGTTTTGACCGGCCCAACCTTCACCTCAGCGTGGAGCAGCACGAATCCAGGCGGGACAAGCGCCGGGCGGTGCTGGATCAGGTCCGCGGCCTCGACGGCCAGGGACTGCTCTACACGGCCACCCGCAAGGAGACAGAGAAGTATACGCAGGAGCTTCGGGAAGCGGGATTACGTGCGGATGCCTACCATTCCGGACGGAAGAAGTCGGAGCGGACCGCACTGCACGAGGCATTCCATCGGGGCGGGCTGGACGTGGTTGTCGCGACGACGGCGTTCGGCATGGGGATCGACAAGCCGGACGTACGGTTTGTGGTGCACGCTGACATCCCCGATTCGCTGGACAGCTACTACCAGGAGATCGGGCGGGCCGGGCGCAATGGTGAGCCGGCCGTCGTCGTACTTCACTACCGTCCCGAGGATCTGGGAATCCGGCGGTATTTCGCAGCGAAGGGTGTCGATGATGAGGGGCTGCGCGCACTGTTCGCGACACTGCGCGCGGCGGATGAACCGCTGGACTCCGCCGGAATCCGGCAGGCCACCGGGGTGTCGCAACGGAAGCTCTCCGGTCTGCTGAACCAGTTGCTCGAGGTGGGCGCGGTCCGCGAGCGCGGCGGATCCTACCGTGTTGCGTCCTCCATGGACGTGGACAAGGTGATTGCCGACATCGTCGAGCACCGGAAGCGGCGCCAGGAGATGGACCGTTCGCGCGTGGATATGGCACGGCAGTACGCGGAGCAGAAGGGCTGTCGCCGCAAGTTCCTGCTCGGCTATTTCGGTGAGGAGCGCGAGGACCTGTGCGGGGCATGCGATAACTGTGATTCGGGGCGTTCCGCCGGGCACGACGACGACGCCGGTCGCCGCCCGTTCCCACTGCAGGGCCTGGTTCGGCACCCAGACTGGGGCGAGGGTGTGGTGATGGGGTACGAGAGCGATGTGGTGACTGTTTTGTTCGAGGAGCACGGCTACAAGTCCCTGTCGCTGCCGCTTGTGGAGGAGAAAAAGCTACTCATTGAGGTGAAGTAGCCTCTGTTTGTTCAATGCCCCTCGCACAGAGAACCTCAGCATGGTTACACTTCGAGAAGTAACCCGTTGAACGTGAAAGTGACCTATGGAAACCAACCACAAGATTTCGCCGGAGGACCCGTTCCCGGAGGATCTGACTGTCCTTGACGATACCGAGTTGGAAGTGCTCAATAGCCGCGCGCACCGCGAGCTGGAGGCCGAGTACGCGACCGGTTTTCCGGAGCCCGAAACCGAGGCACGGCTGGAAGAAGTCAACCTTGAACTGAACCGTCGCGAGCAGCAAGGCTAGACGCTTCTTCGACACTTCCGGAATCCGGATTGGCAGCAGTATTCCCGCTCGCCGGTCCGGGTTCTTTTTTGGCCTGTCTTCGACTTCCATTAATCGAAGATCTGTTCTAGTTTTAAGTCCGGCATAGCGGAAGGTGGCGGACAGTGACGGCGCATCAGGTTGACGAGGTAGATCCGGGGTCGCGGCCCCTCAATGAAGAGGCTGATATCCGTTTCACTGGCCGGGATGAGCCGCTGGCGCTGCGCTGGCGCGGCAGTATCTGGCAGGTGCTAGGTGAGCCGTTGCACTGGTCCAGCTCGCGTAGCTGGTGGGAGCCGGACCCTGCCGGCATCATGGGCCAGGGCAGCATCATGACCATGCAGTATTGGCGGTTCAGGGCACAGACGGGGCCGGCCTCCCCCATCCTCGTGTTCGACATCTGCAGCGATCCGCGCTGGGAAGGATGGCGGCTGGTGCGGGTGACCAACCTGGCGGTGCACTGAGCAGCCGGAGCCGCACATATGGTTATTGCATGGGAATCGCTACACAGTCTCGCTTGGAGAAGGGTCGCTATAAGGTCTGGCTGACCTTTCCTGCGGCGCTGCTCATCCTTGTCTGCTTCTTTGCGTACGGCGCGTCACTATACGATTCGCTGCCTGAGCGCATTCCAACGCACTGGGGCATCAACGGGCAGCCGGACGACTGGGGCGCAAAGGCCTTCGCCACGGTATTTTCCTCCTTGGTCATCGGCGCGGGGGTCATCGTGCTGATCGCCTTCATCTCCGCGTTGATACCCGTGATGGTCCCGCCGCGCGAAGACGCCTCGGCGTGGGAGCAGTACCGCCGGGAAGGCATAATTCGGGGAACTGTTGCCGGGCTGGGCCTGGCCTCGGTAGGGATTGCGTTGCTGATGGGCGTCCTGAGTGTCGGCGCGTGGAACAACCCGGATGGCCCGTCCGTGTGGCCGACGGGATTGTTTGCCGTCTTCGCACTGGCAGCCATCTTCGCGAGTTATGCGGTGGCAGCGCGCTGGGCACATTCGTTGGCGGCGCGGGATGGCATTGAACCCACCGAGGAAGAAGCGGCGGAGGACAAGTTGTGGATCGCGGGCGTCCTCTACAACAACCCTGACGATCCGCACCTGTGGGTTTCGAAGCGTGAAGGAACGGGTTACGGGCTCACGATCAACATCGGGACGCGGAAGGGGCGAGTCGCCGTCGTCGTTTTCCTCGCCCTGGTGAGCGTGCCCCTCCTGTTGATCACGGTCCTACCTCTGGTGATGTAGCTCACTGCTAGGCTTCGGGCATGGATGAGCAGATGGGGATCTTCCTTTCCAACTTCAAACGCCTCGCAGATCTTGCATCCGAACACACACGGCTCAAAACGGCAGGCGAGTCCCTCCTGGACGCCCTCTCCGATTATCTTGGAGCGCCCGTTCAGGACCTTCCGGCAGTCAGCGAGGAAATCCCGGCGCACCGGTTCGTCGACGTCGATATCGCGGTGGATGAGATCAGCGGTCGTGACCCGGAGCGGCGGCTCATTGGCGTCGGAGGGGGCCAGCAACGGCAACATGCTTCGTTCGCGGACCTCATTCAGAACTCACTGATGCATTTCACGGTGCCGGTCGGTCAGCCCGACTTCGTCACGATCGACACCGGACCCACGACGCGCCGCGAGTCGCTCGGCTTCGGCATTTGGCTCTTCTCCTATGAAGGAGTGCGGCTCGCCGCCCTGCAGCGCAGCGCCAACCCGCAGTTCGGCAACAACAGTTCAACTGTGGAGGTTATCGGCGCCGATCGCGACGCCGCCTCAGCCTTCCTGAAGGAAATGCGGGAGCTTCTGCGGGACCACAGCGTGATCAAGGGCCAGGTGGTCTCCTTCACCAGAACGGACTACCACCCCGGGGCGGCAGGCGTCACCTTCCATGAGCGGCCCAGCGTTCGCCCTGACGAGGTGGTCCTGACTGCCGGTGTCCTCGAGCAGGTCGCCGCTCACGTGCTGGGAATCGCCGAGCATCGCGACGCAATCCTCTCGTACGGCCAGCACCTCAAGCGTGGGATCCTCCTCTACGGTCCACCCGGAACCGGAAAGACGCACACAGTGCGCCACCTCCTCAGCGAAAGCAAGGGTACGACGGCGATCCTCCTCTCCGGGGGTTCACTCGCCTTCATTGCCGAGGCGGCAAAAATGGCCCGGGCCATGGCACCCTCGCTGGTGGTCCTCGAGGACGTTGACCTGATCGCGGAGGACCGAAGCTTCGGCCACGGCCCGCAGCCCCTGCTATTCGAGGTGCTGGATGCCTTGGACGGGCTCGACAGCGACGTCGACGTGGCCTTTGTCCTCACCACCAACCGCGTGGACATGCTTGAGCGGGCGCTCGCGCAGCGGCCCGGGAGGGTGGATCTCGCCGTCGAAATTTCGCTGCCGGAAAGGAGAAGCCGCACAGCCCTGCTGAAGCTCTACTCGCCGAAGGGCAGGTTCAGCTCTGCGGCGATAGATGAGGTCGCAGAGCGCACGGAAGGCACCACCGCCTCCTTTGCCAAGGAACTGACCCGGCGGACCGTTCTTCGCGCGGCCACGACCGGTGCTGAACTGGCCGATGAGCATCTGCTCGCCGAGGTCGACCTGATGATGTCCGAAGGCGAAGCGCTGACCCGAAGCCTGCTCGGTAGCGGACCAGCCAATGAACCGGAGGGGTTGCCTGGCGGACACTTCCCGGGCAACGGAGGTTCAGCTTATGGGAGCAGTATCTCCTTCGACTAGTTCGCTCGTGCGCGATCATAGGAGCATGTCCTCAACCGAGCAACTCAGCATGACCGTTGACGAGAGCACGTTCTCCGGCGTCTATGCCCGGCCAAACAAGCCCAAGGCGACCGTTGTCATTGCGCACGGCGCCGGCGCGGGAATGGATCATCCCTTCCTCGCAGGTTTCAGCGACGCGATGAACGCGCTCAATTTCGCAACGCTCCGCTTCAACTTTCCGTATATCGACCAGGGCAGGCGCTTCCCGGATCGTCCGCCGAAAGCCGTCGCCGCGTGGCGGCAGGTGATGCAGGAAGCGACGAGCCGCGCGAAGGGTGAACCCGTGTGGGCGTGCGGGAAGTCTTTCGGTGGCCGCATGGCGTCGATGGCCGTCGCCGAAGGCATGCCTGCCGCCGGTCTTGTCTACCTCGGTTATCCGTTGCACCCGCCGGGCAAGCCGGAGAAGATCCGCGACGCGCACCTGTACGGCATCGAAATTCCGATGCTGTTCCTCCAGGGTCGCAATGACGCGTTCGCCCGGCCAGAACTGCTGGACGCCGTCGTCGCGAGAACCCCAACAGCCACGCTGCAGGCAGTGCCCGACGCCGACCACTCCTTCGCGATCAAGGGCACCAAGCGGGATCAGCAGGAAATCGGCGCATCGCTAGCGCGCAGCGTGGCGGCGTTCATCGCTGCTTGAGCGCCCCCGCGGATACCGTATTCAAGGCACTTATCAAGAACAACGAAATGGAGTCCCGTGTCTGTTGCCGAGTACTACCTTCAGCTGCCGAAGCGCCGTCTTGCCGCCGGCGCGGTGATCACAAACTCACAGCGTCACGTACTCATGGTCGAACCGACGTATAAGTCACCGTGGGAGGTGCCCGGTGGAAGCGTCGAGCACGGAGAATCCCCCAAGGGCGCATGTATTCGTGAGTGCCGCGAAGAGCTGGGCCTCGACATCAACGTGGGCCGCCTGCTGGTACTTGAGCACCAGCTGGAGGCACTCCCGCGCGGCGATTCCGGTATGTTCCTTTACGATGGCGGGAGTCTGGGCGAGTCGGCAGAGATCACGCTTCCGGCAGACGAGCTTCGCTCGTTCGCCTACGTGGACCCGATGCAGCTGTATGAAGTCACGTCCGCCCGGCTTGCCAGCCGTATCCAACACGCGCTGTCCGCCCTTGCCGCGGGCGATACCGTGGAGCTGGAGACCCAACGCTGAGCAAGACCCTCACGCCCCGGCGGGCCTTCCCAAACGCTGCCCTTAAGTGCAGGGCTGCCGGTTCGAACCGGCAGGCCTGCCGCTAAGGGCAGTTTCTACCTGGAGCCCACACGATCACGCCTGCGCCGCCTCCCTCAGCGCCTCGAGCACCACCTGGATCAGGCGGGCACGCGGAGGGTGCATCCGGACGTGGGCAACAATGCGCCGATGGACAGGTGGATCAGCGAGCGGCCGCACCACGAGCCCTTCCGAAAGCCCCACGATCGCCATCCGCGGAAGAACCGTGATGCCGAGCCCGGCTGCGGCCAGGCTGATCGCCGCGTGATGGTCATCGAGGCGGGCCACATAGCGTGGCATGAAGCCCGCGCTCTGGCATGCGCGCGCAATGATCTGCCCGGTTGGGCCGTCATGCATATCGTGGTCGATCCAGGGCTGGTCACTGAGCTCGCTGAGGGTGACAGTCGACCCGGAAGCCAGCGGATGATCAGCCGGCAGCACCACGCAGAACTCCTCCTCAGCAAGCACGTGGCGCCGGTAACCCTCCTGTTGTTTACCCGTTTCCACAACGGGCTCGTTGCGGACATCGACATCGGACCGCTGTCGTCCGCCTGCGGGGTTCAGTTCGTTACTGCTCATCTCAACAACGACGCCGGGAGACGCCGCATGCAACGCCCTCACCACGTGCGGCATCCACGCCTGCGCAACTGAGGCGAAGCAGGCGATTGCTATCCGTTCGGCCCTCCCTTCGCGGAGATCCGTCACAGTTCGCCCAAGCTGTTCCAGGCTGACAAGGGCGTCCTCGCTGGCGTCGGCGAACTGACGGGCTGCCGGCGTCGGCTCGATTCCCCGACCACTCTTCTCGAACAGCACCAGCCCTGTCTGCCGCGCGAGGCCCTGCAGGTGCTGACTGACGGTGGCCGGTGCGAGGTGCAAGCTGCGTGCAGCGGCATGGACCGAGCCAGCCGCGATCACCGAACGAAGAATGGTCAGGCGGTGCGGATCCAGCATGCAGCAATTGTACGGCTTCACCTGACGGTCCGCCGTAAATATTTGCTAGTGCAGAAGGGTCCCAAGCTGGCACCGTGGACCTATGAACGCTTCGAGCTACCTCGCCCTCCTCGGCGTAGCCATCGTCCTCGCCGTAACGCCCGGTCCGGACACCATGGTGACACTCAGCAACGCTCTCCGCGACCGGCGGGCAGGATTGCTGTCCGCACTCGGCACCACGGTGGGCGTGTTCGGCTGGGCGGCGCTTGTCGCCGTCGGGGTAGCGGCGTTCCTCGAGGATTCGCCGCTGGCCTTCCAGACGTTGCGTCTCCTCGGCGGCGTCTACCTCCTCTACCTGGGCCACCGCGCAGTGTCCGTCCACTTCTCGACGAAGCGCCCTGTGCCCGAACCCGTTCCAGCAGTCGGCGCCGCGCCACATAGTACCGGCACGACGACGACGGCAGTTCAGGCCCGCCCGCAGGTTCGCCGGACCGCGCGGTCCGGCTTCACTGCCGGGCTGCTCTGCTGCCTTACCAACCCGAAGACCGGCCTCTTCTTCCTGGCACTGCTGCCCCAGTTCACGCCGCCCGGTGCGGGGGCGCTGTTCGTCGTCGTCGTAATGGGCGGCACTGTGGCCGCAACGCTCGGGATCTACCTTGTGGGCGTTGCCCTTGCCGCGCACACGGCGAGCAGGTGGCTGGGCCGTGCGAGCGTGACCCGGTGGATCGACCTGGGCTCCGGCGTCGTTTTCGGGCTTCTCGGCCTGATGGTTGCGGGGCCGGTGGTGATTTCCTGGTTCTGACGCGGTTACAACTGGGCCTCAAACCCGCAGCGTGGCAGGTCAGCCGTATCGCCGGCAGTGCGAGCCGATGCACACTGAATCCATGCGGAAATTCAGCGCGGGAGTGTTCCTTGCTCTCGGTGCTTCGCTGGGTACATCGGGCTGTGGCGTTGACATCGGTACGGTCGCCTGCGCAGGCTGGGTCTGGTTCGAAACGCCGCAGGATGCATTCGACGAAGCCGAGCTGGTGCTCGTTGGGCGCCCCATCGCCGAAGACGGACAGCAGCGCATCTACGGCTACGACGCCCAGATCCATGTTGTGAGCATCGAGAAGGTGCTCAAGAGCGACGTGGAGCAGGACGAGATCCGCATCGCGTCCATGCCGCAAACCTGCACGGATGTCGGCGTTGTCTACCCCAACGGTGATCCGTTGGACATGGACCAGAGGGTGATTATCTTCGCGTCAGAGCAGGAGGGACAGTGGTTCACGATTACGCCGGAACAGGGAGTTCTCAGCTTCGCCGAAGGCGAGGAACTACCCTTCTCAGTTGGCCCATGAGTATCCCGATCGAACAACGGACCCTATTCACCTGATCGTCACCAGACTGTCAGTTGCCTGACCACACGGGGCCAACGGACCTCCCTAGCGTGAGGAGCGCGACATCACTCTCACGCGAAAGGTACTTCCGCATGACGCCTCGAACTATCGGCAAACGCACCCTCGCAGGTGCGGCAGCCGCCGTCGTACTTATCCCTGCCACCTTCCTCAGCCTTCAGGTGGCCACTGCAAAGGAGAAGCCGGAGCCGCCCATCGATCCAACCGCCTACGTAGGCGGACCTCAGATCATCCCGGCAACCGGCGAGCCGGACAACGTGCTGCGGGGCGCCGTCTTCGACGACGCCAACAAGGACAGCATCCGCCAGCCCAGGGAGAAGGGCATCGAAGGGGTTGCCGTTTCGAACGGCCGCGATGTTGTCCTCACTGACAGGTTGGGCCATTACAAGCTGACAGTCGACGACGGCGACACCATCTTCATCTCGAAACCCGCCGGCTGGGACACCCCGGTTGACGAGACGAACTTCGCGCAGTTCCACTACCACCATTCGCCGGACGGCACGGAGCAGGACCTGCGGTTCGGCGGCCTGGAGCCCACCGGCCCCCTCCCGAAGGCCATCAATTTTCCCCTCGCCAAGAACAAGGCGAGCGCCGGCGACGTAACCTGCGGCATGCTCGGTGACGTACAGACCTACTCCAACCAGGAAATCAGCTTTGCCCGGACCGGACTGGTTCGCGATCTGTCCCAGCGTGAGGATTTGGACGCCTGCGGGCTGCTGCTGCTCGGCGACGTGGCGGGCGATGACCTCGGCATGTATCCGCGGCTGAAGGAGAATCTGTCCGCTGCCGGCGCGCCGATCCGCGCGGTCCCGGGCAACCACGATTACGACATCGATGCGACCAGCGACGAGTGGTCCTTCGACACGTTCCGCCAGCACGTTGGGCCCACGAACTTCTCGTACGACGTCGGCCAGCTGCACATCATCGGCCTCGATAACGTGCGCTACCCGTGCACCCCGGAGGACAACGAGGACGGCAAGCACTCGTTCTGCAATGACCCGGAGAACATGCCCGCCTACAACGGCAAGCTCGGCGAGGAGACCCTGGCCTGGATCGAGGCGGACCTGAAGAACGTGCCGATGGACAAGCGCGTGGTCATCGCGACTCACATCCCGCTGGTCTCGCACGCGGACATGACCAGCCCGAAGCACCAGACCGACGACGTCCTGAAGCTCTACGAACTGCTCGAAGGCCGCGAAGCGCTCTCTCTGTCCGGTCACACGCACTCGTTGGAGAACCTGACTGCGGGCTCCTCGTTCGGCCCGTGGAAGGAAGCGGTGGGCGTGGACTCGATTCCGTTCGACCACATTGTTGCCGGTGCCCCGAGCGGTGACTGGTACTCCGGCGACATCAATCTCGACGGCATTCCCAACGGCATCCAGCGCGACGGCGCCCTCCCCGGCTTCCTCACCCTCGAGACCGACGGCGCCTCCTACGTTGACACCTTCCATGCGACCGGGCGCGACGACGACCAGATGGCCCTCGCCGTCAATTCGCCGCACTTCCGCGACTGGTTCCAGACCCTCATGAATTGGCGCGCCAACACACCGTACAGCGCTACCGACGCTGTGCCGCCGGTAGCACTTGGTGACCTCGGCGATCCCGGCATGGTCACGCCGTCGGACCTTGCGGATGGAACCTGGCTCACGGCCAACATCTGGAATGGAACCAAGGAATCTTCGGTGAACGTCTCGATTGACGGCGGCGCACCTGTCGCGGCGACCCACACCCAGCCGGCCACCGGCGAAGGACAGCTCTCCGGTGCCGAGTATGCCGATCCGTACGCGGCCATCCGCCAGTTGCAGGTTGCGCGCTTTGCGTTCGAATCGACGTCGGGCAACCCGGAGGCGCAGGGATTCAGCCTGTATGCGGGCAGCCAGTACGGGCCATCGGCGCCGCGTCCGGGTAACAACATTGCCCAGACGATGTCGCACATGTGGCGTTTCGACCTACCCGGGGACCTGGAGGTGGGGGTCCATACCGCTGACATAACGACGACGGACCGCAACGGCCGAACCTTCTCGGAAACCCTGGTGTTCGAGGTTGTCGAGGAACGTCCGCAGCAGAACTTCCGCTCGGAACTCTTCGACTGACGCCGTGAGCAGGATCGCGCCCGGCCCCCTTTTGGGCCGGGGCGCGATTTAGCTTGCGCTAGCGGTTCACGAGCTTGAAGAACGTGCTGGACTCGCCGCTCGCCTTTTCCTCCTGGTACAGGAAAGCGAGCTTGTTGTCATCGAACTTCTCAAACCATTCATCCCAGCTGATGTGCTCGAGGCTGTCCTCGCCTGCGCCTCCGGGGAAGTCGATGCGCAGGACTCCGGCGTCGTCGTTGCCTTCCGTTCCCTTGACGCTGGCAGGCTTGCCGTCGTTGCTCTCGACCCACTTGCGGATCTCATCGTGGTCGGTGGTTGTCTGCGACGATGCCATGGTTCCTCCTCGTGCTCCGGAAAGTACAAAGTACCCTTACTAAAATACGCACCTCAGTTCAACGCATCAACCCCTCGTTGAAGCGCGTGAGCTTCGCTAGTGTGAACCCATGACGAGTCCGCTCGACCTGACTGTTTTCCCCGCGACGACCGACACACCGCAGCCTTCTCCCGCTGTCCTCGTCCTTCCCGGCGGCGGGTATGGAATGACTGCCGCCCATGAAACCGAGCCGGTAGCTCAATGGCTCGCCGCAATGGGTATTCACGCTTTCGTTCTTCGCTACCGGGTTGCTCCCAACAGGCACCCTGCACCGCTGACTGACGCCAAAGCAGCAATGATCCGTATCCGGGAGGGCGCGCACGGACTGCCGGTCGACATCAACCGAGTGGGTGTACTGGGCTTTTCCGCCGGCGGGCATCTGGCGGCGTCCCTCTCCACGGCCGCCTCCTGCGGTGATCCGCAGTTTGACGTGCCCGCGGCGGTACCGAACCTGTCCATCCTCTGCTATCCCGTCATTTCCTTCATGGACGCCGTTCACCAGGGAAGCATCGATAACCTGCTCGGCCACGCGCCGTCGTCGGACCTGCTTCGCCAACTTTCGCCGGACCTGAACGTGACGGCAGCAACGCCGCCGTCGTTCCTTTGGCATACAGCCGACGACGACGCCGTGCCGGTCGAGCACAGCCTCGCCTATATGCGCGCGCTGGTCCGGGAGGGAGTACCGGCGGAACTGCACGTCTTTCCGCACGGCGCCCACGGACTGGGGTTAGCGCTTGAAGAATCCGGTCCGGATCAATGGACAGACCTGTGCGAACAATGGCTCAGACGGCAAGGATGGGTGAAGTAATGGCGAAGCTGATTTACTCCATGATCGGGTCGCTGGACGGTTACATTGCCGACGCGAACGGCAATTTCGACTGGGCCGAACCGGACGAAGAGATACTCGCCTACATCAACGCACAGGAACGTCCAATAGGGACCTACCTCTACGGACGGCGGATCTACGAGCTGATGACCGTCTGGGAAACAGATCCCGATTCCGTTGCCGACTCCCCCGCAGCCAAGGAGTACGCCGAGATCTGGCAGGCGGCCAGCAAGATCGTCTACTCCACCAGCCTGCAGGACATTACGACGACGAAAACCCGGCTTGAGCGCTCGTTTGAGCCTGCCGCTGTGGAGGAGTTGAAGCGCACGGCGTCAGCGGACATCGGCATCGGCGGGCCGACGCTCGGCGTTCAGGCCTTCCGCGCAGGGCTTATTGACGAGGTGTATTTACTGCTGCTGCCGGTGATTATCGGCGGCGGCTTGAGTCTTTTCCCGGGGGATGTGCGGCTGGACCTTCAGCTCAAGGACACCCGCCGGTTCGCTAACGGCACGTTGGCTTTGCAGTACGACGTCGGTCGCTGAGTCCGCGTTTCGAGCGTACGACTTAGGCAGGGCGGTCGCCTGAAGGGCGGTCCTCTGCAGGTTTAGCGGACGTGTCGGGTTCAGTCGACTTGAGGAAGACCGACGTGCGATGAAACTCGCGGGCCATCAGGCCAAACGCCGCCGCAAACGCCGCGACAACCGCAAGGAACCACCATCTCAGTCCATCTGATCCGATGAAGGCCTGAGGCAAGAATATGAGCACATATCCGGGCGCAACCAACAGTTGTGATGCAAGGCCCTTACGCATTTGGATGACCAGGCCGCGAGCCACGATGCGTTCGTCCCCTTCGGCCTGAACGGAACCGCGAATTTGCCTGCGGCCACGCTTCGACTCTCCTTCGCTGACCAGGTGATGGATCGACGGCCCATCCGGCGTTACGAGAGGGCTCACCTTCTTCGATGAGTACACGAACCCGCTGATCATTACGGCAAGCCCCGAGAACATCACTCCAATCCCGAAGAGAAGCCGGTCAGCGCGCCCGGAAATGACCACCCCGACAATCCAGACCACAATTACCGACACGACCACGACCAGCGGAAGCACGGTGACGTAGTAACGCTTCACGGCCGCGGAGATGCCGTGGTCCTGAAGGCCGCCAGCCAGCCGGACGGCACGGTTCCAGCCAGCGGAATGCTCGGTTAGTTCCACGTCTTACCCCCGTTCGACCCACAGTGCCTCTAAGCATCGCTTGCAACGAGCCACGCACACAAGGGCTGTTCGAATCAGGGCGCGACAGCGCGGGCGCAACGAAACCTCTCTACTCGCCAGGAGGCGGTGATCACTTCGTTTCGTTGGGCGCGACAGCAGTGCTCTCGATCGTGCGTTATGCGCGTGTTCGGTGGTGTCAGAAGGGTGGCGGCCGTTCGGCTTGTTGCTCCGGTCCGTCTTCCTCAGCGGGTTCGGTGTCCGGTTCACCGTCACCGTTGCACCGGGCTCGCATGGTGGTGGTGAGGTTTTGCAGGATCCGGGTGGTCGGTGAAACCTCACCATCGCTTGGTGGTGGTTCTGGTGGTGTGGTGTAGGTCCGTCCCCCGGGCGAGGTCCACGACAGCCCGCCGCCGCCGCTGCCCTCCGGGTGAGCTTTCGGTGTCCAGTCGGTTTGATGCTTAAGCATGTGATGCCGTTGACAGACCGGATACAAGTTGTCCTGACAGGTGGCACCATCCTCGGCCCAGGAGATCAGATGATCCAGGTCACAGCGGCTGGCCTGCCGGTTACACCCATAGAAAGAACACGTTTTCTCCCGCACCTGTATCCAGGTGCGCAGGTCCTCACTGGGCCGGTACCGGGTCCGGTCCAAACCCAGCACAGCCCCGGTATACGGATGCGTGAGCAGCCTGAGGAACGAGGTGGCGTTACCGGCCAACTCCCGGGCGGCTTCTGCCGGGATCGGCCCGTAACCTTCCAACTCTGCCGGTTCATCGGTCAGTCCCATCAGAGAGAACACCGGGACGGTGACCAGGATCTTCGCCGTAGAAGGAACCAGGCCATCACTTCCCTTAGAACCTGATGCGTTCAGGAGGATGTCAGCGAACACATCAGCGCGGAGTTGGGTCAGGGTCCGCGGGTCATCGGCGGCCCGTAAACCGCGGGCGGTGGCATCAAGGGTCGTATGAATGGCGTGAGCCCGCTCCGCCGGCAGGTACGCGCTGAGCCAGGACATCCCATCCGGGCCCGGTTCGATGAGCACGCACCGCTCGGTCTCGGCTCTGACCCGGCGGGCGGTGATCGTTTCGGGATGCAGTTTCTCCCGCAACCGCCGACACCGTGCGGTGAGCTTGGGCCGGTTCAACTCCTGTGCGGTCTCCAGGACCTTCGCCTCAAACCCCGGTACAGCCTCCGCGGGAAGGGTCCGGGACTGCTCAATGATGACCGATGCCCTTCCTGGACACAGCCGGCCCTGCTCCAAGGCCTGCAGCGTGCCCGGCAATGAACCGGTCAACGCCAACGATTCAGACACCAGACGGGCAGCGGCACCCTCGGACAGCTTCAACAGTGCAGCTGTCTCCGACACGGCCTCGGTGAACTGCAAATCCCTACCCGACCACGACGAATTCCCGCCATCACAAGCCGAATATACCGCCGAGACCAGCCGGGCGCGCTGCCCTGCAGCCCACGACGTCAACCGGTCCGCCGCCCGCAACGCATCCAACGTATCTGCCAAACCCAACGAACCGAACGAAGCCAACGAAGCCAACGCAGCCGCGGAACCGGTCTGAGCGTGCTGCACGAAGCCGACCAACTCGTACGGGGACGCGTTCTCCACCCGAGCCCGGGCATGCTCATCAGGGAAGGAGCCACCGCCACCGGGATCCAGGTTCTCCTCGAAATACGCGCCACGCCAGCCCCGGTCCGCGTCACGATACGCGTCCTCAAGGCTCGGCAA
The DNA here is from genome assembly GCF_054511355.1 of Arthrobacter tecti. NCBI lineage: Bacteria > Bacillati > Actinomycetota > Actinomycetes > Micrococcales > Micrococcaceae > Arthrobacter > Arthrobacter tecti. Next base: position 20,258 of record NZ_JBTNCT010000006.1, read on the forward strand.
CCCGCCAACGAAATCCATACCCTCACTCAATCATCCGGCTCTGACAAAACCGGATCGAGCAGCACCAGAACCGAAAAACCGGCGTAGACCGCCGGTCTACGCCGAGGTCTACTCGAAACCCGAGGCCTTACTCCCCGAACCGCTATGGTTCGGCCAGACCCCATGTGGACGTCGAGACTGCCACACTGACCTTGAAGCAAATCAGGCCAGTAAGAACCTGCGACTTCTACAGTGAGGAGACCGCATGAAGATCTATGTGATTCTCGGCAGTGTTCTGCTTATCACTGCTGGGATCGTCAGCCTCGTCGTAGGCAACTGGACCGTCCTGACTGGCGCTTTGCTCGGATTAGTCATGGTCTTCACTATGGACCTGGCTTTCGATTGGAGCGAGCGATACTCCCAAGAAACCGAGCGGCATCGCGAGACACTGGTCGGCACTAGGACCGTCGAAGCAACGACCTACTATGACGACGACGGAAACGAGATACTCCACAACTCTTCTGACATGTTGCCACGGAAGGATCCAGCCGGCCCTGAAACGTCAGAGGGACAAGGAAAGTGACAGCATCCCTTCCAGAAAGGATCGTCGGGTTTGCCCGCCAACCCAGAAGAAGAGCGCTCCAGCCAGTGGCCCGAGCGCTCCTCAATCAATAGGTCCAGATGCCTAGCGCCCCGCTCGTCCCCGCGCCTTGGTGGGCTCGACGCTAAGCTCAACCTCGGTCTCGGAAGGGGCGTACGACGCATCGCCCACGTACCGAACCGTCAGGTTGTGGGTGCCCTCGTCAAGCATCACGCGGAAGGACAACTGCGCGGTCCCCTTCTTCTTCAAAGTCTGCGCGTCGATCACCTCGTCACCATTCAGCAGCTCAACCACGCCACCGGGCTGACCGGCAGGCGAGTTCACCGTCACATCAGCGATCGCCCTGCGGAACTGCGGGAGCGAATCGTCCTTCCACGTCACGGTCACAGACGTCTCAGCACGTCCGTCGTCGGCCTTCGGTACTTCGACCGTGAGGGCCTCCGCGACGTTACCGGCCACATCAACGGCCCGGTAGCGAACCGTAGTCTGTGCGTCGGAGACCACGATCGGTTCGCCGTACTCTGCGAAGGCCGCGTCGCCTACCGCGTACTCGACCCGGTCCACTCCGGAGCCGGCGTCAGTCGCCCCCAGCGACACAGTCCGCGCGTCCTCGTCCACCACAGCTGAGGTGACCGGCTTTTCTGTGTCCACCCTGATGTCCAGGCTTACGACGTCGGACACGTTGCCCGCCGCGTCGGTCGCCCTCGCGCTCACGGTAGAAACACCTTCGGTGGAAACCTCCACCGGGCCCTCGTACGGCTGCCACCCGGCACCGGCGTCGATCTCCAGCGTGGGTGCGGAGTCGCCGTCGTCGGTGGCCGTCGCGGTGACGGTTGCGGCCGACGTGTGCCAGCCCGAAGCCGGCGTAGCCGGATCGATCGCAAGTGAAGCAACTGGAGCAGCGTTATCAACAGGAGTGCCACCGATATTGATCTCGGCTGCACCGGCGAACGCGTTGCCCGGTATCGAGTTCAGTGCACTGAGCTTCACGTAGCGGCCGCGCGTGGATTCAAGCTCGACGGTCTGGCTGAACGTGTCCGCAGTGAACGCACCGGCAGCAACCGGGTCCGACCACGTTGTTCCATCGGCCGAAACCTGGATCTCGTAATCCTTGATCCGGCCGTTTGCGCCGCTCTGACGCGCCAGGTACTGCAGCCCCGTCACGTTGTATTCCGCCCCGAGGTCAAGAGTGATCCAGTGGGGGAACGCCGGCTGCGCTGCACTCCATTGCGTGTGCCAGATCGTGGCGGGATCACCGTCGAGCACGTTGATTGCCGCACCATCCTCGGCCTCGGTTTCCTCGCTATCGACGTCGTGAACACTCAACAGGGACTGATCCAGCGGATTCGCCAGCACCTTGAAGTCAGAGTCGACGTCGAAACTCACTGACGCTGTTCGCTCGCCCTGGCTGGCGGTGAGGGTGGCCTCACCGGCTGGAGTTTCCCTCGGAACCACGCCGTGACCGGTGAACGTACCGTCTTCAAGCGTACGCACGGAGTAGACGCGCTCCCCGTTCACGCTGATGTCCACGTAGTCGTTGGGCGCGAAGCCAGTGAGGCTCAGCGGTTCCCAGTTCCCTGCAACAGCGGCCTTGTCAGTGTGCCCGGCAGTAACGGCGGGGTCACCGGTTGGGCCGGGCTCAATCGGCGGCAGCGGGTTATCCGGCGCTACGGCAACGTTCACGGACCGGGTTTCGCCGGTCGAGAGCGTCAATGTGCAGGATGCATCAGCAGCGAACGCATGGTCCGCAACCGCACTGTAGACACCTGCACTGTGCAGGTTGTCCCGCTCCTGATCCTGGGTGAAATTCACCGGAATTATGGTGGTCCCACAGACCAGTTCACCGGTCAACGGCTCTGTAAGAGCACTGTTGGAGACAGTATCTCCATCCGTGGTCACAGTGTCAGCGACAATCGACGTTCCGTCCGCCGAAGACTTGGTACCCGGAGCGACAACCTGACCAACTGGCCACTTCGCCTGCGCGTTCGTCCGGGCGTCCAGATCCAAGCCGGCGACGTCGGTGGTCCACTTTGTTGTGGGAGTCTCGTAGTAGTTGGCTCCCTGCACGGTAAGGTGCTCACCGAACTGGCCGAGACGATCCTTGAAGGACTCGACGTCCTTTCGATCCGCGGCGCTCCACCCTGTCTCGAGTACTGCTGCTGCACGAGGGAGAGTCAGGTACTGCGCCTGGTCGAGGCCTCGCACCGTTTCAGACCAGAGCGGCGCGGCGACGCCAAGGAGACCGGACTCCGGCACGCCGCCTGGAACAACTGTTGTCGGTTCCCAGTTGTAATAGCGGTCGACGTCGCACGTTCCGGAGCAGGCCCAGCTAAGTCCGATCGGGGTTGCCGGGGTGTACTTCTGGTCGATGTAAGCACCGCCAGCAGCCGAAACCACAGCCTTGCCGCCCTTGGCGACGAAGTCCCTGACCCAGCTTCCGGCGCCTACCCAGTAGTGCACCACTGAGCCGTTCCAGTAGCCCGGCCCCTGCTCCAGTCCGGCTTCCGCATACTCACTCCAGCCGATCGTGCCTGCGCCGCCGGTTACCTCACGGACCTTGGGGACCACCTTCTTGATGAAGTCGACGTACCGGGTATGCCCCATTGCGTGAGACTCGTCCCCGCCGATATGCACGTAGGGGCTGTCGGCCATTTCCGCGACCTGCTTGAAGACGTGCTGCACGAAGGTGTAGCTAAGGTCCAGCTGCTCATCGAGTGCCGAGTAGCCGACATTGCCCGTACCATTCCAGGGAACGACGCCGGTCTTTGGGTCACGCGCGGGAAGCGAACGCTCCGTATTCAACTCGGGAATGGCGTACAGAGCGGCATTCGTGTGGCCGGGCACGTCAATCTCCGGGACGATGGTGACGAAGCGTTCCTTCGCGTACGCCACGATGTCACGGAACTCATCCTGGGTGTAGAACCCTGTGCGTCCCAATTCGTCCTGGTAGCCGCGGGTGTTCATGCCGGTCGACCCCGATACTGAGGTCAGGCGGCTGTAGTCGATGGGGTCCCCTTCGACTTTGCCCTCGTTCGTGATCTGGATCCGCCAGCCTTGGTCATCGGAAAGGTGGAAGTGGAGAACGGACATCTTCAGCTGGGACAGCGTGTCAATGTACTTCTTCACGGCATCGACACTCTGGAAGGAACGCGCGACGTCCAGCATCACTGCACGGTAAGAGAACCTCGGGGCATCCTCGACGTGAATCGCGGGCACGGCCCATTCCGTGTTCACTATAGTGTCCGAGTGTGCCCATGCCGGCAGGAGCTGGCGGAGGGTCTGCGTGGCGTTGAACGCACCGTGCGGCGTCTTGGCCGTGATGGAAACGCCGTCTGTTGTGACGTCCAGGACATACGACTCCTCGGAAGCCGCCGCGCCATCCACCGTGTATGCGGCATCGGGATCGACGGTGATCGTGATACTTCCGGCAGCTTCGCCGCCTGCCTGAACCGGTACGTCATACCCGGTGGAATCCCGCAGGCCCTGTGCGAGCAGCTCGGCTACCGGGGTGGCGTCGCCGGTGGTATTGATTGTCAGTGACGGCTCGAGCACGAAGGGGGCGGCGTCGTCGTCGTTCTCAACGACCGCAGGCTGGGGAATCAACGCGGCTTCCTCCTCTGGCTTCGGTTCCGGTCCGGTCCAGATTTCCAGTTCCCACAGCGAAACTCCATAGAGCCGTCCGCCAATAGGGGTGCGTTCGAGCGTTTGCATCCTGACGTACTGATAGGCGGTCAAAGGGTCGGCTTCCCCTCCGACAGTCTGGGTGTCCAACTGCGCGCACGCCGGCGCAACCTCGCCCGTCGCGTCCACCCAATTTTGCCCGTCGGTGGATACCTGGAGGACATACCGCTTGGCACACGCAGTCTCCCAGTAGATGTTGACATGATCGATGACAACCGGTTCGGCGGTCTTCACGGTGATCCAGGCGTCATCCGCGGCGTTGGATGACCAGCGCGACGTGTTGGTGCCCGCGGGTCCGGAAGTGATTCCGTCGATCACCTTCTCGGGTGTCCACCCGAACGAACCGTCACCTTCACTGCCGGAGGCCGATACCACCGCGCCGCTGGACTTCAAGGCGGCATTGACCGGCTCGGCGGCAGTCTCAGCCGCCGCACCCTGTTGAACAAAGGTGGCAGCAAGCATCATCAGGGCGATGGACGCCGCTGCGGTGCGGGCAGCCCGTCGAAACCCCTTCCAACGACGCCGGGGCAAGCGGCTTTCCGGCTTTGAAGCAACGGGGCTGAAGTGAGACATGTTGGCTCCTGGGAAGTTGAGAGCCGGCGTAGATGGAGGGCGAAATGTGAACTACATCACCGGCTTTGTTTACCCTAAGCACAAAGTGTGAAAACATCCAGACACTTTTGCAATTTTTTGAATTTTCAAAGCACGGTGTTTTCAATATCCGTCACTTGTGCCACTCTGTAGCCTATATTCAAAGCTCGAACGTCGGATGTTTGAGTCAACTACGTGCCCTCGGAATACCAATCCTCGGATCTGGAGCCACAAGAATGAGACTATTTTTATCAGCTGTGCTGACCGCGGCAATTGTAGTACCGCTGCTCAGCGTCGCCCCACCACCGCCTGAAGCGTCCGATACGCAGGTCGTCACGGAAACGAGCGATTCCGGCATTCCCGCGGAGGACCCATTGCGCATGTGGTACACCACTCCTGTCACCGACTGGGAAAGTCAGGCGCTTGTGCAGGGCAACGGCACCACAGGCCTGATGGCATTCGGGCACCCAGGCAAGGAGCGCCTGCATGTCAACGAGAAGACCCTGTGGAGGGGTGGTCCGGCCCAGGGACGGAACTACATAGGCGGCAACCGGACTGTCGGGGTCACACCTGAACAGTTGGAGTCCTACCGCGAAGCGCTGGACACAAAGTCCACCCATGTGTTCGGACTTCCGGCGGGAGAGTCGAACAGTCGGCTGACGAGCCAAATGTTCGGGAATACCGGAGGAATGGGCCAATACCAGGACTTCGGCGACATTTATCTGGACTTCGCTGCCGCCGGGGTAACAGACGCCGGTGCTTCCAACTATGTTCGCGATTTGGACTTGCGCACCGGTGTCTCGACTGTGAACTTCGATTCCAACGGCGTGCACTACGAACGGGAGTACTTCGTAAGCTACCCGGATCAAGTCGCGGTGGTGAGACTGAGCGCAACAGAGCCGGGCAAGCTTACCTTCACCGCGGCAGCGCAATCGGCCGCAGGTCTGACCACCAGTGCTGAAGCGGATGCGAGCAGCAAGTCAATCACGCTTGCCGGCCAGGTGAATGACAACCAGATGAAGGCCGAGATGCAGCTGAAACTGGCGAACGAGGGCGGAACGGTGACCAGCGCGGACGGCAGAGCCCTCACCGTCACCGGTGCGGACGCTGTCACATTGGTTTACTCAACGGGCACGAACTACAAGAACGAGTATCCGGCCTACCGCGGGGAGGACCCGCACGAGAAAATCAGCGAACGCGTTGAATCCGCTCTCGCCGGCGGATATACAAGTCTGCTCGAGCGACACCTCAATGACTATCAGGAACTTTTCTCACGGGTGGAAGTAGATCTGGGCGCGGCTGTACCCGATGTTCCCACCGACCAGCTCATGAGGGAATACCGGGCGGGCAAGTACGATCTCGCCGTTGACGAGCTGGCTTACCAGTTTGGCCGCTACCTCAGCATCTCCGGATCCCGGGCAGGGGATCTTCCAACCAACCTCTGCGGACTGTGGATGATCGGAGATGCCAGCCGTTTTTGGGGCGCCGACTATCACTTCAACGTGAACGTCCAGATGAACTACTGGCCCGCCATGACCACCAACCTGGCGGAAACACAGATCCCGTTCAATGAGTATGTGGAGTCCCTGGTTGTTCCGGGACGCCTGACCGCCGAGCGATCAGCAGCCGTGAAGACGGAAGGATTTGAGACAGCGCCAATCGGCGAGGGAAACGGCTTCCTCATAAACACCCAGGTCAATCCGTTCGGGCACACTGCGCCCATCGGATCCCAGGAGTACGGCTGGAACATAGGAGGATCTTCCTGGGCACTGCAGAACATCTACGACTACTACCGATTCACTGGTGACCAGGACTTCCTTCGCGAGACCGCTTACCCCATGCTCAAGGAAATGGCGGTCTTCTGGAACGAGTACCTCTGGTACAGCGACTACCAGCAGCGCCTCACCGTAGCTCCCGGCGTTTCTGCGGAACACGGTCCTACCGCTGTGGGGACCGCCTATGACCAGTCAGTGGTGTGGGAGCTTTACAAGATGGCCATCGACGCTTCCGAGGTCCTGGGAGTCGACGAGGATCTGCGTGAAGTGTGGCAGGAAAAGCAGTCCCAGTTGGACCCGATCCTGATCGGGGAGGAGGGCCAGGTCAAGGAGTGGTTCGAGGAGACCACGCTCGGTAAGGCCCAGGCCGGCTCCCTTCCGGAAGAGAACATCTGGAACTTCGGCGCCGGAGGAAGCGCCAACCAGGGTTCAGTACACCGCCACGCTTCCCAACTACTGGGGTTGTTCCCCGGAACGTTGATCAACAAGGACACACCTGAGTGGATGCAGGCGTCAATCAAGTCACTGGACCAGCGCGGTCTGAACGGCACCGGCTGGGCGAAGGCGATGAAAATCAACATGTACGCCCGGACCGGGCAGGCGGAGGACACCTACTTCATGGTTCGCGCGATGCTCGCCGGAAACACGAACGGTCTACTGGACAACCTCCTGGATTCGCATCCGCCGTTCCAGATCGACGGTAATTTCGGGCTGACGGCCGGCATGACGGAGATGCTTGTGCAGAGCCAACTGGGCTACACGCAGTTCCTGCCGGCACTTCCCACGGCATGGCATACCGGTAGTGTCGAAGGCCTTGTGTCCCGGGGGAACTTCGTCATCGATATGGATTGGACGCATGGTGCCGCAACCAAATTCTCGGTGACTGCGCGCAACGGCGGAACCTTCACTGGCGAGTACTCGGGAATTGCCGATTCTACGGTCAGGGACTCGAAAGGCAACGAAGTTGCTGTAACTGCAAGTGGTTTGGACAGGATCTCGTTCGCCACGGAGAAGGATGAGACTTATGTGATCACGCTGGAGAACGTCGAGTTCGAACCACTCAACGTTGCTCTTGGCAAAGACGCATCGCAATCATCCACATACACGGCCGATGGCGCGGGTTTGTATGGACCTGAGAAAGCCGTCGACGGCAACACGTCCGGAAATGGCACCAACCTTTCGAACACCGCAGGAGGCGAATCTGACCCGTGGTGGCAGGTCGATCTCGGCGCTCAACACAATCTGACCGAGACAGCCGTCTGGAATCGTGTCGATTGCTGCACCACTCGGCTCAAGAACTACACGATAGCCGTGTCACCCGAGCCGTTCCCGGACCGAGCGCTCACAGCGGAGGACCTGAGCGCGGACGGTGTGTGGTCCACCGTGGTGGCAGACCAGGCGGGCCGTCCGTCGAAAACGGCCACCGAGACGACCGGGCGCTACGTCCGGATCCAGCTGAACAACACAACCAGCGAACTGAATCTCCCCGAGGTAGAGATATTCGGCTACCCCGCGTCGGATCCCGATCCGGCGTTGGCGAATATGACGGTTTCCGGTGTCACCGGGGCTCAGGCGTCCCCCGGTGCCGAAGTCACGCTTTCGGCAGTTGTCTCCAACGACGGCGACGCAAGCGCTTCAGCTGTTGTCATTGACTTCACGGTCGACGGCGATGTGGTTGCTTCCGCCGGACCGGTGGATGTTGCGGCGGGCGTGGATGCGACTGTGACGGCATCCTGGGACTCGGGGGATCGGGACGGTGCGCTGAGTGTCACTGCGGTTGCTGACCCGGCCAATGTGGTGGAGGAGTCCAATGAGGATGACAATATCGCCACGGGTACGGTGACAGTTGCTCCGGCAGTCAAGGAACCGCCGGTGCCCGACTTCACGCCCACTGCACCGGGAAAGAACGAACTCAAGCGGGAGAGCGAAGTCGACTTCGGTGCTCCGAGAGGTCCGGTCGGCCCAAATGAGGACGTAGTCCTGACCGCGCCTACAGCCGAAGCATGGTTCTACGTCTACGTTGACGCGACGCCTGTGGGATGGCTGCTCGCGGACGCAAACGGCAAATTGACCTTCAGGTGGCCAAGCGACCTGAAGTCGGGCGCCAAGCGGGTCTCGCTGACTGACGCTGAGGACACCCTCCTCGGCTGGGACCGCGTGATCAAGAACGGCGAGCGCTGAACCTTCAGTGTTCCGAAGTGATTCACGCCTAGTTGAACTGGGCCATTCGCTTTAGGGCGAAGGTAGTATGCAAATGCGCGTACTACCTTCGCCCTTTTGGTGGCACGGCCCTTGGACTTCGCCCCACACGGAAGGAACGACGTGGCAGAAAGCGCGATCCTCCGCCAGTGGACAGCCGACGACGACGGCGCCCTCCACCGCGCCGTCGCCGGCAGCGGTGATCTCCGCGTCCAGTTCGGCCACCACAACCTTTCGACGCCTGACGAGTGCCGCCGCTTCATCGAGGACCAACTCGCCCGGGAAAGCGCGTCGGCACGGCACTTCGCGGTCGAGGCGGGCGGGAAAGCCGTGGGAAGCATCGGCGTCACCAATATGGAGTTCAACCACGGAACGGCCTGGATCTCCTACTGGCTAAGTGCCGATGCCCGCGGTTCCGGTCTCGCCGCCCGCGGACTGGCATCCGCAAGCGAATGGGCCTTCTCGGAGGGACTGTTCCGGCTAGAGCTCGGGCACCGCGTGAACAACCCGGCCTCGTGCAGAGTTGCTACCCGCGCGGGCTTCCCTGCAGAGGGCATCGAACGGGAGAAGCTCCGCTACGGCGTCGAACGGTTCGACGTGGAAACCCACGCCCGTCTGGCAACTGACCCCGAGCCCGAGCTCACACCGCTGCCGCGCTGAACTGGACGCGGACCTCATCCAGTAAACGCATGGTCAGGAGCGTGTCTGCCCAGGGCATCGTGGGGCTTTCCGTAAGTCCTGCCTGAATGCACCGACTGACTTCCCGCAACTGATACACGTAGTTACTGCCGACCTGCTCGAACACCTCGGTGCGGCTGTCACCGCCGGACTGGATGAGTAGTTCTGCAGGGTTGTACAACGGCGCCGAGGTTCTCAACCATCCTGCATTCCCGCTCACGGTTGCCGTGCTGGGATACGTCGCCGTGATCGACGTCGTCAGTTGGGCGAAGGCCCCCGTCCCGTAAGTGAGGGTCAGCGCGTTGCGGAGGTCCACGCCGTCGTCGTTCACCGTGCCCGTCGCCGTCACACCGGTTGGGACGCCCAGCGACCCAAAGGCCCACGTCAGTGGATAGACCGCGAGGTCAAGCAGGGCACCGCCCCCGGCCGCTGGATCCCAGAGCCGGGATCCGGCGTCATATGCGGAGACAAAACCCAGGTCAGCCTGCACCCACTGGATGTCCCCGAGTTCGCCTGACGCCATGATGTCCCACGCCCGGTTCGCACTCGGCAGGAACCGCGTCCACACCGCCTCCATGAGAAAGAGTCCCTGGGTTCGAGCGAGCTCCACCAGTGCGGCTGCGTCCGCCGCATTCACGGTGAACGGCTTCTCGCACAACACATGCTTCCCTGCCTTCAGCGCCGCTTCCGCGACCTCCCGGTGTTGGCTGTGCGGCGTGGCGATATAGACGACGTCGACGTCGGGATCACGCACCAAACGCTGGTAGCCGGCCACGCCGTCGTCGTCGTGGTAGCTCACCGCGAAGCCGAACTCGCGGGCGAACTCAGCGGCAGCGGCTTCCCGGCGGGAGCTGACTGCGTGCAGGACGGCGTCCTCCAACAGTGCGATGTCAGCGGTGACCTTGCGGGCGATCTGCCCGGTAGCCACCACGCCCCAGCGCAGCTTCCTTCCGGTAGCGGCCAGCGGGTTTGCGTTGGGTTCCGCGCAGGGAGGAGGAGCGAGAATGTGTCGACGCATGGGTTCCTTCGGGGTCAGGCCGAATCCCGGATCACTAGCGAGGTTGGCAGCCTCGTCACCCGCTCAGCGGGATTGCCCTCGATGAGCGAGAGCAGGATTTCGGCCATTCGGTGCCCCATCTCAACGATGGGGTGGTGGACGGTGGTCAGGGTCGGAGTCACCGACGTGGCAAACGAGTCATCATCGAAGCCGACGACGGCGATCTCGCCCGGGATGCGGATGTTGCGTTCCGCGAGCACAGCGTAGGCGCCAGCGGCCATCTGGTCATTGGCAGTGAAAAGCGCGTCAATCTTCTCGCCGCGGTCGAGAAGCCTTCGCATCGCTTCCCTGCCGGAGCTTTCAGTGAAGTCGCCGAATTCCACGAGTGAGGTGTTGAGCCGGGCTGAGTGCAGTGCCGCTTCCCAGCCCCGCAAGCGGTCAATGCCCGCGTACATGTCCTGGGGACCGGCAATCGTGGCGATCGCCGTCCGGCCCTGCTCGACCAGGTGTTGGGTGGCGCGTTCGGCGGCCGCCTGGTTGTCCACCTCCACGTAGAAGCTGTCACTTTCCCCGCGGAAGGGCCGGCCGGCGAAAACCACCGGAAGGGAATCGTTGATCCTCGTCCAGGAGTGATCCCCGCTGTGGTGGGATACCACGAGGGCGCCGTCAACGTTGCCGCCGAGAAGGTAACTCCTCGTCTTCTCCGGCCTGGCCTCGGAGGACACGATCAGGTTGAGCGTGTACTTCGTTTCCACCAGGGTCTGGGCGACGCCCTCCACCAGGGTTGCGAAGAACGGGTCAGCGAAGACCTTCGAGGTGGATTCCGGAACCACCACTGCAACCGAGTTGGTGCGCCTACTCGCGAGCGAACGCGCAGCACGGTTGGGAATGTAGTTGAGCGTTGTGATGGCTTTCTGCACGGACTTCACAATGTCCGGATCAACATTCGGCGCATCGTTGACCACCCTGGACACCGTTGATCGTGAGACGCCAGCCAGCGCGGCCACCATTTCGAGGGTTGGCGCGGGCCTCGACCGGCTGGCGTCTGTTGTCACAATCATCTCCGTGCATGGGCTTTGAACGTGTGGCTCCAGTCTAGGTTGGGTCAGGCCCCAGACGGCGTGAGCACCTGTCCCCTTGACCGGTCCACCTCCCCGTTCGCCCGTGCCCCGGTGATCAACCGGCGATAGGCATGCCCACTGTCCTTGATGGTGCGCTCGAAGGACTCGTAGTCCACGCGGACAATGCCGAACCGCTTGCCGTACCCCCAGGACCACTCAAAATTGTCGAGCAGGGACCAGACGAAGTACCCGCGCACATCGGCGCCGGCGTCAATCGCCGCACCTACGGCGGCAACATGGTCGAGCACATACCGGGTGCGCTCGACGTCGTGAACCGCGCCGTCGCTGCTGACGACGTCGTCGTACGCTGCCCCGTTTTCGGTGACGTACAGCGGAGGGAGGGATGGGTACTCCTCACCCAGCCGGACCAGGAGCTTCCGCAGCCCGTCCGGATTGACCTCCCAGTTCATCGCGGTGCGAGGCAGCCCCCGGCTCGGGAACGAGATGTCCTCGGAACCGATCCAGCACGACGAGGTTTTGCGGGTGGTGCCGCCGGAGTGACCGTCGTCGCCGTCGTTGTTGGGGTGACCGCTGATGAGGTCATCGTGGTAGTGGTTCACGCCGAGGAAGTCGATCGGCGTGCCGATGACCTCGAGGTCACCGGGGTGGATCACGTCCCGGATCCCGAACTGCTCCAGGTCCGCGAGCGTGTCTTCCGGGTAGGCACCGCGCAGGATCGGGTCGAGGAAGATCCGGTTCTGCAGCGAGTCGAAGCGGCGGGTGGCGTCCAGATCGATGGGGTCCGCCGGGTCCCGTGGAATCGCGTTGCTGAGATTCAGTGTGATGCCGAGTTGGCCGGCGCCGCGGGAGCGCAATTCGTTGACAGCCAGGCCGTGGGCCAGGTGCTGGTGGTGGACGGCGGTAACCGCGGCACGCGGATCCTGCCGGCCCGGTGCGTGCACTCCGGCTGCGTATCCGAGCAACGAGGAGCAGAACGGTTCGTTGAAGGTGGTCCAGTGCTGGACCCGGTCGCCCAATGACGAGTAGACATCGTTCGCGTACTCCACGAAACGGTAGGCGGTGTCCCGGTTGGCCCACCCGCCCTTTTCCTCCAGTGCCTGCGGCAGGTCCCAGTGGTAGAGGGTCAGCCAGGGAAGGATACCGGCGCCCAGCAGCTCATCGACGAGCCGGGAGTAGAAGTCCAGTCCTTCGGGGTTGGGAGCGCGGTCCGCGGGACGGACGCGGGCCCAGCTGGTCGAGAACCGGTAGGAACCGAGCCCGAGCTCCTTCATGATGCGGACGTCTTCGGGCATGCGTTCATAGTGGCGGACGGCGTCGTTGAGGTTGTCACCGTTGGCGATCGCTCCGGGTACGCGTGCGAATGCGTCCCAGACCGAGTCCTCCTTACCGCCCTCGTGGCTGGCGCCCTCAACCTGGGCCGCAGCGGTGGCGGAACCCCATAGGAAGCCCTCGGGCCACGTCCTGGCGGCGCCGTCGGCGGTGGATAGGTGGTGTATTGCGTCGAGTGGCATTAGCCCTTCACTGCTCCTTGCATGATTCCTGAGATGAGTTGTCGGCCTGCGAGCGCGAAGAGCACAAGCAGGGGAAGTGTTGCCAGAACGGCACCTGTGAGCACGATCGAGTAATCGACGTAACGCGCCGCCTGCAGTTGGCTCAGCGCCGTCTGCAGGGTGGGGTTGCCGGCGTCGAGCACCAGGAGCGGCCAAAGGAAGTCCGTCCAGGCCGTCATAAAGGTGAACAGGCCGAGGATCGCCATGGCCGGGCGCGCGGCGGGCAGCGCCACATGCCAGAAGGTGGAAATCATTGACGCACCGTCCATGCGGGCGGACTCGATCAGCTCGTCGGGGATGACGTCAACGAGGTACTGGCGCATGAAGAACACGCCGAAGGCGGTTACCAGGGTGGGAATAACGACGGCGCCGATCTCACCTGTCCAGCCCAGGGTCCGCATCATCATGAACAGCGGGATGATGCCGAGCTGGGTGGGGATCGCCATGGTGGCGATGACGGCGACCATTAGTCCGTTGCGGCCCCTGAAGCGGAGCTTCGCGAAGGAGTAGCCGGCCAGGGTGGAGAAGGCCACGACTGAGACGGTGATGATGCCCGAGATGAGGACGCTGTTGCCCAGTGCCAGCCAGAACGGGATGGTGTCGAATACTTCGCCGACGTTCGTCCAGAAATTTCCTCCGGGGAGCAGCGGCGGCCACGTTTGCCCGAGTGCCTCATTGGATCGGCTGCCGATGACTACGGACCACCAGAGCGGGTACGCCGAGGCGAGGAAGAAGGCGAACAGCAGGCCGTAGGTCAGGAACCCCGGACGGTGGCCGTTGCGGAAGATCCGCTTTCGCAGGGGGACCGTCCTGGGGCTGGTCTTCTCGATGACGGTCATTGCACTCTCCTCGAGGTAACTCTGGTGCGTATCTTTCGGATGTCACCGGAGGTGGCGATGCGGCGGGTGATCAGCCAGTTCACAACTCCGAAGAGGATGATGATGAGGAACAGAAGCCACGCGATGGTCGCAGCCTGGCCGAAGTTCTGGCGCTGGAAGGCCATCTCCCAGAGGTACAGAACGGTGGTCTGGAACTGCCGTGCGGTTCCGCCGGCCGACCTGGGGTCGTAGAGCTTCGGTTCGGTGAAGATCTGCAGGCCGCCGATGGTTGCGGTGATGACCACGAAGATCATGGTGGGCCGGATGCTTGGCAGAGTGATACTGAAGAAGCGCCGGAACGGACCCGCGCCGTCGATCGCGGCGGATTCATAAATGTCCCGGGGCACGGCCTGCATGGCTGCGAGCAGGATGAGGGCGTTGTAACCGGTCCACCGCCAGTTCACCATGGTGGCGATGGCGATGTGGCTGGGCAGGGTCTCGTTCATCCACATGACGCGGTCGATGCCCAGACTGGCCAGAATGTTGTTGATGAGCCCGTACTGCTCGCCGAACATGTTCGCGAAGATCATGGCCACGGCTACCGGCGTGACGATGTATGGGAGCAGGATGCTCATGCGCCAGAACGTCTTGGCCCTCAGGTGCTGATCCAGCACGGCCGCTATCGCGGTTGCAACCACAAGCTGCGGGATGGTGGAAAGCAGGAAGATGCTCATGGTGTTGAACAGCGAGTTCCAGAAGAACCGGTCCCGGAGTACTTCGGCGAAGTTCGCCATGCCCACGAACTCGCCCTGGCCCTTCAGCAGGTGCCAGTCGAAGAGGGAAACGAAGAACGTGTAGCCAAGTGGGAACAGCCCCACGAGAGCGAACAGGAGAAAGAACGGCGCTATATAGAGGTAAGGGGACGCCTTGACGTCAAGGACGTTCAGGCGCTGGCGGAAGGTCGGTGCAGGTTTGCCGGCAGCAGGGGCGCCGGTTGTCGGGCGATTCAGTGTCGTGGTCATGGCGGTTCCAGACTCCATGGGGGCCTCCGGTGATCCCGGAGGCCCCGGCCGGTGCTGCTAGTTGTTGACTACGAGGTCGTTGAGGAGCTTCACGGCTTCGTTCCAGGCCTCATCGGCCGTGCCCGAGCCGGTGTCGAGAATCTTCAGCGCGGGTGCGAAGACGTTCTCCTGGATCACCGAATCCTGCGGACCTTTGAACTGCGCGACGACGCCCTCTGCGCGCGATGCGAAGATCTCACCGTAAGGCGCGTCGTTGAACAGTTCATTTGGTACAGCAGCCTCGACAATCGCCTGCTGCGCCTCAATGGTGCTCGGGAAGTTATTCGCTGCAGCAGACTGCTTGACCTGCTGCTCCGGGGCGGTGAGCCAGGCTGCAAGCTTGGCGGCCTCGGCAGGGTTCTCTGAGGATTCGGGAACGGAAAGGAAGGCTCCGCCCCAGTTGGAGGCACCGCCCGGGAAAACGTCGGCCACGTCCCAACCGCTTTCAGGTCCTCCACCAGCAGATTCAAGCTGCTCCTTGATGGTGCCGAGCATCCAGGCCGGGCACACGTGGACTGCGAAGGAGCCGTCGACGAATGCCTTGCCCTTGCCCCAGTCGAACTGCTTCTGGTTGGCGGACAGTCCGTCGGCTGTGCCGGCGGCCAAGAGGTCGAACTTGGCGCGCATCGCTTCATTGCCCTCGATGTTCAACTCGCCGTCGGTGGTGTAGTAGCCCTCTTCCATCTGGTTGACCATGGAGTTCCAGACGAACGCGGACTGGTCATACCAGGCCTTGCCGGTGGCCTCGTTGTATTGGCGGCCGAGATTGAAGTAGGTTTCCCAGGTCGCGTCATCCCTGCCGAAAAGTTCTGCTACTTCCTCGCGGTCCGTGGGGAACCCGGCTGCTTCGAAGAGGTCCTGGTTGAAGCACAATGCCTGGGGACCGATGTCTGTGCCGTAGCCGATCACGCGGCCGTTGGGATCGGTACCCTGCTCAAACTTCCAGTCGACCCAGTTGTCTTTGATGTCCTGGGCACCGTGCTCGTTGAGGTCCACAAACTGGTCGGCAACCTCCATGATGGAGCCGAGCCAGCCTTCTTCGACGGCAACGACGTCGCTCAGGCCGGAGCCCGCCGCGAGCTTGGTGAATGTATCGGTGCGGGCATTGGCGCTGCCGTCGATGTTGTTCGCCTCGATGGTCACACCGGGGTTCTGCGCCTCGTACTCGGCGTACAGATCGTCATAACCGAAGTTGCCGAAGGTGGTAACGGTGAGTTCGACCGGGTTCTCGGCACTGGCAGGTTCTTCACTGCTGCTGCCGCAGCCGGTAGCTGCCAGTGCGAGGGCCAACGTGCCGGTCAGTGCGGTGATGGTTCTGGTGCGTCGTGAAAAGGTCACGGTCACTCCTTTGTGTGCGTGCTGTGGGCGGAAATGGGCGTGCTTGAGAAGCCCATGCGAATCGGTGCGGGAGATGTGATGGAGCGCTCCATCGACGGTTTAGCCAATGTACAGATGACGTGCATCACATGTCAATAGAGCGCTCCATCAGTTTCTCCGGCAGCGTCCGAGGCGCTCCATCAGATTCCCTGGCAGCGTCCTGGGGACAGAGCGTCCCACTGAATCGGGCAGTTCAGTGGGAGTGTCTAGACATCCCCACTGAATCGGCGGATTCGCTGGGATATCCCGACCGCCGGCGCGAGCATTGGAGCAAGATGAATCCCGGCAGCACGCGGAATGCACCGGGCATTGGGAGTGTTGTGAATAGTGATGACGCTTCCCAAGGAACTGGATCTCACCGCACTCTCCCCCACCCGCCTGTGGGTTCCGAAACACGTGCTGATCACGCAAGCGGCAGCTGAGCTACCGCACACGGCCGAGATCGTCAGGCGCTGTGAACAGGCCGGCGTGGACGACATCCGAATCCTGCCCGGCAATGCGCTTACGGGTCTGCGCGGCGCAACCGAGCGTGAGACGTACGCGTCGGCGAAGAACACGCTCGCCGTCGTCGTCGCCCCTCCCAGCGCGCTCAAGCCGCAACCGATCCCGCCGAGCGCCGACTGGCGGATCGACCTCGCGAGGGGCTGCCCCGCTCACTGCCAGTACTGTTACCTGGCCGGTTCGCTGCAGGGACCGCCGGTGACGCGCGTGTACGCCAATATCGACGACGTACTGGGCGGTATTCGCACGCATGCGGGCAGGGGCTCCGTCACCAGCGGGACCCTAGAGCGGGGTGGCGAGGGCACAACCTTTGAGCTGTCCTGCTACACCGACCCTCTCGGCATCGAGAGCGTGACCGGTTCCCTCGCTGCCGCGATCTCCCGCGTAGGAGCGGGGAACTTCGGAAGCAACGTGTCCTTGCGATTTACGACGAAGTTCGACGACGTCGGCGGGCTGCTGAACCTCAACCACGGTCGCAGGACGCGGATCCGGTTTTCAGTCAACGCGGCAGAAGTGGCGAACAGGTTCGAAGGCGGGACGGCGCGCATGCCCGCCCGACTCGACGCCCTACGCACTGTGGCAGCCGCCGGCTACCGGGTGGGCCTGACTATAGCCCCCATCATGCCGATACCGGGCTGGCGGGAAGAGTATGCGGACCTGCTCGATGACGTCTCCGCAGCGGTCGAAGGCATCGACGATCTCGATCTAACCGCTGAAATCATCACCCACCGGTTCACTCCCGCCAGCAAGGAGGTATTGCTGGGCTGGTATCCGAGAACCAGGCTCGAGATGGACGAGGAATCAAGAAGCCGGAAGCGCTCGAAGTTCGGTGGCGTGAAGTACGTCTACCCGAAACAAACCATGACTGAAATGCGCGGGTGGTTCACGAGCGAGCTGGAGCGGCGCCTACCGGCCGCTCGGCTTCTCTACTGGACCTGATTCGGAATCGGCACTGCTCTTGTTCGGCCGATAGCCGGCTACCGCGGCTCGGATGTCGCCCTCCTCGTGGCCGCCCTTCTTCTTGCCGAACGGCAGCACCTTCAGCAGCGGGTGCACGATAGCCATGATGAGCAGCCCCCAGGCCAACCCGACCACGGCCGAACACAGAGTGTTGACCAGCCAGGCCAGGAAACCACCGACCACGGCAATGCCGGCGAAGGGTTCTTCGAGGGTATGGATCAGGTCATAGGGTGCATGCCAACCGAGGTCGTGGGCGCCCTGCACCATGATGTGACCGCCAACCCACAGCATCGCCACCGTTCCAACGAGCGTGATGGCAGCCAGTACAGCGGGCATCCCCTTAACAAGCAGCTCGCCGAAACGCTTGGAGCCCACTGAGTCCCGGGTGGTCAGGTGCAAGCCGAAGTCGTCCATTTTGACGATCAGCGCAACGGCTCCGTACACGACGACCGTGATCACAACGGCCACGACGATCAGGATCAGAGCCCGTGTGAGGATGGATTCTTCGGCCACCTCGTTCATCGAGATGACCATGATCTCGCAGGACAGAATGAAGTCTGTGGTGATGGCGCCCTTGGTCACCTTGGCTTCCGCCTCAGGACCCTTCTCCACCGCCGGGGTTTTCTCTGCTGCATGGTCGCCGCGGAGCTTATGCCAGACCTTCTCAGCGCCTTCGAAACAGAGGTAGGTGCCGCCCAGCATGAGAATGAACGGGATGGCCCACGAGGCGAAAGCACTCACGAGCAGCAGCGCCGGCAGGATGATCAGCAGCTTGTTCCGGAGCGATCCCCAGAAAATCCGCTTGATCATCGGCAGTTCGCGGGACGGGTCCGCACCGGACACGTACTGCGGGGTCACTGCGGCGTCGTCAATCACCACGCCGGCAGCCTTGACCCCCGCCCTGGCGGCACCTGCAGCGACGTCGTCAACCGATGCGGCGGCGATGCGGGCCAGGGCCGCGACGTCGTCCAGGAGTGCGACGAGACCGCCGCTCACAGCTCACTCCGGTACTGCTTGAGGGCGGAAGGCCGGGCGTGGATGCCTTGGTCGAGGCGCATGTTGGGCATGCTCGATTATATGGCGGCAGGGTGCGTGGCGTCGTCGTTCGCTTTCCAACGGTTCTCAGGGGGATGAACGAAGAGAATTGAGCATCCTGTCGAGTGCCGCTCCTGCCAGCTGCAGATCGCGCTCCGGTTCTTCAGAGCGGGCAATCCACAGCGCGGCCTCGTTCATTGCGCCGGACAGGAGTCTGGTGGCGGGGGTAGCGAGGTCGGGGGCGATCACGCCATCCTTTTCCAGCCGCTGCAGTGCGGCCTCCAGCAGACGCCTCGAATGGGCGGCGTCGAGGTTCATCCACTCCCGCCAACCGACTACTGCCGGGGCATCGATCAGCATGATCCGGTGGACGAGGGGATCCGAACCCGAACCGATGAAGGCGTGACAACCAGCCACCAGACCATCCCAGCCCGAAGTGGCCCGCGCCGCCGCCTCGGTGATCTGATCCGCGACATCCTTCTGCACCCGGTCGAGAACTGCCTTGAACAATCCGATCTTGCTGCCGAAATGGTGGTAGACCGCCCCGCGCGTGACCTGCGCATTCGCTGCCACTTCCTCCAGGCCAACTTCCGCAAAGCCGCGCGTGCCGAAGAGTTCCATGGCCACCGTTACCAGGAGCTGCGCAGTTTCCTCACTCTGTTTCTTGCTGGACCTACCCATGGAACCTCCACCTCTTGATTACATACACAGTGTACGTTTACGATTACCTACACACTGTATGTATTAACTTGGAGAGGTAGAAACGAATGACTCTGACCAGCTTTTATCCGGTCATCCTGACCAGGAACGTCACCACAACCGCGGACTACTTCAGAACCTGGTTCAACTTTGAAACCACCTTCAGCTCGGACTGGTACGTCAGCCTGGTACGTGATTCAAATGTGGAACTGGCCATCCTTGACCACAGCCACGAGACCATTCCGGACGGGCATCGGGCGCCGTCGCAGGGGATGCTGCTGAACTTCGAGGTGGACGACGTAGACCAGGAATATGAACGGCTGGTAACGCGCGGGGCCCACACGCCGTTGCTGGACATCCGGACCGAAGACTTCGGGCAGCGTCACTTCATCCTTCGAGGGCCGGAAGGGATCCTGATCGATGTCATCACGAACACGCCGCCGTCCGGAGAGTATGCGGCGCAGTACAGCTAGATTCCCCTCACCACCGGCGGAATAGCCGTGGAAGACGGCAAGGAGATCACCTCCATTTCCCGGTAGCTGACCACCGACGCGCTGGTGATCTTCGCCGTCGGCTCCGTCAAGGATGCCCGGATGCGGTCCGCCGGTTCGGGCAGCCAGACGGGCGCGGACGCCACGAGCGGGTACACAGCCACCTCAACCACTCTCCGGTCAGTGTCCGCCGCGGGCGTGATGTCGATGTCCCACTCGGACCCGTTCCAGTAGACGTCCTCCTCCCGGCCTTCGAACGACGACGACGCCACGTCGCCCACCAACTCCAGCCGCAGCAACGAGCGCTCCCCGGCGCGAGCCTTGCCGGTCACCGTGATCGTGAAACGGGCAGCGTGCGCTTCGAACGCCGCGCGCTCCGGCGCCGAAGCCCTACCCGGCACAACAACGGGACGCTCTTCAGGCGTGGACGCCGGAGCTGACTGTTCGACGGTCAGTTCCGCTGCTTTCGTTGGGCCCGTGAACGTATGCTGCGAAAAGCCGCTCGGGCCGGCCTCGCCAAGGGGCGGAAACACTGAAACCTCACCCGATTCAGCGGCAAGAACCGCAAGCGAGCCGTCCCGCTCAACAACGTCCGCTTCCGAGAGCACCAGACGACGACGGCCTCCCGCCACCGACGTCCACGCCTGAAGAGCCTGGCGGGCGGTAAGGATCAGGATGCGCAGCCTGGCGCCGTCGTCGTTGGTCAGGGTAATCAAACCGGACACACCCTCCAGGACCAGTTCACCATCAACCTCGATCGGTGCGTGGCCCTCCACCGAGTACCCGGCCGGCACCGCAAGGTGGGCATCGACACCCTCATTCGCGGTCAGCACCAGAACCGGGCACTCCCCTTCCTGGTCGAGGATCGTAAGCACGTTCAGTGTCGCCCAGCGCACCACGACGCCGCCCACCTCGAGCGCCACCGGCCACGCCATGAACTCACCGGACGGAATGTCGACCCGCCGGTGCGGGAAGCGGACCGTACCGTGCTCCAGGCCGATTTCGAAGCGGACACCCGTACGCTCCGGCAACGGCTCGTTCGGCCGGTGGTTGTTGATGAAGACAAAGCCACCGCCCCCGTCGCTTCGCAGCGCCCAGCGGAGGGCGCCGTCGTCGTCGTTGTCCGGGATAGTCGCGTTCATTGATGCGAGGCGGTCCCCGAACGCAGCCAGGAACGAGTGCTGGTTCCGCAACCGGTGAAAGCTCTCCCGGGTCTGGAGGTGCGCGCCGATGGGGGCGCCGAAGTCGTAATTTCGTTCCGGAAGGTCGTTGGGATAACCCGTCGCGTGCGACTCCTGCAGCCCTCCCCGCGGATTCGTGCCGCCCACGTACATGTAGTAGCCCTGCCAGGCGGATCCACTGCCGAGCTTGCAGTGCGCGACGGCGGCAATGTCCCGGGCGCTCGGCGCAGGCCGGCGGTGGTAGGCGGTTGCCATCCCGCCGCCCAATTCACACGTGGCAGCGGGGAAGTCCGGATGCTTGACGCCAACAACCCCGGTCCAGGCCTCCCCCGCAAGGTCCTTGCCGATACCCGGATCATCCCACTGATGAGAGAAGGAAAAGTGCGCCTGGAAGCTCTCGTGCCAGCCTTCATCGGTGTCCACCCAGAAACCGTCCGAGTATCCGCCGTAGAGGGGAAACACGTCGCCGACCGGGATGTCCGCGCTCCCCCACGCCGTCGCCGTCCACAGCGGGGCGGACAGCCCCGATTCCCTGGCAATCTCCTTGAGCGCGAGGATGTGGTCCGGTTGGTCGTAGAGCTCATTCTCGACCTGGATCCCGATGATCGGGCCTGCCTCGCCGCAAAGCCCGGCGACCTCCGTGCCGATCCGCGCGAACCACTTCCCGACGGCTTCGAGGTATCGCGGATCGTTGGTGCGCTCGGTGTAATCGGCGCCGACTATCCAGTCCGGATGGCCGCCGTTGCGGACCTCGCCGTGGCACCACGGGCCCAACCGGAGGATGACCTCCAGCCCGGTCTCCTTGCAGAGCCGCACAAACGCAGCGAGGTCGAGGTTTCCGTCGAAGCGCGGGTCCGCTTCGGTTGGCTGGTGGTGAATCCAGAAAACGTAGGTCGCCACGACGTCGATGCCGCCCGCCTTCATGAGCCGCAGGGCATCGGCCCACCGTTCACGCGGCTGGCGGCTGTAGTGCATCTCGCCGGTGACCGGGATCCAGGGCTCACCGTTTCGCAGGATGTACCGGTTGGTGAGGTTGAGGCCCGGGCGATGGTCGACGTCGTTGGCCATCTGGGGGCGGGTTTCGGGTGCGTTCCAGCTGGCGTGCGCGATGCGGTGAATGGTCTCTACGGCGGGCATGGTTTCGACGGTAAGCGGTTTCCTTACGAGGGGCAATGGTTACGCAGGGCATTGCTCTGGCACCAACGCATCGCAGGCGCTAATGTTCGGAACAGTTCGCTCATTCGGGGCGGGACAGGGGGATTCATGAACTGGATACGCGCCAATCGGCTCTTGACTGCGGGAGTGGCGATCGCCGTCGTCGGCCTTGTGCTGATGGGCATCGCGGCGCTGGCCGTGCCGTTCACACCGACGTTCGGGTGGTTCGCGTACGCACCGCTGGCCGAAGCGTCGTTTACACAGGGATCACCGGTTCCGGGTCTCACCGCTGGTGAAATCTTCGGCACGTCGATTGCCGCAGTCGGGCTCGTACTCGTCACCGGGGCGCTGGCCTATTACCGCGCTCGACGCGCATGAACAAAATCAGCGTTGTGCTTCTGAGCCTCGCGGTGCTGCTGATCCTGGGTGGGGTAGCGTTGCTGTTCGGCCAGCCGTCAACGGTCTTCGCGATGCAACCCATTGCTGAAGAGGCCAGCGTTGCGTACTCCTCGGAGCTCGTGGTCTCGTTCGACGCCGAACCCTCCCTCTCGGACAACCTCAGCCGAGTGGGCTGTGCGCTGTTGGTCGGCGGTCTCATGGTGAGCGCGGGGGCTATCGGCTGGCGGAACGGCCGGAAGGCGGCGGACGATGCTTCGTAGTTCCCGGGGCGCCCTGGCGGTGCTCGTGACCGGTGGTTCGCTGCTGCTGATCGGGATCCTTATCGCGGTCCTTTCGCAACCGGTCATCGTCGGGGACTTCGGCTTCATCGCCGGGAAGAGCGGCGAGGTATCGGTCGACGGGAACGGGTACATCACCAATATCCCGGGCTTTCCAACGCGCCCTGTGGGTGGGCTCCTGCTCGGTGGAGGGGTCGCTCTTGCCGCCGCGGTTGGCGGGTATGCCCTCGGACGACGACGGCGGGCCTGACGCGGCCGCGAGACTCGCGCCACGGTTTACCTGAGGATCCTCGCGACTATCGCGGCTTTCCGCCCGGTGTAGTCGGTCCAGTTCTCGGCGGTTACCGCGGCCTGCCGCTTCACTTCGAGGTACTCGGCTCTTGCAGCGCGATCGCGGCGCAGGATGTCACGGAAGCTGATTCGGCGCTTCCACTCCGCACCGCCGAGTACGACGACGTGGATCACCGCGGTGCGTTCCCCGTCTCTCATCAGCGCCAACCAGGCATGGCCCTCCCTGCTGCCGTCCTGTGGGAAACCATCGGCGACGAGGATCGCAACGGCCTCCGCCCACGCATCCGCATCGACGCCGACCAGCACGTCCACGACGTCCTTCGCAGGAAGGTCGGGAACTGCGGTGGAGCCGATGTGCTCGATCGCTGCATGTGGGAGCAGTGCCTTCAGCCGCTGCTCGATCGTGTTGTACCGGTTGGCCCAGCCCTCCCGGTTCGGCGCAACGAGAGCGATTCTTTCGACACCGTGCGGGTCCACAACAATCTGGAAGTCATCCTCATACAGGACCCTGCCCGGATCCTTCGACGTGACCCGGACGCACTCGACGCCGTACCGCTGGAGCAGCTCCATGTACTCGTCAACCTTGGCCAACAAGGGGGCTGCGCTGCCCTTGAACCAGGCTTGCGCCGCGGGGTTCACGGCGCGATCGTAGATGCTGGCATCAACCGTTGACGGGTCCGGATAAGCCGCGTTGCACCAATCGTTGGAGGTACGCCACCAGGCGTGGTCCGCAGCGGAAAGTTGACCTTCACGTGCCAGCCCGTTTGCGAGGCCGAAGATACCTGCGTAGCGTCCGTGCGCATTCGCGTGTGCGCTCTGAAACCGCACGTAGCTGACTATCTCGTCCACACGGTCATCCTGCCAGCTGCCGCCGACTCTTCTGCAAGACTCGACGCATGACTCCGAAGGTGCATCTGCTATGCGGGCTTAACGGCGCCGGCAAGACAACCTACGCGCGCCAACTTGAGCGCGAGCTCCCAGCCGTGCGCTTCAGCCTCGACGAATGGATGCTCCGCCTCTTCCCTGAGCTTCCCTACTCCGGCGACGATTACGGCCGCCAAGCGTCGGTATGCAAGGACCAACTCTGGACGGTGGCGCTGCAAGTTCTCGCAACCGGTACCGATGTGGTGCTGGACTGGAACCAGTGGAGCCGCCGTCGTCGTACTTTCTGGAAGGAGCGCGCCAACAGTGCCGGTTATGAGGCACTGTTGCACCACATCGCAACTCCGCTCGACGCGGCGCTGGCGCGATCGCGTGCGAGGTCGGCAAGTGAACCCGCGTGGGCACACAACCTGGCCGATGACGACGTCCGGCACCTCGCGAGCATCTTCGAGGCTCCCGCTGACGATGAAGGGCTGCAAATTCTCACTGTCGGGTAACCATAGTGCTCCTGGAAGAGTGCCAGCAGTGCAGGCATTGCCTGCAACGAGTGCAGATGAGGCATTCTCCAGGGAGCACACCCCCTCCGACACCCCGACGGCATGTCATGCTCAACCCATGAACATCACTGGATGGTGGCCTCGCCTGGATCAGGCGACCCGGGATTGGCTAATTGCCCACAACGGGGAGCCAGTCCCTGCGTCAGTGTTGGAGAAGATAAGTGCGGTCGGCGCAGCGCCGGATGGCATACAGGAGGACGACGGTTTCAACTTCGCTGACCACATTGTCGACTGGATCGAAGCCGCGGCCAACGAGGAGGAACCCGGCTAAAGCGCCAGCTTCATCCCCTCGTGCGAGGTAACGAACCCCAATCGCGAGTAGAAGCGGTGGGCATCGGTGCGCCGCTTGTCGGTGGTGAGCTGCACCAGTGCGCAGTTCCGGCGTCGTGCTGCACCGATCGCCCAGGTAATCATCTGGTTGCCTAAGCCGGAGTTCCGCGCAGATGAGGCAACCCGCACCGCTTCAATCTGCGCCCGAAGCGCACCGCGTCGAGCCAGACCGGGCAGGAAACTCAACTGCAGAGTGCCGACCACCGAAGAGCCAAGAACGACGACGACGAGAAGGTGGGCAGGATCATCGTCTATGGCGTCGAAGGCCTCCAGGTAAGGTTCCGCGTCACCTGGGTTCGCGATGCTGTCGCGCTCCCAACCCAGCTGATCATCGGCCAGCAGCGCGACGATCGCCGGCACGTCCTCCCGCATCGCCCGGCGCAGCACGGCCGTTTCGGAAAGAGCTTGGGGAAGGTTGTCGTGAGTGGTCATGCCTTCACCGTAATCGGCTCGCTGTGCATTGATGCATCACCCGCTACACCGGGGCCGCTAGTCCACGTGCTCAAGGTTGTAGCGCAGGCGTCGTTCGATGGCGGGCAGCTTGAGGGATGTCGCAGCCCGGACAATGGACCGGCGAACCTTCCCCATAGCTCGGAGCTCAGCTTCGTCCCTCAGCTTCTTCTTCTCGTCCAATCTCCGCGATGACTTCGTGCCGCCCCGGTGGACGTACTCGCTGACCGCGACTCGCACTATAGCGCCGGGCCACCAGTCCGAAGGAAGCAACCACTGCCGGTTCTCGGAATTCCACCGCATGCCGAGGTGTACAAGAATCACCGAACACACCAAATCTACAAGCAGGTCGTACGAAAGCGACGGCCAATCACCTTGACTAATCGCGATGATTGCGGAGAGGGCAATACCGAAAGCGAAGGACGCCGCCATGCACCACGATCCGAGCCTGGTTGTGGAGTCTGGCGATCTCGTACCGGCGGCAAGGTAGGTGTAGGCGAATGTCACCCACAGCGCGACAGCCGTGCTGATCAGGTACACCAGAACGGTCCTCCGCATATCCAACTGCTCCTGCATTCCCCAAATTACGCAGTTGATGATGGCCGCAGGGAGTGCAATCAGTAGAAGTTGCACAACCAACCAAGTCATGCGTTGTACCCGATTCTTGCAAGGCCAAGTTGTGGATGGCATTCGAACGCGCCTGAAGTGAGCGAGCACTCGTCGCTCTAGCTTGACGGCGTGCACAAGGGCCGGCACACCGCCCGCGTCGATCCGACCTAGCGCATCTACGGCAGCTAGAGAAGTCAGGTAGGTCAGCGCCAGAACGAACAGGATCATGCCGATGCTGGGTGGCGCCGATTGCACGAGGCCCAAAACGGTCAAATAACAAACGATTACCGCAACCGCAGAACACGCGAACATTCCCTCCGCCAGTCTGCGATCGCGTTTCCACTGATCAGAGAAGTCTGGACGGCTTCTCTCTTTTCTGGGCCACGCTTTAACTTGCAAACTGATCGCCACCGCTGCATAGCCGATGAGGGCGGTGAGCCCAATCTCAAGGTCAATCACGGGGACAAAAAATTCGGCACGCGGAATGCCTTCCGGCGAATTCTCCCAGAATAACCAAGAGCCCCAGACGACGAGCGCCGTAACCACTGCGCCTAGGACCGCCAGTCTGGCCACCGAATGCCCCGGTTGTTGGGAGGCCTTCCACCACTTGGTCAACCTTCGCTTCCGAACAGCAAACGAGACGCGCATTCCTACCTCCTTGAGACCGTGCGGTGCCTTGATCAGCACCATTTGGAAGACCTTAGAACCTGGCACCGACAATCCGTCACGGGCGTAGGAACAGCGCCACTAAGCTGGAACGCGTGATCAACGGGACAGTGCGCGCGCAGGTAGACAAAGTTTGGGACACCTTCTGGACCGGGGGCATCTCCAACCCCTTGGAAGTCATCGAGCAGATCACGTACCTGCTGTTCCTCAAGCGGCTCGACGAAGAGCAGACTGCCCTGGAGAGGCGCGCCAACCGCACTGGCAAGCCCATTCAGAACCCGATCTTTCCCGACGGAACAGACCCGCGCGGACGAGATTACGGCGATCTGCGGTGGGGCAAGTTTAAGGGGCTCTCACGCGAAGAGAAGTTCACACTCTTCTCCGACCACATCTTCCCGTTCATGCGCGAGGAGCTCACCCGTCAGTCGAACGGGGAGCACTCCACCTATAGCCATCACATGAAGGACGCCCGCTTCACCATTCCGAACGCCGGCGTCCTCGAACGCGTCATCGACATCATCGACGGCATCGACATGACCGGCCGCGACACCAAGGGCGACCTTTACGAGTACATGCTCTCGAAGATCGCCACCGCCGGTACCAATGGGCAGTTCCGCACACCGCGTCACATCATCAAGCTCATGGTGGACATGACGGACCCGCAGCCGGAGGAGGCGATCTGCGATCCGGCGTCCGGCACATGCGGCTTCCTGGTCAGCGCGGCCGAGCACCTGTGGAAGACCGACTTACTTACCAACGAAAAACAGCTTGCGTTCTACCATCACAAGCAGTTTCATGGGTACGACTTCGACAACACCATGCTGCGCATCGGGTCGATGAACATGCTCCTGCACGGCGTCGAGAACCCGGTGATCACATACCGGGATTCCCTAGCCGATCTGCACTCGGCCGAAGATGAGAAGTACCACCTGATCCTCGCGAATCCGCCGTTCGCCGGCAGCCTCGACTATGAGAACGTCGCCAAAGACCTCTTGAGCCTGGTGAAGACCAAGAAGACCGAACTCCTCTTTCTGGCACTGTTCATCAGATTGCTGAAGCCGGGCGGGCGCGCGGCGGTGATCGTGCCCGACGGTGTCCTGTTCGGATCGTCGAAGGCACACAAGGACCTTCGCAAACTGCTGGTCGAGGAGCACAAGCTCGACGCCGTCGTGAAACTCCCGTCCGGCGTCTTCAAGCCCTACGCGGGAGTCTCGACCGCGATCCTCTTCTTCACCAAGACCAATTCAGGAGGCACCGACAACGTCTGGTTCTACGACGTGAAGTCCGACGGCTTCAGCCTGGACGACAAACGCACTCCCCTCGGCTCGTCCGATCTACCCGACGTCCTGGAGCGGTACAAGCAGCGCACGACGACGGAAGCTGAGCGCGCACGAACCGAACAGTCCTTTCTTGTTCCCAGATCAGAAATCGCCGAGAACGGCTACGACCTCTCGCTCAACCGGTACAAGGAAGTCGAGTACGAAGAGGTCGAGCACAAAGCGCCGGAGGAGATCTTTGCGGAGCTTGAGGTCCTCGAGAAGGAGATCACGGACGGCATAGCGGAGTTGAAGGAACTGCTCAAGTGAGGATGGTTCCGCTCGGTGAAGTAGCGCAGGTTAACCCTCGCCTCGATCGCGCTTTGTGTGCCGACCAAGAGGTCTCCTTCGCCGGTATGGCGGACATGTCTGAAACTTCTGGGTCCCTGTTGACGCCATCGCTTCGCTCCTACGCAGAGATACCCAAGGGCCTTACTCCCTTCCAACGGGACGACCTTCTAATTGCAAAGATCACGCCGTGTTTCGAGAATGGGAAGATCGGTCGGGCCTCGATTAGTACTGAGCTCGGATTCGGATCGACTGAGTTTCACGTCGTCCGCCCTATCCAGACCGCGCTGGATAGCGGATACCTACGCCAATTCCTTCGCCGCCCACACTTCAGGCTTGCCGGGGAGTTGCGTATGACCGGCAGCGCAGGACAACGGCGGGTGCCCGCCAGCTATGTGTCAGGCACCTTAATCCCGCTGTCATCCCTCGACGAGCAGCGGCGCATCGCGGCGATCCTAGACAAGGCTGACGACCTCCGAGCCAAGCGCCACGAAGCCCTCGCGCGCCTCGACACACTCACACAGTCCATCTTCGAGGACTTATTCGGTGACCCTGCCATTAACCGCTTCCATTGGCCGATGCTCGCGCTCGGCGATATCTCTACGAAGTTCTCCGACGGCCCCTTCGGATCTAATCTAAAGAGCTCTCACTACGTCAAGGCCGGCGTCCGTGTCATTCGCCTCCAGAACATCGGGGTTGGGGAGCTTCTTGATACAGATAAGGCTTTCATCAGTGAGGAGCACTTTCAGTCTCTGATAAAACATGAATGCCTCCCTGGGGACCTTTTAGTCGGAACGTTGGGTGATCCGAACCTTCGCGCAATCATCCAACCCGGAACCCTACCCAGAGCGCTCAATAAGGCCGATTGTGTTCAAATCCGGATCAATCAGGATCTAGCCTCGACCGCCTACGTTTGTGCGCTTCTCAATATGCGCTCAACTGAACGTATGGCTCAGGGACTCGTGCTCGGACAAACGCGAGGTCGGATCAGCATGGGACGGTTGAAAGGGTTGAGAGTCCCAATGCCTCCGTTAACGAGACAGAAGGAATTCGACTCCCGCGTCGCCGCCCTCGAGCGCTTGAAGGAGCACCACCGCACTCAGCTCGCACACTTGGACACCCTCTTTGCTTCCCTCCAGCACCGCGCGTTCAAAGGAACACTGTAGGAATGAGTTGGGATGTCGTCGATCTACGCGCTTGGGAGTTATCGCAACAGGAAACTGAAGGCGATAACGAGAAGCAGTGGTACATCGAGCCGTCTACCGGGCACCGCTGGCTTTTCAAGCCGAATCGTCCTGACCGCTCCCCGTTCGAGAGCCACGCCGAGGTGATCGCGTCGCGAATCGCACAGCTCTTGAATGTCCCCGCAGCACAGGCTGAGCTCGCAAGTTTGGGCGATTCCTTGGGATGCATCTCGAAGAACGTCCTTGCTCACAGGGACAATCAGGAGATCCGACCGGACCAGATCCTCGCGATGCGCGTTGAGAGCTACGAGCCAAAGGCGAAGATCAGGGTTGGACACAACCGAACTAACATTGTCGAGATACTCCAGTCCTGCAGAGCGCCAAAAGCAGTGGAAGACGTTCAGGGTCTTAGTGCACTCGACTGGTTCGTCGCATACCTGTTCTTCGATGCGCTGATCGGCAACGTCGACCGACACAGCAGCAACTGGGCACTCGAATTCGATTGGTCAGATTCCGGCGATCCCTGTATCCGCCTGGCACCGTCCTTCGATCATGCCTCGTCTCTGGGAGTATCGATGAGGGATCGGGGACTTGACCGATTGATGGCCCGCCCGGATGGCCCGGCTGAGTACCCGCTCAAAGCGAAAGCCAGCAGATTCGAAGATGGGATTGGTGTCTCGCTGGTCGACTACGCCACCTCGTACTTGCCCCACTGCACAGAAGACGGCAGACGGCGCCTTGAGCGCCAGTTCACGCAAGTTCCACTCGGTGAGATCACATCCGTCATCGGGTCAGCCAACTTGTCACCGGCCAGTACTACACTGGCGAATACACTCATCAGAACGAACGCGGAGAGGATATCCCGGTGTCTAAGTCAATGACGACGCGCTTGATTCCGCCCCTCCGCGAAGCCTCACAGGAGCACACCACCAAGCTGCTGGTCGCTTGGCGCAACCCCGTTCACAAGGCATACCTGCTAATCGGTTCCGTAGTGCATGTCGACACCCCAAACGGTGAGGTCTTCGAATTCTCGTACCGAAAAGATGTCGAGAAAAAGCCCCTGTTTCACCGTATCCCGGGGTTCGACGATGTTGACCGTGTCTATCGATCAAAGCAACTGTTCCCCTTCCTCGCTGGGCGAATCATGAGCGACAGCCGGCCCGACCGCGGTCGTTGGCTGGACGCAATCGGCGCTTCGAAGAGTGCTGGGCCGCTCGAGATTCTGTCGCATTCGTTCGGAGTTCGCGCAAACGACACATATGAACTGTTTGCCGCACCTTCCGCTGACGAAGCGGAAGACACGCTCGCCTTCGACGTGCTTGTCCATGGAACGCGTTATCAGGAACCTCAAGACGCGGTGCACGCAGAGATCAATCTCATGGCGCCCGGGTCCGCATTGAAAGTAATTCCGGAACCTGAGAATGGACGGGACTCTCGCGCACACGCCATCCACGCGCCAAGTGGACAGCGGCTCGGGTACGTCCCAGCACCGGTGCTTGATTACCTTCAGGAGTACTGCACTATCTCCGGACACTTTACGGCTGAGACACTCCGAGTCAATCCGGAGGAGCTAGGGCCGCATCTTCGCTTGGTAATGCGTCTTACGTACCATGCACGCAGCTGATCGTTATGCCTACAAGTGCAGCAACGTCGAACGGCGACGCGCAGGCGAAGCAGACCTACGACCTCGGCAACCTCCACTAAGACTACTTCGAGTAGCTTGCACTTATTTCACTTGAGCGCCATCATTTGTTATCGAGTGAAAAGGAGTAGTCAATGAGCGCACTCACGGGCACAACCCTGATGTCCATCCTCAACATCAGCGCTACTCAGTCGCAAGAAGCAACAGAAGTCTCCCAGCACTTCAGCGAAGTAGATCCTAAGGAACTCCGGATTCGAATCGAATCATCGTCCGCCGAGGCAGTCACGCTCCCCGAAAACCTGAACGAGCTGCTGCAGACGGTTCTAAGGCTTGCGGCGTCCGGCAAGGATATCGGGCTGACCCAGCGCTCAAAGGCCTTGACCAGCGTTGAAGCCGCCCAGGTGCTCGGAATCTCCCGGCCTACGCTGATCAAAATGGCAGCAGCAGGGGAGATCCAGTCCCATAAGGTTGGCTCCCATAACCGCTTCCTTCGAGCGGATCTTGAGCAGTTCGCCGAGCGTCGCGCGGATGTTGAACGCGCAGCTTTCAACGCATTCCGGGACCTGGAGCACGCGCTCGATCAAGAATAGATTTGCATGATCAGATATCCTGCAGCAAGGGACCAGCAGAGGGGCAATGATGGGGGACGCGGCTCAATTACAGAGCAACTTCGCGTTCCTACGTGCCGAATGGCCCGATATCGCCGTCGAAGCCCGCAACGCTGAGCGCTTTGCCCGTATCGACCCCCGCACGTCCCTCCTTTACTGCCGCCGCACCCTCGAATTCACCCTGCAGTGGATCTTCATCGCCGACACGTCGCTGGACCAGCCGTACAAAGACGACCTCAACGGCATGCTCAACGAACCCACCTTCAAGAAACTCGCCGGTGAGCGCCTCCTCGACAAGATGCATCTGGTACGGAAGGTCTCCAACAAAGCCGTTCACACCAACGTCGCCATCAATGTCCAAACGTCCGAGGCCATCCTCCGCGAACTCTTCCAAACCTGCTTCTGGCTAGCCCAGCGCTACGCCCGCCAGGAACAGAACCGCCCGACACCGGGACTCGCCTTCGACGGTGCGCTCCTCAGCCCCCAGCGCCGCCCAATGCCCGCACCGCCAAAACCAGGCGGTCCAAAACCAGCCCAACCGGCCGACGTCGTACCCAAAACCGCCGAGCAAGTTGCCGCCCTCGCGAAGGAGCTTGAGGAGCGGGATCGCAAGCTCGCCCAAGCAGACCAGCAGCAGGCGCGCCTTGAGGACGAGCTCAGGCAGCTTCGCGAACAGATCAAGCTGGTCACCGCACAACGCCGCCACGAGCCGGACACACATGACTACGACGAGGGCGTCACCCGCACCGACCTGATCGACCCCCAACTGGAGTGGGCCGGATGGGATCTGTCCCACGAAGACGTCAGAGAATTCGCCGTCGACACCATGCCCACACCGCAGGGCACACTCACCGGCAAGGGCGCCGCAGACTATGTGCTCTGGGGAGCCAACGGCTTACCGCTCGCCGTCGTCGAAGCCAAACGCACCACCAAGGATCCGCACAACGGCCGCCAGCAGGCCCGTCTCTACGCCGATTGCCTGGAACGGCGCTTCGGCCAGCGGCCCATCATCTACTTCACCAACGGATACCAGACCTACATCTGGGACGACGCGTTCTATGCCGAGCGGAAAATTCAGGGCTTCCACACTCGCGATCAGTTGCAGCTTATGGTGGACCGCCGCACCACCAGGAAGTCGCTCGGGGAAGCGATCATTGATAACGCCGTCGTGGAGCGGGACTACCAGCACGCCGCCATCCGCGCAGTCACCCAAGCATTTGAGAACGACGCCGAGAGGCGCGCCCTCGTGGTGATGGCCACGGGAACCGGTAAAACCCGCATGGTCATCGCTCTCGCTGATCTCCTCATGAAAGCCAACTGGGTCAAGCGCGTCCTCTTCCTCGCGGACCGGGTGGCGCTCGTGGACCAGGCCGCGCGGGCCTTCAAGACTCACCTACCCGGCTCTGCTCCGGAAGTGCTCGGGCGTGACAAGACTGCGGACAGCCGCATTCATCTGGCCACCTACCCCACCATGATGAACCTCATCGACGAGACGGTGGGCGACGGCAAGGTCAATCGCGAGCGATACAACATTGGCCACTACGACCTCATCATTGTCGACGAAGCGCACCGCTCGGTCTACCAGAAGTACAAGGCGATCTTCGACTACTTCGACTCTTTCCTCATCGGCCTCACGGCGACACCAACCGATGATGTCGACCGCAACACCTTCGCCCTCTTCAACATCGAGGACAACGTCCCCACCTTCGCCTACGAGCTGGACCGGGCGGTCGCAGAAGGCTGGCTTGTCCCCCGCCGGGGTATCGAAGTACCCCTCAAGTTTCCCTACGAGGGCATCCACTACGAGGACTTGAGTGAGCATGAAAAGGACGAGTGGGATTCCAAGGAATGGGACGACGATGGCGAGATTCCCGACGAAGTGGACCGCGCCGTCGTCAATAAATGGCTCTTCAACAAGGACACCGTAGATAAGGCGCTTGAGGTCCTGATGGAGCGCGGACACCGGGTCGCCGGCGGCGACCGGATCGGCAAGACCATCATCTTCGCCCGGAAC
Organism: Arthrobacter tecti; assembly: GCF_054511355.1. Classification (NCBI taxonomy): domain Bacteria; kingdom Bacillati; phylum Actinomycetota; class Actinomycetes; order Micrococcales; family Micrococcaceae; genus Arthrobacter; species Arthrobacter tecti. Next base: position 54,183 of record NZ_JBTNCT010000006.1, read on the forward strand.
AACGACCACGCCCGGTTCATTGAGGAACGCTTCAACGTCAACTACCCGGGAGAGAAAGGCGAAGCCGCGCAGGTCATCACTTACCAGGTGAACTACGCGTCCACCCTCATCGAAAAGTTCGGGAAACCGGCTAGCAAACCCGACATCGCTATCTCAGTCGACATGCTCGATACCGGCATCGACGTTCCACAGGTGGTCAACCTGGTGTTCTTCAAACCAGTACGCTCTAAGACCAAGTTCTGGCAGATGGTAGGACGCGGAACGCGTCTCTGCCCTGACCTATATGGCCCGGACAGGCACAAGGAAGAATTCCTGATCTTCGACCTGTGCCGCAATCTCGAGTTCTTCAACGCTGAGCTTGAACTATCCGAAACCCCGATAGCCAAACCCTTGGCACAACGCACCTTCATCACGCGGGTCCGCTTACTTCAGGCTTTGCAGGACGCGGACTACGACAGCGGATATGTCGATAGCATCCGAGATTCGCTCCACTGCACAGTTCGCGATCTTCCGCGAGAGAACTTTCGCGTACGTCCGAGGCTGGAGCACGTTGACCGCTTTGCTCGCAGGGAGCAATGGGACTCTCTGGAACCACATGATGCCGAGGTGCTCGAATCCCACCTGAGTGGTCTGGCCGTCATCACGGCCCCGAAAGACACAGAGGAATCCAAGCGCTTCGATCAGCTTCTGTTCAACGCACAGCTTGCGCTCCTGACTGACCCAGGGAAGTTGGCACCCCTTCGGCGGAAAATCATCGACATCGCGTCGGCTCTGCAGGATCAACCGAGCATCCCGGCAATTGCCGAGCGGCTCGGGTTGATTGAAGACGTTCTCAGTCCGATCCATTGGGAAGCCGCCTCGCCAATCTGGTTGGAGGAGATCCGGCGAAAGCTTCGGCCGCTTGTGCATCTCATCGAGAAGAAGCGCCGCAAGGTGGTCTATACGGACTTTGATGACGAACTTGGCGAGATACGCGAGGTGGAAATTCCCTCCGTCGTCAGCTCCGTCGATCTGGTTCGGTACGGCGAGAAGGTGCGCCTCTACCTTGCTGACAAGATGAACCACGCTACTATCCAGCGTCTCCGCCGGAACCGGCCTTTGACGGAACTCGATCTGCAGGAACTCGAACAGTTGCTCGTGGACAGCGGCGCCGGCTCCAAGGATGATCTGGCTCGTGCCGCCGAGAAGGGCCTCGGCTACTTTGTCCGCTCGCTCGTCGGGCTCGAGCCGGACGCCGTGAAAGAGGCGATGGCGGAATTCATCGCGGGCACGACGATGAACACCGCGCAACTCGACTTCGTTAACATGATCGTGCAGCACCTCACGCGGAACGGTGTCATGGAGGTGGGCCAGTTGTACGAGTCGCCGTTCAAGGCCGTAGCGCCAACCGGGCCGGATGACCTTTTTGGCGTGGAGAAGGCGGATGTCCTTGAGGGTGTGCTGCGTCACCTCAAGGAGACAACCCGCGCGAGCTGAAGTCACCAAAACTCCAACCCAACTCTCAGGATCCGGGTGTAGCGTAACGGTCAGGTCTGCCGAACAGAGCACTAGCAGGGTGAGGAAAGTTCAATGACTCCGACAACACACAAAACCTGGAGACAATGGACACCGGCCGCCATCGCCGCCGGAGCAATCGGCGCGGCCGCCGTGATCACGCCGCTTACCGCCAGCGCCGCCGTTGACCTTACCGACAAAACACCCGCCCAAGTCCTCGAGCTTGTCCAGAACGAGAGCGTCGATGCGTTCTCTGGCACCGTCGAGCAAACCTCGAACCTCGGCCTGCCCGATCTTGCCGCAATCGGCCCAACAGATAACGACGACGGCGGTGAAACCTCCCCCGCCAACGCCGCCCTTGAACTCCTTACCGGCTCGCACACGGCCAACGTCTTCGTCAACAGCCCGGACCAGGCGCGCCTGCAGGTCCTCGACCAGCTCGAGGAACGCAACATCATCCGCAACGGCGACGACCTCTGGTACTACAATTCGGACGAAAATGAGGCCGTCCATGCCACTGCCAAGAATCACAAACAGCACGACGGCGACACCCACGCGCCCGACGACATCGCCGCCCGCTTCCTCGAGAAGATCGACCCCTCAACCGAAGTGACCGTCGGCTCTGACCGCTCGGTCGCCGGACGCGCCGTCTACGACCTGATCCTCACTCCCCGTTCAAACGAGACACTCGTCGGCTCGGTGAGCGTCGCTGTCGACGGCGAAACCGGACTCCCGCTGGGCGTCACTGTCGTTGCAAAAACGACCAACGAGACCGCCTTTAGCTCCAGCTTCACCGAAGTCAGCTACGAGGAACCGGACGCCAACCTGTTCACCTTCACCCCACCGGAGGGTGCAACAGTCACGGAAGTCGACAAGGGCAACAAGCCGGACACCGGCGAGAAGCCCGAGGGTGCAGAAGAGCCAACGGTCGTGGGCAAGGGCTGGGACGCCGTCGTCGTCATGCCTGCCGGGGAGCAGGAACTGCCCGAAGCGATGAACCAGCTCAGCACCCCGGTGGACGGCGGGCGCCTCATCGAGACCACGCTCGTCAACGTGCTGATCACCGACGACGGCCGAGTCCTCGCCGGCTCCGTCACCCCGGAGCGCCTGCAGGCAGTAGCCGCCGGCCAGTGAGCGGCGGCTCCGACCTCGTCATAGAAACCGAGGGCCTGACCAAAAGGTTGGGCGGCAGAAACGTGGTCAACGGCATTGACCTTGAGGTTCCACGCGGTTCCGTCTTCGGTTTCCTCGGGCCCAACGGTTCCGGGAAAACAACGACGATAAGGATCCTCCTCGGACTCGCATCGGCTACGTCCGGCGACGTCCGGGTCCTGGACCGGGCCATCCCGCGGGCGCTACCCGAAGTACTGCCCCGGGTCGGGGCGCTCGTCGAAGGGCCAGGGTTCTACCCGTTCCTCTCCGGCACCGCGAACCTCCTGCGCCTTGACGCTGCCGACCGCTACGTCACTCCCGCAACCCGCCGTCGCCGCGTTGAACAGGCACTCGAACGGGTGGGCCTCTCGCAGGCCGCCCGCAAAAAAGTGGGCCGCTACTCGCTCGGGATGAAGCAACGGCTCGGCATCGCGAGCGCGCTGCTCACGCACCGCGACCTGATTGTCCTCGACGAACCCACCAACGGCTTCGATCCGCAGGGCACCCGCGAAGTCCGCCACCTCATCCGCTCCCTCACCGAAGAGGGAACCACCGTCTTCGTCTCGAGCCACCTGCTCGCCGAGGTTGAACAGATCTGCTCACACGCTGCAGTCCTCAGCGCCGGAAGCCTCGTCGCCCAGGGCAGCCTCGACGACCTCCGCCGAACAGGTGAGCCCCGCGCCCGCGTCCTCACCCCCGATACCCGGGAGGCGTGCGCAGTGTTGCGTGGGCTTGGCTTGAAGCCCGACGACGACGGCGCCACCCCAACTACGCTGGCCGTCACCGCTCCGCTCCCCGCCGGTATGGCGCCCGATCGGATCGTGCGGGCTTTGGTCGAAGCAGACGTCCGGGTCAACGGATTCACGCTTGAGCATCCGGGCCTTGAGGACCTGTTCGTTGCGCTCACCGGGGAGGGATTCGACGTTGTCCAGTGAGAACGCACCCAACGAGTCCCCACGCGGACAAACCGCGCCGGCCCGCCAGGGATCCGGCTGGCGATTTATGGGCTCGGAACTCTCGGTGCTGTTCAGGCGCAGGCGCACCTGGGCACTCCTTGCCGCTCTCGCCGCGATCCCGGTCCTCATTGCAGTGGCGGTACGGCTGTCGTCCGGCCCGTCAAGAGGACGAGGTCCGGCGTTCCTGGACCAGGTCAGCCAGAACGGGTTGTTCGTCGCCGTGGTCGGGACAATCGTGGCCATTCCGCTGTTCCTGCCCTTGACCGTCGGCGTGGTTGCCGGTGACACGATCGCAGGCGAAGCCAGCACGGGCACGCTCCGGTACCTGTTGATGGCACCCGTGGCACGCGGCCGCCTCCTCGCAGTGAAGTACATTGCCGCCGTCGTCTTCTGCCTTGCAGCAACGTTGACGGTTGCCCTGGCCGGCGTCCTGATGGGCGCGCTGTTGTTTCCTGTGGGGCCGGTGACGCTGCTCTCTGGGACAACAATCGGCGTGCCGGAGGCGCTCCTGCGCGTTGCGCTGGTGTCGCTCTACGTAACCCTTTCGCTGACCGGACTCGCCGCCGTCGGGCTCTTCCTGTCCACTATGACCGACGTGCCGGTGGGGGCAATGGCTGCAACCGTGGTGGCCGCCGTCGTCAGTCAGGTGTTGGGACAACTTCCACAGCTGGAGTGGCTCCACCCATGGCTTCTCAGCCAATACTGGCTCGGTTTCGCGGACCTGCTGCGGGACCCGATCGTGTGGGACTCCTTCCTGGCCAACGGAGTGCTTCAGACCGGCTATGTACTGGTGTTCGGGGCCTTTGCGTACGGCAGGTTCTCGACGAAGGACGTGCTGGCATAACGCTGGATGTCGCCCGATCATACGCCACATCAACGCCTGATGAACGCTCAGTAATGATCGAAATATGTCTAGACAGATCAGGATCTCGCAAGTAACTTGAATCACACTGCCCCTTCGGCCAACGATGACGAATTCTAGATCCGGGCACGCCCGGTAGTCCCGGTTGGCCGTTTCCGTTCTTCAAGCGAAAGTGACTCAATGACAACCGACAAAGGAATTGGGCGCCGCGGGTTTATTGGCGTCAGCCTCGCCACCGCCGGCGCAACTGCCGCATCCGTAAGCTCAGCACAAGCAGCGCCCATCCGTGCCGCAATACTCGAGTTCCTGGACCCCTGGACGAAGGCAACCGGCCTGCGGCCGTTGCTCACCGAAGCAGGCGCCACAGTCGTCAACCTCGATCCCGCGAAACCTGCAACGGCGCAGGGCGTGGATCTGATCGTCTTCGGCACGTTCACCAACAACGCGCCAACCTACCTGGACTACGTCGCGGCCAACGAAGCCTCCCTGCAGGAGTTCGTCTCGCTGGGCGGCGTTGTGCTCGATCTGGCGCAGTCGGACCAGTTCGGCGCCGAAACCGCCTACCTGCCGGAACCCCTCAGTGCCGTACGGGCCAACCCCGATCACGATGCCATCTACTCGCTCGCGCCCGAGCACCCGTTGGTCAAGAACCTGCGCACGGACAGCGGGCGCGTGTTCACCGGCCGGTCCAGCGCCTTCCCCGTGAGCTACGAGACTCTTATCAGTTGGAAGTCCATGCGGGTACTACTCTCCTGCACATCTGGTGGCAGCCCGCAGCCCCCTGCCATGGTGGAGGGTGCCCACGGCAAGGGACGGTTCCTCGTCACCAGTCTGGCCATTGACAAGTGCTATGACTCGGCCGGAGCGGCAATGCAGCCGGACGTCGCACTCCAGGACAGCAAGACGTTCTTCGCGGCCCTCACCGAATACGTCGTCTCCGTGAAGGCGGGAACGGCTCCCGCCGTAGTGCCGACTCCCGTTCCCAAGGAACCCGCCGCAGGGCCGATGGTCGGCGACGTCTCCGTGCGCACCGCCCGCATCTGGGTGCGCCCGGGCCGCGACCACCACAACCTCGTGAATTGGGAATGTACGGTACGCGGGTACGGCCGGTCACAGCGGACGGTCAAGGCGACCCTCAGCTCGGCCAACGATTTCAGCATGATCTTCGACGTCAAACATCTGCAGCCGGACACGCGCCACACCTTCTCGATTGTCCCCGTCGATGATCCTGAATTCGAACCGTTGATCGGCTCTTTCACCACGTCACCGACCGACAGCATGCGGAAAAAGATCGTGATGGGCATGGGGTCGTGTGCGCCGTCGGCATCCGACGCCGTGTGGGACCGCATCGTTTCCGAGGGCTGCGACAGCTTTGTCATGATGGGCGATACCCCATACATCGACTCCACCAACCTCCAGTTCGCCCGACAGCGTCACCGAGAGTTCCTCCAGGTTCCGGAGTTGAAGCGGCTGGTGCGCTCCATGCCCGTATGGGGAACATGGGATGACCACGACTTCGGCGGCAACGACGTCCACGGCGACCTCGCCGGCAAGCGCAACAGCCGCACCGCCTTTGTGGATTACCGCGCCAACACCACCTACGGCCACACGGCCGACGGCGTCACCCAGACCGAGCGCGGCGACGGCGAAGGCATCTACTCATCCTTCCGCCGCGGGCCGATCGAAGGTTTCATGCTGGATCCCCGTTGGTTCAGCCGCACTGAACCGAGCTGGGCGGACCCCACGAAGACAACCTGCCTGGGCAACGTGCAGTGGGAGTGGTTCAAGAAGGAACTGCTGGAGAGCACGGCAACGTTCAAGCTGATCTTCAGCGGAATGATCTGGGACGACAAGCAGAACTCGGAAAGCGATGACTGGGGAACCTACTCCTACGAACGTGAAGCCATCTTCGACTTCATCAAGGAGAACAAGATCCCCGGAGTGATCCTGATGAGCGGCGACATCCACGTCTCACGCGCACTCAATTACGGTCCGCGCGTGGGCTACGATCTGTGGCAGTTCATTGTGAGCCCGCTGCACGACCGCACCATCCCCAGCCTGAACGTGCCGCACCCGGCCCTGGTGCATAGCGCCGTGGAACCCAACGTGTTCATGAAGATGGTTGCGGACACCACCGTGGAGCCTGCAACGCTCACTGCGACGTGGATCAACCGGGCCGGCGAGCGCATCTTCGAGGTGGCGACTGACTCGAAGAAGCTGGGCCACCGCTCCTAACCACACCGGAATCGACTCTCCCCAAATGGGGCTTTTCAGGGCATTTCAAAGCCCCGGAAGGCCCATTTGGGGAGAGTCGATAGTGTCAGACCAGCATGCCATCCAGCGCGGAAACTGCGACGTCGTGGGAGGTATGGTCGTAGCGGAAGGTGACCACACCGCCGTCGTGCCTTAGCTCGTGGTTAGCCCCATCCCGAACGCCGAACGCTCCGTAGTTCTCCGCCCAGGACCGATTCAGCGCCACCTTGTACAGATAAAAGCCCGCAGGGAGTTCAACCGTCAACTCCCACTGCTGCGACACCGGACTATAGGCCATCTGCGTCTCGGACGCCGACGGATCCCAATCCTTGCTGCCTAACAGCTGCCCGAAGTCCCCCGCGACGGCAACGGCCGACAACGCTGCGGCCACCCGCGCTCCCTCGGCTGTGATCGCCCAGCCTCCGCGGCCCTTGACGATCAGGCCGTCCTTCACCAACTTTGCGGTTGCCGCCGAGAGCCGTTTGATACCGCGGGACACCCCGCCGCTCAACGGTTCACTTTCCCATTCACTCAGGGGCACGCGCACGACGGCGGCGGCCAGGACCTGCGGGCCGCTCACGACGGCGCCGGGCCGCTCAGCGAGCTCCTCCAGTACTGCCTTCAAACGGCCGGCGGTGTTGTCTTGGTTGTTCTGCGGATTCATGGTGAAACCTCCCGGTAGGCTGCGACACCAGAATTCTGACAGCGGAAGCGGCCGATCCCGTGAAGCGGCGCGACGACGTCGTGCAATGTGTCGGACCGTTACTCGGGATTTCTCATCCGCTCCTCATAATCCTGGACTACGCTGACCCGGGACGCAGCTCAGGGAGGGTGTACGTTGCAGCAGGAAATTACCGATTCGCCACCAGCGGGCGCCGTACCGGATTCGAGCTGGGAGCGCATCCGCTTCGGCCGGACCGCACTGCTGCTTGGCATTCCCGTGGTGGTGCTGAGCCTGGCAAGCGGCTTGCTCTTCCTCGCCCTCGAGAAGTCCACGGCCGAGACATTCGACGACATCCACTTCTGGTTCTACTTCTTCGACGTCGGCCGTGAAATCAACGTCCCGACCTGGTTCAGTTCGGGACTCTGGATTGTCGCCGGCGTCATAGCTGGGTTTTTCTCCCGCCGCGCCACAGCGCACCGGCGCTCCTGGCTGCTGTTCGCCGTCGTCTGCGTGATCTTTTCGATCGACGAGATGCTTGAACTGCACGAACGCCTCGATGTCATCGGCTACGAATTGGCGGCTTTCCTTCCGTTCGACCTCGGTTTCGTGTGGGTTATTCCGGGCGGGCTGATCGCGCTGGTCATCGTGCTCGCGCTGACGCGGCTGGTGTTCTCCCTGCCGAAGGGTGTGCGTAACGGGCTGATCCTGGCGGGCGTGGTGTTCGTGGTTGGTGGCATGGGGGTCGAGACACTCGCCGGCCTGACCGTCGCGGCCAACGGCCTCACTCCGCAGTTCTTCGTCCTCACGCTCATTGAGGAGACCTGCGAGATGGCCGGGATTGTGCTGTGCGTTGCCGCCCTGGCGCACCTCGTCGAGTACAAGAAGCACGACGGCGGGACCGTGTACCGCCTGGCGTCACGGCACTAACACGGCGACCGCGCCCGCACAATCCCCCGCGAAGAAATTGACCGCCTTGTGACCTAAATTACAAGGTGCTATTGCACATATCACGCTCCACCGCCTACGGTGACCGCATGACGTTTCCTAAACGTAGTCCCCACCGGTCCCTCGGAGGCCTTCGGCTCTCCGGTACAGTTCTGGCCACAGCACTCGCACTGACTGTCGCCCCTATCACCGCATCGGCCATCGAAGCCCACGCACCTGCTGTCGACTCGCTTCCCCCGGCAGTCACCACCCCACCCGTCACCGGAGGGTCCGGGTGCACACTCGCACCGCCCGCCAACGAACTCTCCGAAGCGCCGGTCAGCTGCATCAAAGCGGATGTGGTCCTGGACAAGGTGCCCACCGCCGGCGAAACCACTGACGTAACGGTCACGATCGAATCCGAAATCGCGATCGAAGAAGCCCAGCTTCAGATTCGCCTGCCGCAGGGTCTGAGCATCGTCTCTGACGGCTTCTCCGCCCCGGCCGAACGTGGACTCGACACCGTCGCCACGCAGAACTTCGCCCTCAATGAAGACGGCCGCACGGTGACCTTCACGGTCAAGGCCGAAGAAGCCGGTGCGTTCCAGGTGCAGGCGGACGTGATTGATGTGAAGGCGCCTGCGGACGAGCGCTTTGCACACTCCACCGAGGAGATCACCGTGGGGAAGACCGCGGACACCTCGAAGAAGGGCGTCTCGGGAACCAAGTCCCAGGGCCACAACAAGGAAGGCGATGTCGTTGCCAAGCGCAATGCCGTCATCCCGCAGAAGGACGGCACCGCCAAGGTCGACGTCAAGGCGGCAGCCGGTGAAGTCTGCGCAACCGGAAACCTCACCTATCACACGTTCGACGGCGCCTGGCACCCCGGCAAGCGCTTCTCAGTAAGCCTTATGGCACAGAAGACTGCGGATGCTCCGGCGACCACCCTCGCCACTGGCCTCACCGGCGCCGAAGACGGTACCTACGAACTGTGCGGCGCGGCCTCCGGCGCTCCGCTGGCTGCTATGTGGGTTCAGTTCTCCACCCAGAACGCATCGTGGGAGATCGTCGACATGACCGGCGAGAACCCGTATGTCGTGGCCTCCACCACACTGACGAACGTTCCCACCGGAACCACTCAGGCGATCGGAACCACCTCCCCGAGTGCGCTCCATATGCCTGCTTTCGACGCATACGACGTGCACAACAAGATCTACGACGTCCGCGGATCCGGAACCGACTGCTGGACCGCTGAGGAAGACACAAACTGCTCCAAGATCAAAGCCCGCTGGGCACCAGGGAACACCAACGGCGGCTACTACAGCACCGATCCGCAGGTTCGCTCAGTCTTCCTCACCGATGCCATGCCTGACGCACGGCACCCCGTAGTGCACGAGGCCGGTCACAACTTCCAGCACCTGATCTACAACTGGTACTGGCCGTCGGGTGACTGCCCCTCCCCACACTCACTGCACCGCGTTACCGGTCCGGTGTGCGCGTGGACCGAAGGGTTCCCCAACGCTATCGCCGGTTATGTCATGGGTGACGAGCGCTACTACTACAACACCGACACCTGGATCGACCTGACTCAACCAGGATTCCAGGACAACACCATCGAACCCGCCCGCCCCAACATGGATAATGGCGATTCCGTCGAGGGTCGCGTTGCCGGGGCGATGATCGAACTCTGGAAAGAACTTGACGGCGGGCCGGAGTCTACGTTCCGCAATATGGATCAGTACGTCTCTGACACCTTCGACGAGTGGTTCAACGTGGACCGCCCGAAGTCCGGTCTGGATTCCGGGAAGAAAGCCAGGGACATTCTTTACAACCATTCCATCGATTACCGCGACGTGAAGCGCAAGGAGCTCGTTACAAACGGCAGCCTTGAGGATCAGGGCGCTGGCTGGGCGATTGAAGGCGGCGTCGTCGGCAGTTGGGGAAGTTTCCCGGCATTTGATGGCCGGTCCTACGCGTGGATGGGCGGCAACGGAGTTCCAAACGTGGATTCGCTGAGCCAGACCGTCACGATTCCAAAGCGTGGCACCAGCCTGCTGCACTTCATGATGAGGATTCAGACCACCGAACCTCGTACCGAGAAGGCGGACAAGCTTGAGCTGCAGGTGATTGCCGGAGGCGTCACCAACACGGTCTACACCTGGTGGAACTCAGATTTCGCCAGCGCCTACTCGGACAGGGTGCTCGACCTGAGCCAGTTCGCCGGCCAGGAGGTTGAGTTGCGCCTCGTCAGCACGGAGGATGACGGTCAGCAGACAAACTTTGTCCTGGACAGCATCTCGCTGTACAACACCAAGTAATTCCAGCAGGACGCCCCTTCCCGTTGCACGGGGAGGGGCGTTTTGGTTTATAACGTTTCCGCAAAACGGAAAACAAATTTCACGAAACCTATGGTCTGAGTCACAAAGCACTGCTACTCTCGAAGCCTGAAGCCAACGGCGGGCTCTCCGGAAGGTGAGCTATCTACCAGGTGGACCTGCAAATTACTACATACCTGTAAATCAGCAGCAGTCTGGTCGTGAAACACCGCACTACCGTTTGGCGCCTGTAGCTCGAACGGCTGCTGCCCCCACTTTGGGAGTACCTTCCTTGACTACCACCACCAAAGAAGAGCAGTTCCTCGCACAGGCTATTTCCCTGGCAACTGAAAACGTCCACAATTCGGGTGGGCCGTTCGGCGCCCTGATTGTCGCTCCGGACGGCCGCTCCTTCGACGGCGTAAACCGCGTCACCGCCAACAATGATCCGACGGCGCACGCCGAGGTCATGGCGATCCGTAACGCCTGCGCTTCCCTGGAGACTTTCGACCTCTCCGGCTGCACGCTCTACACGAGCTGCGAACCCTGTCCCCTCTGCCTTTCCGCTGCGCTATGGGCGCGGGTTGGTTCTGTTGTCTTCGCTGCGGACCGGCACGACGCCGCGCAAGCAGGCTTCGACGACGCCGTGTTCTACAACTTCTTCGCCACCCCTGTGGAGGAGCGGGCAATGCCGGTCCGCCAGTACGTGCTGACGGCCGCCGCACCCACAACCTCCACCGCCCCCTTCGATGCGTGGAGCACCCTCACCGCGCGCGTGGATTACTAAAGGAAACGCACATGTCTACCCTCACGCAGACCGGCGGCCAGCCCGATGGGCCGGCATCACCGCCGCGTAGAGATAAATCCCAGCAGCTCAGTGCGCTGGACAAGTTCTTCAAGATCACCGAGCGTGGTTCGACCCGGGGGCGCGAACTCCGCGGCGGGCTCGTCACGTTCTTCACCATGGCGTACATCGTTATCCTCAACCCGCTGATCCTGGGCGGGTTCAGTCCGGACGCTGCGGCGCTCGACGTCGAAGGCGGATGGCTGCAGGCCTCGCAGGTTGCAGCCGTCACCGGCCTGACCGCCGGCGTCATGACCATCATCTTCGGCCTGGTGGCGAACCTGCCTTTCGGCTTCGCTGCCGGACTGGGCATCAACTCGTTCCTCGCGGTGTCAGTCGTAGGCGACGTGACCTGGCCCGAGGCCATGGGGCTGGTGGTCATCAACGGCCTGCTCATTGTCTTCCTCGCTGTGACCGGCGCCCGAACCGCCATCTTCAATGCCGTCCCACGCCAGCTAAAGGCCGCGATCACCGTCGGCATCGGACTGTTCATCGCCTTTATCGGATTCGTTGACTCCGGCTTTGTCACCGCCACCGCGGGCGGCCCTCCCGTTCAGATGGGCGACGGCGGTTCCATCACCACTGTGCCGACGCTCGTGTTCATCATCGGCCTGATCACCATGGGCATCCTCATGGCGCGCAGGGTGCAGGGTGGGCTACTGATCGGGATTGTGGTGACAACCATCATCGCGATCGTCATCGAGCTTTCGCTGAAGCTCGGCCCGGGCGGCCCGAACAACCCGACCGGCTGGCACCTGAACGCACCGGTCATCCCGAGCAACATTGTCTCGCTCCCGGATTTCAGCCTGGTGGGGGCATTCGATCTCTTCGGAGCCTTTGACCGCATCGGCGCCCTGGCTGCGACCATGCTGGTCTTCACCCTGGTGTTCACGAACTTCTTCGACGCGATGGGGACAATGACGGGGCTGGCCAAGCAGGCGAGCCTCGCCGACAAGCGTGGAAACTTCCCGCGGCTGAAGTCCGCACTGATCATCGAAGGTGCCGGAGCTGTGGCGGGAGGCGCGACGTCGGCGTCCTCCAACACTGTCTTCATCGACTCCGCGGCCGGCATCGGTGAGGGTGCCCGTACCGGGCTCGCGTCAGTGGTGACGGGCTCGCTCTTCCTCTTGGCGATGTTTTTCACTCCGCTCACCGCAGTGGTACCGCTTGAGGTGGCGGCGGCTGCCCTCGTCGTCGTCGGTGCCATGATGGTTGCGCAGATCCGGGAGATCAACTTCCGTAACTTCTCGGTGGCGCTGCCGGTGTTCCTCACGATCGTGACCATGCCGCTGACCTACTCGATCGCTAACGGCATCGGGGCCGGGTTCATCAGCTGGGTCATCATCCGGGCATCCTCGGGCAAGGCACGCAAGATCCACCCGCTGCTGTGGGTGGTTGCGGCCGGCTTCCTGGTCTACTTCGCCCGCGGGCCGATCACCATCTGGATGGGCGGCTGACCGCTTCACCCCTGCTTGGCATCGAGTCAGCAGAAATGGCTAGGTTTCCTTTCGATTCCTAGCCATTTCTGCTGACTCGATGTGTGTGCGGAGGATGACCAGTTGCCGGGTAGTCCGGGTCATGGCGACGTAACGGTCCACGGCGCCCTCGACGCCCTCACCGAAACGCTCCGGGTCAATCAGGACCACGAGATCGAACTCGAGCCCCTTCGAGAGCTCCGGCGTCAGGGCCTGAACACGGTCCCGCGCCGAGAAGGTCGACGAGCCGATAACGCACGCAACGCCCACCGGATGGGCTGCGAGCCACTCCTCAAGAACAGCGCCCAACTCCGCGACATGACCCTGCAACACCGCAATGCCGCTGGAGCGCACGGAAGTTGGCACGTTGGCGTCCGGCACCGCAGCCCGGATCACGGGTTCGGCCTCCGCCATCACCTCCGCCGGCGTGCGGTAATTGACGGTCAACGATGAGACCGCAACCTCCCCGAGCCCCACCCGCCCGAGCCGTTCCTGCCACGACTCCGTGAACCCGTGCCGGGCCTGCGCCCTGTCCCCTACGATCGTGAAGCTCCGCGACGGACACCGGGCCAGGAGCATCTGCCACTGGGCGTCGGTCAATTCCTGCGCCTCATCCACTACGACATGCGCAAACGGCCCGGCCAACCCATCCTGATCCACGCCAGGCAGCGCCGCCTCATCCACCAGGTTCTTCTGCAGGTCAGGGTGACGCAGCATGGTGACCAGCCCCTCGCCGTCGTCGGCCTGAATGAGGTCCTCCACAACCCGGGTGAGGTGCGCCTGCTCGGCGGCAGCAGCCTTCTCATAACGACGACGGCGCCGGGCCGCCTCCGCATCCCCCAGCCTCCGCCGTGCCGCGTCAAGGAGCGGCAGGTCAGACACCGTCCAGGCGGCGGGATCCTTCCGCTGCAGTTGCCGAACCTCATCGCGGTTCAACCAGGGCGCGCACAGGCGCAGGTACGCCGGCACGGACCACAGATCGCCAACGAGGTCAGTCGCCTCGATCATGGGCCAGGCCCTGTTCAGGGTCGACCGCAAGTCCCGGTTCCGCGCCAGTGCGGTGCGGAGGGTGTCGGCGGGGACGCCGTCGTCGTGCTTGTCCGTCAGGATGGCGAGAAGCGCCTCGGCGACCTGTTCGCGCGCCTCGTTGTGCGGGGTGCCGGCCTCCACGGCGCTGAACGCCTCGGCCCAGTCGGCGGCGCTGAGTTCCAGATCAGACCACGGCGTCTCAACCGTCATGGCTTCGGTCGGCGGCTCCTCGTAGAACCTCACCGCGGCCTCAACCGCTTCCACCATCCTCGCGGAGGACTTCAGGCGCGCGACATCGGATTTTGGCTCTGGTACCGCCGTTCGCCCTTCCGGAATGAGGTCGCTCAGGGTGCAGGTTTGCACACCTTCCTCCCCCAGGCTGGGCAGGACGTCTGCAACATAGGCGAGGTACGGCTGATGCGGGCCGACGAACAGCACATTGCTTCCGCTGTGGGCGCCACGATGCCCGAGGCGCGGATCCGAGTACAGCAGGTACGCGGTCCGGTGCAGTGCGACGACGGTCTTGCCCGTGCCCGGACCGCCGTCGACCACCAGCGGGCCCCGGGAACCGGCACGGATGATGGCATCCTGGTCTGACTGGATAGTGCCGAGGACATCCCGCATGCGGGAAGATCGGCTTCCGGCGAGGCTGGCGATGAAGGCGGACTGGTCGTCGAGGGCGGCGCTGTTTTCGAACCCTTCCGGCGTGAAGACCTCGTCCCAGTAGTCGGTGATGCGGCCACGAGTCCAGCGGTAGCGGCGGCGGCTGGCGAGCCCCATCGGGTATCCGTGCGTCGCGCCGAAGAACGGCTCGGCCGCCGGGGAGCGCCAGTCGATCAACAAGCGCTGCCCGTCACTGTCGGTGAGGCCGAGGCGCCCGAGGTAGACGGGCTCGTCGTCGTCCGCTGCCACCATGCGCCCGAGGCACAGGTCCAGGCCGAACCTTCGCAGCGTCCGCAGCCGGGCGCTCAGCCGGTGAATCTCCTGATCCCGTTCAAGCGCGGCCTGACCCTTGTGGCCCGGAGCCTTGCGCTCGGCGTTGAGGCGTTCGGACAAGTCGGCGAGGGTTCGTTCGAGGGAATCGGCGATGAGGGCGAAGTGCTGTTCGTCGTCGTCAATCAGGGCAGGTGCCTTCTTGGCGGCGAGGTTATCTGGGAGTTCGAAGGCACTGGTGGCGAGGGGTTTCATGGCGTGGGCTCCGATCGGATGGTGGACCGATCGACAATTCTGCGCCACGAGGGGGGCCTTGCCACAAGCCCCCACCTGAGCTATAGATTGAGAATGGAGGGGAAACATTCCCCTCCATTCTCGTGTCTGGCTCAGCGCCGAGGCTCAGCCTCCGGTCAGCTTCCGCAACAGGTCCGCCGCTGCGCTCACCGCAATGACCGCCGGTGCCTTCCCGACGACGTCGGGCAACCCTATCGGGCACTGGATGCCTTCGATCTCGGGCTCCGAGTAACCCTCCGCCAGCAGCTTCTGCCGGAACCGGGACCACTTGGCCGAGGATCCGATCAGCCCCACCGAACCAAGATCCCCGCGGCGCAGGGCCGCGTCGCAGAGCAGAAAGTCCTCGGAGTGGTCGTGGCTCATGATGAAGACATGCGCGCCGGCGGGCAGTTCGCGCAGGAACGAGTCCGGCACCGGCGTGTGCACAGCCTGCACGTCAGCGACACCCGCACTCACCTCGGCCAGCCGGTCCGGCACAAGCTGCTCACCCCGGCTGTCCACCAGGAACAGGCGCAGCGGCAGCCTGGACAGGATCCGTCCGAGTTCCAACCCGACATGCCCGACGCCGAACACCGCCACGGAGGGCATCGAGAGGAATGGTTCGAGCAGCACCCGCACCTTTCCTCCACAACACTGCCTGCCATGCTGCGTCACTGCGTGCTCGCTCAGCGAGAACTCGGCGTTCTCCGCCGCGGCATTCCCGGCGGCCATCATCTCCCGCGCCCGGTCCACGACGGTCGCCTCAAGGTTGCCGCCACCGACGCTCCCCCAGGTAGCGTCGGTGCCGACCACCATCTTGGCTCCGGCCTCCCGCGGCGCATGACCGCGCACCTCGGACACCGTGGCCAGAACACCCGGCAGGCCCTCCGACCTCAGGTGCTGCAGGGCCTCCAGCCAGTCCATGTCAACGCACTGAAGTGGTGACGGGGGCGCGCCGCGCGCTGTCCTGCTGCGCGTCGTCGTCGTCCTTGGGAAGATCCGACGGCGCGTCACTGACAGATGCCCGCTCGATCGCCCAGAACACGGCTTCCGGCGTGGCCGGGCTGCCGAGTTCCACGGCGCGGTCGCCCGGCCCGAAGGCAGCAACCGCTTCACGGAGGGCTTCCCGAACACTGAACGCCAGCATCAACGGGGGTTCACCGACGGCCTTGGACCCGTAGACAACGCCGCTCTCAGTGGCCCGCTCGAACAGGTGCACGTTGAACTCTTCCGGCATTTCGGAGAAACTCGGCAGCTTGTAGGTGCTGGCGGACTGGGTGGTCAGACGGCCGCGGTTGGCGCCGTCGGACACGTCCCAGCGCAGCTCTTCCAGCGTGAGCCAGCCAGCGCCCTGCACGAAGCCGCCTTCAATCTGTCCGACGTCGATCAGGGGCGAAAGGGTGTCGCCGACATCGTGCACGATGTCCGCCCGGAGCTGCCGGTACGCGCCGGTGAAGCGGTCAACCTCAACCTCCGTGAGAGCGGCGCCGTAGCTGAAGTACTTGAACGGTTCGCCCTGCATGCGGGAGCTGTCCCAGTGCAGGCCCTCCGTCCGGTAGTACCCGGCAGCCCAGAGGGAGACGCGCTGGAAGTACGCGTCGCGGGCCAGCTGTTCGAAGGTCAGCTCGGAATCATGAAAGCCGATCCCGGTGACCTTGCCCGCGTCGAAACGCACGTCGTCGGGGTGGATGTTCAGTTTCCGGGCCGCCACTTCTGCCAACCGGGAGCTGATCTGTTCGCATGCGTTCTTGATGGCGCCGCCGTTGAGGTCAGCACCGGAGCTGGCCGCCGTTGCAGAGGTGTTGGGCACCTTGTCGGTCCGCGTTGGGGCCAGCCGGACGAATGACAGCGGAACCCCGAGCGCGGTCGCCGCAACCTGGCGCATCTTCGTGTGCAGGCCCTGACCCATTTCGGTTCCGCCGTGGTTGATGAGCACGGAGCCGTCCTTATAGACGTGCACCAGAGCACCGGCCTGGTTGAACGCCGTCAAGTTGAACGAGATGCCGAACTTGACCGGGGTCATGCCGAGCGCGCGCTTCTGGTTCGGGTGCGATGCGTTGAACCGGGCGATCTCCTCCCGCCTCCGCGCGATGTCCGAGTGGTCCTCCAGCGACTGCCAGATCGCCGCCAACCTCTCGGCATGCCGCACGGGCTGGCCGTACGGTGTGCTCTGGCCGGGTTCGTAAAAATTACGACGCCGGAGCTCGCTCGGATCCAGCCCCAGCAACGGCGCGCAACGGCCGAGCAGGTCCTCGATCACGAGCATCCCCTGGGGGCCACCGAAACCGCGGAACGCAGTCTGCGAAGTCTTGTTGGTTTTCGCGATGCGCCCATGGACCCGGATGTTCGGGATGAAGTACGCGTTGTCGATGTGGCACAAAGCGCGCTGCAGCACCGGCTCCGAGAGGTCGAGGCTCCAGCCGCCGTCGCTGGTGAGGGTGGCAGTGAGTGCCTGGAGGCGGCCGTCGTCGTCGAACCCTACTTCCCACTTCGCGTGGAACGGGTGGCGCTTGCCGGACATGGTGATGTCCTGTGTGCGGTTCAGGCGCAGGCGGACCGGGCGGCCCGTGAGGGTTGCCCCGAGGGCCGCAATCGCAGCGAAGCCGTGCGGCTGCATCTCCTTGCCGCCGAACCCGCCGCCCATCCGCAGGCACTGCACCGTCACTTCATGGCTGTGCAGGCCAAGGACGTGCGCCACGATTTCCTGGGTCTCGGAGGGGTGCTGGGTGCTGCACTGGACGAACACCTGCCCGCCCTCGTCGATGTGCGCGAAGGATGCGTGCGTCTCAAGGTAGAAGTGCTCCTGGCCGCCGAACTCGAACTCGCCGCTGAACCGGTGCGCAGCATTTTGAAGCGCCGCATCCGGCTCTCCGCGCTCGACGGTGGGCTGGTTGCCCTGGAAGCTCTCAGCGTTGATCGCTTCGGCCACTGTCAGCAGCGACGGCAGCGGCTCGTATTCGACCTCGACCGCCTCGGCACCCAGCCGGGCGGCCTCCAGGGACTCACCCAGAACCCAGCACACTGCATGGCCGTAGAACATGACCTCGTCAGGGAAGAGCGGTTCGTCGTGCTTGATGCCGGCGTCATTGACACCTGGAACATCCGCAGACGTCAGCACCCTCACCACACCGGGAACCTCCAGCGCGGGTTCGGTGCGCAGGCTCAAAATCCGTGCGCGGGCATGCGTCGCCTGAAGTGGCCAGGCATGGAGGACGTTCTGGCTGCGGACAATGAGGTCGTCGGTGTAGAGGGCGGTTCCGGTCACGTGGGCGGACGCGCTCTCGTGGGAGACCGAAACGCCGACCACAGGGTTCACGGGACGTTCTGCGAGGGATTTCACTTGGCCACCTCCAGTGCCGGTGCGTTCTCTGCGTGGAACCGCAGCAAGGCTTGTCTCAGCATGGCCGAGCGGTAAAGCGCGCTGGCCCGCATGTCATCGATTGGTGTTCCTTCGCCGGCCATGACCACTGCGGCCGCGGCGGCGGTGTCGGGCGTCCACGGTTGTCCCACGAGCGCCGCTTCAGCCTTCAATGCCCGGATTGGCGTCGCCGCGACACCGCCGAGCCCGATCCTGACGGAACTCACGACGCCGGCGCTCAGCTGCATTGCGATGCCCACCGACACGCTGGAGATATCATCGAAGCGCCGCTTGGCAATCTTGTAGAACGCTGTGCTCTCGGCAAGCGGCAGCGGGATCCTCATGGCTTTGAGTAACTCGTTGGGCTTTCGGACGGACTGCCGGTAGCCGGTGTAGTACTCCGACAGCGGGACTTCGCGCTCTCCTTCCACTGAGGCCAGGACAACTCTCGTGTCCAGCGCGAGGAAGACCGGCGCGGAGTCACCGATGGGTGAACCGGTGGACAGGTTCCCGCCGAAGGTTGCGGCGTTGCGGATCAGGCGGGATGCAAACTGCGGGAAGAGGTGGCTGAGCAGGGGAACGCGGCCCGCGAGCGCACGCTCCACTTCCGACAGGGTGAGGGCGGCGCCGATCTCGATGGAGTCCGCGCTCTGGCGAAGCGTCCTGAGCTCTTCGAGCCGGTCGATGGCGATTGTCGTCGTCGGGCGCGAGTGCCGGAGGTTCACTTCGACGCCGAGGTCGGTTGCACCGGCAACCAGCTTGGTGTCCGGGTTGTCCTGGAGCGCCTGCAGTACCTCTGTGAGGGTTTCCGGGCGGCTGAACTGTTCCGTCTTGGTGTGCTGCGGTGCGGGTGCCGGACGATTCTGCCGGTCCAGCAGCGGATCGGCGTCCGGCGGCGTCTCAAGTGCGTAGGCGGCATCGCGGATTGGCCGGTAGCCGGTGCAGCGGCAGAGGTTTCCGCTGAGGGCATGAAGGTCGAAGCCATTGGGGCCGCACTCGTGGTCTGTGGCGTGGTCTTCGCCTACGGCGTCGGTGCCGGTTTCCTTGTCACTGTCAGCCGGCGTCCGCTCAGGGCGGTAGTACTCGGCGGCCATTGAGCAGATGAATCCGGGGGTGCAGTAGCCGCACTGTGAGCCGCCGCGTTCCGCCATCTCACGCTGGACGGGGTGCAACTCTTCGGGCGTGCACGCGTTGGAGACGTTTCCGAGTCCCTCGGCCGTGATGATTTCCTGCCCGTCGAAGGCGAGGGCGGGTGGTAGGCAGGCGTTCACAGAGGTCCAGCGGCTGCGATCCGGTCCGTCCGGCCTGGCGACGAGGACGGCGCATGCGCCGCATTCCCCTTCGGCGCAGCCTTCCTTTGAACCGGTGAGTCCTTCGTCCCGCAGCCAGTCGAGTAGCCGAGTGTGCGGGTTTGTCCCACTGCAGTCACGGACTTCGCCGTTGACGGTTACCCTGATTCCTTCCATTTTTTCACGCTCCCGTACGAACCGGACCGACGCGCCAACCGAACTGCCTGAACTTGCGTCAGACTATTCGTTACGTAGTTTCGGTGTGATTAAGCGTACACCCATTTGATGGAAACTTGTTTCCACGATGTGGAGATAGTTATGGCGAAGCGAAAGACCCCCGATAACTGCCCGGTAACCGTGCGGGTTGCCTGCTATCTGTGGTTGGTGGCGGCTGTTGCCGTGCCTGTTGCTTTGACGTCTGCAATTGTCTGGGCAACGTTCTCTGGCGCTGCTGATACGCAGCTCGGCGTACTCATTCTGCTCGCTTTCGTCGTAGTGATCCTGAGCATGGTCGCGATCGGTTTCATTCTTTCAATGCGCGACGGCGACGATACGTCTCGGATCTACATCGCTTCCAGTACAGCGATCAGCCTGGGCAGCTTCATCGATACGCCGTTACCGATTGCGCTCGGGATAGTCGGGTACTTCCTTCTTGCTTCCGCGCTGATGTTCGTGCCGCCGTCGCAGGCTTACTTCCGTCGGAACGCCGAAGTCAAGGTGAGCCAGGATGATGGGCACTCGCAGGATTAGAAACCTCTCTCAGAATCGAGGGAGCTATATGCCTTTGGCGAGAACGCCTGCTCTGCTGCAGTCATTGGGCGGGTAATGCCTGCAGTGCAGGCATTCGCCGGGAACAGACCTGTCCAACTCCGGCGTTCAACTTCCAGGTCCGGCGACACGAAGCGCATGCCAGCATGGCCGAGCCCGTTGGCACCCTCAGGAGAGCAGTTCTAGGCTGACTTGATGGAGAGCTTCCCTTACGGCCTCGTCGTCTTCGTCATTTGCCTGGTCGTCGGGCTCGTGTTCAACATCCGAGCTCTCCCAGGACTAAGCGGAAAAGACACAGAGCTCGCGCGTGGAAGGAAGCTGATGTTCATGGCTTCCTTCTTCTACATGGCAGGCACCTTAGTCGGCATTTCGGTCATGTTCAGGTGAGTCCGGGGAAAACGGGCCTGGCTGGCGTGAACCCGTAGACGCGCACGGCCGCTCTGGATAGGCTTCACGCTAGGTCTCCTGAGCAGATGGGTCATGCCACATGGCTGATTACAGGGACCGCCGGTCATGACTAAACCGAACATCCTTACCGTTGATGACGATCCGCAGGTTTCAGCGGCCGTTGCCCGTGATCTCCGCAGCAGGTACGGACCCGAGTTCCGGATCCTCCGCGCCTCCTCAGGCGCCGAGGCACTGGATGTCCTGGACAAGCTCGCTCTGCGGGACCAGGCGGTTGCGTTGATCGCCGCGGACCAGCGGATGCCCCGAATGACCGGGATCGAACTGCTGGAGCGCGCACGGCCGCAGGCGCCCGGTGCGAAATTCCTCCTCCTCACTGCCTACGCGGATACGGACGTCGCCATCCGGGCGATCAACGACATTGGGCTCGACTATTATCTGCTCAAACCGCGGGATCCACCCGCCGAGCGACTGTATCCAGTAGTCGATGACCTGCTCGACGACTGGCGAAGGGCGAACCCGGATCACACCTCGGACCTGCGCGTGGTCGGCGCCAGATGGTCCGACCGCAGCCACGAAATCAAGAGCTTCCTTGCCCGCAACTACGTTCCCTACCGCTGGTACGACATCGAGCGCGACGCCGAAGCTTCACGCTTGCGGGACCTTGCGGGAGCAGCCCCGGAAGACATGCCCATAGTGCTGCTTCCCGACGGCGCAGTACTCAAGTCGCCTTCGACGCTCGAACTTGCATCCGCTCTGGGTTTGCGGACCCGTGCCGAACAGCCGCTCTACGACGTCTGCATCGTCGGGGGCGGACCGGCCGGCCTGGCCGCCGCCGTCTACGCGGCATCGGAAGGACTCAGCACCGTCATCGTCGAGCGCGAGGCACCCGGCGGCCAGGCGGGCCAAAGCGCCGCCATCGAGAACTACCTCGGGTTCCCGAAAGGTCTGAGCGGCTCCGACCTGACTCAGCGGGCAATGGCGCAGGTCTCCCGGTTCGGGGCGGAAGTAGTGCTGGCGAACGACGTCGTCGGCTTTGAGTCCCGCGGTCAGGTACGGGCCGTACTCTTCGGGTCGAAAGACATCGAGGCGCGGGCACTCATCATTGCCACAGGGGTGTCCTACCGGCGCCTCGAAGCGGAAGGGATGGAGGCGCTCAGCGGCCGCGGCGTCTACTACGGCGCGAATGCAAGCGAAGCCAGTCAGTGCGAGGGTGAGGATGTGTACGTTGTCGGCGCCGCGAACTCCGCCGGGCAGGCCGCGCTGAATCTCGCACGTTTCGCGAAGCGTGTGGTGCTCGTGGTCCGGTCCGGCACCCTCGAGGCAACAATGTCCCACTACCTCATTCAGCGCATCACCTCATCGCCGGCGATCGAGGTCCGCTACCGCAGTGAGGTTGTGGCGGTTCATGGGAACGGCCATCTTGAATCCCTAACCATTGCGGACAGGGACACCGGCGGCACCGAAGAAGTCCCCTCCAGTTGGCTCTACATCTTCATCGGTGCGTCTCCGCGAACAAGCTGGCTTGGCGACGACGTCGTTCGGGATGAAAGAGGGTTCGTCGTCACGGGACACGACCTGCTGAATCCGGGCTACCCTGCGCGTTGGCCGCTGACCCGTGCGCCGTTTGCACTGGAGACCAGCGTCCCTGGCGTCTTCGCTGCCGGGGACGTCCGGCTGGACTCGATGAAGCGGGTGGCCTCGGCAGTAGGCGAAGGCGCCATGTCCGTCTACCTGGTGCACCGCTATTTGGGAACCGTCTAATGGAGCCGCGCGAGCTGCGGGAGATCGACCTCTTCACCGGGCTCAGTGACGAACAACTGGCCGAACTCATCGAAGCAGGCGACGAGGTTCCCTTGAAACCCGCCGTCAACCTCTTCGAGGAAGGCGAACCGGCGGACTACTGGTGGGTACTCATCGCCGGTAGCCTCCAGCTGGTCCGGCAGGTGGGACGCGAGGATAGCGTCGTCGGGACCATGGATGTGCCGGGGCGTTGGGCTGGAGGCTTCCGCGCCTGGGATCCGGCCAGCGTGTACCTCGCCACCGGCCGGGGAAGGACGACGGGCCGGGTGCTGCGGGTCCCCGCCGCAGCCCTGCGAGAGCTGTTCGGGAAGTGGTTTCCGTTCGGCGTGCATTTCATCGAAGGCCTGTACGGGACGGCCCGGCGCATCGAATCCACCGTGCGGCAGCGGGAGGCCCTGGCAACGCTCGGCACACTTTCGGCGGGTCTCGCCCACGAGATCAATAATCCCGCAGCCGCAGCAAGCCGGGCCGTCGACGCCCTCGAGGACGCATCAGGATCTCTGCTCGCCTCCGTGGGCCGCCTCACCCGCACCGGCATCACTCCGGTCCAGTTTGCTGATCTGGAAGCCCTACGGCAGGAAATAACGACGACGACGGCCGTTCCTGACGCCCTCACGCTCGCCGATCAGGAGGATCTCCTCATTGACTGGCTGTCGGAGCGGCAGGTCGAGCGTGACTGGCTCATCGGTCCAACGCTGGCCGCAGCGGGTGTCGGCCTGGACTGGTGCAGCCGGGCCGAGGCCTTGTTCGAAGGGCCGGCGTTGGACCCTGCATTGGAGTGGGTAGCCGCCACCGTGTCGATGGAAAGGTTGCTCGCTGAGGTGCGGGAGTCCACCAGGAGGGTCTCGGAACTTGTTGCGGCCGTGAAGTCCTACTCCCAGATGGACCGGGGATCCCGCCAGACCATCGACGTGGTTGAGGGACTCGAAAGCACGCTGGTGATGCTTGGGCACAAGCTTCGCGGCGGCGTGGAAATCGTGCGGGAGTACAGTGACGACGTTCCCCGCATCGACGCCTACCCGGGCGAACTGAATCAGGTATGGACCAACCTGATCGACAACGCTGTGGACGCGATGGACGGCGTCGGCACCCTGCGCGTGGCCACCCGAGCCGAGGGGGCGGAAGTGAGGGTCGAAATAGGTGACACCGGACCGGGGTTAGCGCCCCCGGTGGCGAAGCGGGCCTTCGAGGCGTTTTATACAACCAAGGACGTCGGCAAGGGAACCGGGTTGGGACTCGACATTGCCCGGCGAATTGTTGTCGAAAGGCACGGTGGGACCATCGACTTCGAATCCGTCCCAGGCAACACTGTTTTCCGTGTGCGACTCCCGCTCGTCCAGTCCTGAGGCGGGGCGCGCGTCACTTGCGCGACAAGCGCGACCTGGGGAGGTACTCTGCCGCCGCCCTATTTAACCCGCGGCCGAGCAGTTTCTCAGGCGGGGGACCTGTGTCTCTCAGAAAATCGGCTGCAGCGCTCTCAATGCATGCAATGCCTGCAGCGCAGGCGTTCGCTCAAACAGCTATGGGACCACCCGAAGCCTCATCGAGGGGCAAGTAGGCTGAAACGGTGACTACTGCCGATGTGAGCCGTGCATACGCACAGCGCGCGGATGAGTACGTTGCCGCCGTCGGGCACATCGGGGCGGTCCATCCCGCTGATCTGGAACTTGTCCGCGAATGGGCAGCCGGCCTGAAAGGCGAACTGGTCGACGCCGGATGCGGTCCTGGACACTGGACGAGCTTCCTTCAGGATCATGGCGCGTCGGTTGAGGGTGTCGACCTGGTACCGACTTTCATCTCGCGGGCGAAAGCGCGCTACCCGTGCGTTCCGTTCAGGGTAGGCACGCTCGATGACCTACAAGTTCCCGACGCGTCACTTGGCGGCATCCTTGCCTGGTACTCGATCATCCACATGAGTTCTCCGGAAGTAGACGCAGCACTACGCGAATTCGCGCGATGCGCGCGGCTGGGCGGTGGACTGCTCCTGGGTTTCTTCGAAGGGCCGCAGCTGGAGAGCTTTCCCCACGCGGTCGTCCCGGCGTACTTCTGGCCTGCCGAGGCGTTATCCTGTCGCCTGAGTGCCGCCGGATTTGAGACTGTCGAAATTCATTCGCGGGTAGATCCTGGGCACCGCCCACACGGAGCAATTGTTGCCCGACGTACGCATTACCCGACAGAAGGATGAAAACGCCCATGCCAGTTGACCGCTACGACGCCGCGCCTGCCAAAACCCCATACAAATTGGGACTGCATCACGTTCAACTCGCAATACCGGCGGGGAGTGAGGACGAGTGCCGGGCGTTTTACATCAACGTCCTCGGACTCGCCGAAGTGCAGAAGCCGCCGGCGCTCGCCGCACGAGGCGGCCTGTGGGTTCGGGGCGACGACCTTGAAATTCATCTCGGCGTCGAGGAAGACTTCACGCCGCAGAAGAAGGCCCATCCGGGCATCCTTGTCCAGAACCTTGATGACCTGGCCGCGAGAGTAGAAGCTCACGGTCTGATGCCCACGTGGGACCGCGACTTCCCCGGGATGCGACGCTTCTACCTGAACGACAACAACGGCAACCGGTTGGAGTTCCTCTCGCCGCGGTGAGTGTCCTGCGAGGGGGTACGCCTCGAGCGTTTAGTGAAGCCGCAACTACGTCCGCAGCGGGAAGCGCTCCGCCTCCTGGACGGTGAGCAAGTCAAGCAGAAATTCCTGTTGACCATGCAGGTCCCACTCAGCCCCCTCAGTCAGGTGCCAGGTGCCCCATTCAAGCCGCATGTACTTCAGGGCTGCCGGCCACAGATCAGTCTCATCCGCGGTAAGAGGGGGCGCCTCCGCCACGTAGCCGGCCAGGAATGCCTTCCATTCTTCGCTCGAGAATAGGCGGCCGGGGTTATTCTTCGCCTCGCTGGCGAACAGCAGGACGGAGAGCGCAAGGTCCAGCAGCCTTGGTGCTACTTCACCGTTCTCGAAATCAATGAAAGTTGGAACCTGGCTCTGGTCAGCGTAGATAAGGTTCGATGCACGGTAGTCCAGGCTCACTGCGCAGCTGGGAAGCCCTGCGTCCCGAATGGCCGGAAGTGTTTCGGAGTGAAACGCTTCCAGCCCTCCGACCCAACGCGAAGCGGCCTCGGCAGCGCCGAGTGGATAATCCCCGCTCTCCAACGAGTGGGCGTGCTCCCTGCAGACCTTCTGAATCGTCTCCACGTCCTCGCTCACCGATTCCGCGCTGAACTCCGGCCACTCGAACCGGGGTAAGCCGGCGTCGTCGAAAGTGAACGACTCGCGATGGATCATCCCCAGACCACGCCCTGCTGCCATGATGGATCCCGTAGTGTCCGGCCAGGCGCACCCTTCAATCCAGGGGTACGCCATCCAGGCTGCTTCGGCGGCGTACACCGGCAGCTCCGTTGCAGCCAGTGTCAGCGGCCAAACGCACGGAACGCCGACATTGTGCAGGTGCGTCTGCCACCTCCCCAGAGCGGTCGCCTGACCCGGATCAGACAAGGTGGGTTTGACGACGGCGTCAACTTTCCTTCCGTCGGCGGTCGTAAGCCGCGCTCGGTAGACAGGACCCCATTCGTAGATCGAGGCGGGATTGAACTCGACGACGTCGCGCTCCAAACCTGCGCGGACCGCTTCCGCTCGGCTAGTGTCCTGATCACCGCTCACTAATGGCTTCACCTTTCAGCTACGTTCTGTGCATCGCAGGCTATCAGAGTGGTTGAACAATCCCAATCACTAAAGTTGTGAGGAAGTCGCTCAGCGCGTACCCGGAGCAGGAAGCGCTCCGTACAGTTCCAATGCCGCTCCGCCGACCTGGACGGCCGCCGTCGTCGTCGTTCTGCTTACAACATCGCACACGATCAGTGTGATGTTGTCCCGGCTGTCGTATTGCCCGGCCAGGGCAATGAGGACCTCGGCGGTTGCGTCGGGTTCCAGCCCGGCCGAAAGCGTCTCTTCCACCAGTTCAATCGGCACGTAGTCCGTCAACCCGTCGCTGCACAGAAGCCAACGGTCGCCGTTCAGTGCATCATGGCGGGACAACCCCACGGAGGAGGTAGGACTGCTGTTGTCACCGGAGAGCACCTTCAGAACCACTGACCGCATCGGGTGCCTGCGCGAGTCCGCGGCGGTGATCTTCTGGGCATCAAGAAGGTCCTGGACGTATGAATCATCCCGGGAAACCTGGCGGAGTTGCGTCCCGCGCAGCAGGTACGCCCGTGAGTCACCGATATGCGCCAGGAGCAGGCCGTCGTCGCCACGGAACAGTGCCGACAAGGTGGTCGACATGCCTGTCAGCGCCTCGTCATGCCTCACCCGCCGGGATACCCCGAAGTTCGCCGTCGCGATCGTCTCCCGAACCTGGTTCTCATTGAGGGCGCCGCCGCGCATCGACTGGATGACCGCGGCCAGATTCTGGATCACCATCGCCGACGCGACCTCGCCGCCGGCATGCCCGCCCACACCATCCGCTACGGCGATCGCGGACTCTGACGCAAGAAAGGAGTCCTCGTTATTGTCCCGGTGTGCTCCTTGCCAGGATCGGCCAGCCGCTTGAAATGCGAGTGTCATTGGTACTCCGTTCTGTGAACCCCAACCCGGACCATCTGGAGACCGAGCCTACTAAAGGCTTGGGCTGACAGATTTCTCAGAAGGATTCGAGCGAGCGGGATTCTCCGGTCGCCAGCGTAACCAGATTCACGCCGGCATACCGACCGCTGAGCGGCAGATGGGCCTTGGCTACGTCGATCGCGTGTCCGATTGCACCAGTCGGAACATCCAGCGCAAGGGTGCAATGCGGCGTGAGGCGGCCCGGCAGGTAATACTCCCAGAGTCCGTCGACTACAGCCGTCGGAAATGACCGAAATACACTCTGGTGGTACTCCAGGAAGTCCATCGACGGGCGGACTGACAGGAAGACGACACCGCCGGGTCCCGCGAAGGTAGCAACGGCGTCGAAATCTACGCGGCGAGGCGGCCGGAATCCAGCGAGAGCTGCAGAATCAAGCTCATTCAGATGCGGCCCAACGGCCAGGCTAACGTGAGGCACATGACGGCGATGCGACCGCGTTTCGAGCGAGCTAAGCTCTTGTTCGTTCAGTTCGCGCCAGATGCTTCGGACACCAGCATCGAGTTCCGGATCGAAAAAGAGCTCGAGCGAGTACATCAACCCAGTGTGCCATGGGCACACCGATGACTTTCCGACACGTCCCGCGTCTACTCAGGGGTAGCGATCAACCTGAAAGGCGCATTCGACATGACCGATATCTGGCCCACCGTGCACGCAGAACGCATCGCGCTTGCAGACGATCTCGAACTGCTGACACCCGAGCAGTGGACCACGCCGTCGTTGTGTCCCGGCTGGGACGTTCACGACGTCGTCGCGCACCTGGTTGCCACCGCCAAGACCACACCCTGGATCTTCATCAAGCACTTCGCGGCGGCCGGTTTCGACTTCGACAAGGCGAACGCCAACGAAGTAGCGGATGAGCGAAAGGGAAGCCAGGCAGAGACGCTCGCCGCATTTCGCGCCGTACAGTTCCGCACCTCATCTCCGCCGGCACCCAAGGACACACGGCTCGTCGAGGCGTTCGTGCATGGTGAAGACATCCGCCGGCCCCTTGGTATCGTGCGCGACTACCCGGTTGCCGCCGTCGTTCGTGCCCTTGCGCTGCAAGCGCGCACCAGCGTTGCGATGGGCGGCGGGAAAGACCTGATCGCCGGTCTCACAGTCACCGCGACCGATGCTGAGTTCACCTCCGGTACCGGGCCAACCGTTGAGGGGTCGGCGATCTCACTGTTGATGGCGGTATCGGGCCGCAGGACCGCTTTGGCCGATCTCAACGGTCCGGGGAAGGCCGTTCTGGAAGCTCGCTATCCAGCGAGCGCAGGCGACTGAGCCGCAACGGTTCGAAGGACGCCATCAAGGCGCTGCGAGGTCTCCCGGTACTCGGCGGTTTCCGGGTTCAAAGCGCCGTGAGCCCTGGGAACAGCGAACTCGACGGGACTGACATCAGCGCCGATCCGTTCCAGAACGCTGCGCAGGTGCGCGGCAGAGCGACGCCCGCCACCCGGTGTGGGTGATGCGCTGATCACAAGGACCGGCTTCAGCGTAAGGGCACTGCTGCGGTGCGGCCTGGACACCCACTCGACAGCATTCATGAGTACGCCGGGTGTTGTGCCGTTGTATTCGGGAGTTGCTATGACCAACATGTCGCTTTGGGCTGTCAGCTGCCGCAGGTTTTCAACGGCATCCGGTATTTCGCGCGCTTCGTCGTCCGCGTTGTAATAGGGCAGCGCAGCCAGGTTCGCCACCACCTCGACGTCATGCTCCGGGAGGGCGGTTGCGACCATGCGGATCAGCGCACTGTTGAACGAATCCGCCCTGGTGGAACCCGAGATACCCAAGATCTTCATCCTGTGCTCCTTCCTTGATATAGTTAGTTGACTAACTATATCAATTAAAGTTAGGTGACTAACTAATAGATGTCAAGGGTTCCAATGACTGAAGACGAAGTGCGATCACTCAATGCGGCCATCCGAACCATTGGAATGCGGCATCGCGCCTTGGCGGGTGCCGCGCTGGCTCGCATCGGTCTGGCGGTTGGGCAGGAGACGGTGATTATGGAGCTAGCCCGTCATGGCCCGCGCAGTCAGGCCCAGCTTGCCGTCGCCGCGGGATGTGAGCCCCCCACGATGACCGCGGCGGTTCGCCGGATGGAAGCCAATGGCATCATTCGGCGGGAACCATCCGCAGAGGATCGCCGCGCCGTCGTCGTAAATCTCACTGAGCAGGGAAGGGAAGTAGCCGAGCAACTCTCGTCGGTTTGGCGTGACATCGCCGAAGAAACCACCGCCGGGTTGGCCAGAACAGAGGTCTCCGATCTTATCGATGCGCTCGGTGACCTCGCCCAGAGCCTGAAGGGCCGCCCCGTACCCGCGGAATAGTTGGGCCTCAGCGCTCCTGCAGGGCCAGCCGTCCGGCAAGGGCAACATACGTTGCGGCGAATGTGCGTCGCATCCACGTCACTACTCTCGGCCGGGTGATCACGTACTTCCTCATCGCGGCTGCGAACAATCCATAGGCCGCGAAAATCACCAGAGTGACGCCCATGAACACGAGGCTGAGACCGGCCATATGAAGCCAGGCGTCAGGTTCGGCCGGGCGGACAAACTGCGGGAGGAACGCAAAAAAGAAGACCGTAAGCTTCGGGTTCAGCACGTTGATCAGGATCGCTGAGCGGATGACGTTCCAGTCGGACGCAGGTGCCGAACGCGCATCCACCTCAAGAGAGCTTTTGTCGCACCAGGTCTGCCAGGCGAGATAGAGCAGGTAGGCCACGCCAAGGTATTTGATGGTCTGGAACGCGATGGCGCTGGCATTAAGGAGCGCAGCGAGCCCGGTGATCGCAGCAACCATATGCGGAACGACGCCGAGAGTGCAGCCGAACGCCGCGACCAGGCTTGCCCGGGTTCCGCGGGCCATGCCGGCGGCAATCGTGTACAGGGCTCCCGTGCCCGGCGTCGCCACAATGACGAGCGTTGTCAGTAGAAATGCGATGCTCACTCGCGGTCCTCGTTTCGGATGTGCGCGTTGTACTCGAGGGCCACGCCGACCCAGAAGGAGAGCCCCTCCCCTGTGGCCGTCGCTTCCGGACCCACCGAAATCCAGCCATCACCCATCGGCCGATCGGCACCCATAACAGCTGGCCGCGCGCCGCTGAGAGCAAGTAATTCGGCACTGCGGCGAGGATCTACGCGAACCAGCAAGTCGCCGTCGCGCCTTACGCTCACCACCATCTTCCCGTTCACCATGAAGGAGAGCCCGCCGAACATCTTCTTCTCGCGCACCACGCCCTGAGTTGCCAACGCATCGCGGATACGATCCGCCAATTCCCAATCAGGCACGGCAATCTCCATCTCTCCAGAAGGTGCACGCTACATCCCCGAAGCCACGCGGGGAAGACTTCCAGCCAAGGGAGGCACCCTGCGCTGAATCGCGCCTGTGTGGTCCAAGCCCGATGACCAAGTTCTAAACCGCTGCGTTACACGGAAATAACGATCCCCGTTTCTAGATAGTAATCCGGCCCAAAAGCCGATCCACCCTTGATCCCCGCGAGTCAGGGGATCAGGCGTCTGCGCCGATACAGACGACGTCCAGCAGTCTGCATAACGAGAAAATATCGCTCATTGAAGGAGAAAAGTAAGCGTGCTTACGGTGAGTGGGAACGGCGCAGCAGTACATCAATCTGGTTGAAAGCGCCGCCAACCAACCCATCGAAGGAGGAATGCGAGATGACTACGCACACGCATATGAGCCGGACCCGGAAACTTGCCATGGCCGGCATCCTGCCGATCGCCGCGCTGAGCCTTGCCGGGTGCAACAGCACTTCCGGAACTGAGACGGGAGCCGACGTCGAAGACATAGCCGAGGAAGATGACGCCGTAGATGCGGAATCGGGACCCTACGACGGCGTTTACGACACCGACTTCTACGAGAACTATGACAGCTACGTCAACGAGGAAGTGACCTTGTCGGCGGATGTGAACGAGATTGTGTCCGACACATCCTTCACCATCGCGGGCACCGATGACACGACGGTGGAAGCCCTCCTGGTGGTCGCTCAGGGTGAGATGGAGGAAGTAACTCCAGGACTGACTGTTTCCGTAACGGGTACGGTCTATGAGTCATTCGATCTCCCGACGGTTGAGGAGGAGACCGGCTTGGATCTCGAGGACGAAGCATTTGCTGACTGGGACGGTGAGAACTACATCGTTGCCCAGAATGTCGACACTTCTGTGGACGCCGACAGCTAGGCCAGGCTCCCGACCGGACGGCCTTCCACGGCTGGTAGCCCAAAGCCGGGCATAGTGATCTCCCGGAATCACTGTGCCCGGCCGGGTCAGCGGCGGCGGGCTTGCGGGAAGAGAACCCTCGCAAGAGTAACTTTGGACCTATGAGCATCGAGGTGAGGCCAGCAACCGAGTTCGACGACGTCGCCACCACGCTCGGCCCGAAGAATCCGGACTCGTCCGTGTGCTGGTGCCTCAGCCATCGGTTGGACGCCAAGACCAACCGCTCCCTAACCGGACGCGAACGCGGCGAGTTCGTGCGGGAACTGTGTGGCCGCGAGGCCGCGCCGGGTGTGTTGGCATACGACGACGGCGTCGTCGTCGGCTGGGCAGCAGTGGCACCACGTGCGGAAATTCAGTTCGCGCGGTCCCGGAAAATCCCGCACGTGGATGATCAAGCGGTGTGGTCCGTGTGGTGCGTTCGCGTACGTCCGGGTCACCGTGGCAAAGGGATTTCCCACGCGCTTCTTGAAGGAGCGGTGGAGTACGCGCGGTCCGAGGGTGCGCCGGCGATCGAGGGTTACCCCGTGGACAACCAAGGCAAGAGGGTTGACCTCACGATGGCCTACGTGGGAACCCGCACGCTGTTTGAACAAGCAGGTTTCACGAAGGCCGCCGATACGGATTCGGTTTCCGGCGGCTTCCCGCGAGTGGTGATGCGACTGGCGCTGCGATAGCGAGGTGCATCGTCAGCGCACTTCCGGCGGAGATGGAGCAGCGCATGACGGATCCCGAATTCGTCCGCGCCACGGAGTACATCTCGCGGGCGCAGTTGATGGCGGACGCAGAGCCAAGCTGAGTACTGAGCGAGCCCTTCAAACCACAATGCGTGTGATCCGCATCCCATCCGGAATAGTTGCCCCGGCAACAATCGTTTCCGAGTGAAACGCTTGTAGTGAAAGGACTTCCCTATGCTCTTCTCCCCGATGACCCTTGGTGAACTGGAATTGCCCAACCGACTGGTGATGGCTCCGCTCACAAGGTGCCGCTCCGGCGAGGACGGCGTGCCCGGCCCGATCGTCGTCGAGCATTACCGCCAACGCGCCACACTGGGGCTCATCGTTAGTGAAGGCACCTATCCCAGCCATGCCGGGCAGGGCTTTCCCGGACAGCCCGGCCTCGCGACTGATGAGCAGATCGAGGGCTGGTCCAGGGTCACCGAAGCCGTCCACGCTGAGGGCGGCCGGATCTTCGCCCAGGTGATGCATGCCGGCCGGGTCACGCATGAGGACACCAACGGCGGTCATACCGTGGTCGGTCCCAGCGCCATCGCGATCGACGGCATGACCCGCACCTACAAGGGCAAACAACCGTATCCGGTCCCTCACGCACTCACCACGGACGAACTCCCCGGCGTGCTTCAGGAGTTTGTGCAGGGCTCGCTCAAAGCGATCGAGGCCGGGTTCGACGGCGTTGAGCTGCACGCTGCCAACGGTTACCTGCTGCACGAATTCCTCTCCCCGGCTGCCAACCAGCGCGACGACGAGTACGGCGGCTCACCTGCGAACCGTGCCCGCTTCGTGATTGAAGTGACCGAAGCCGTCGTTGCCGCGATCGGTGCCGAACGAGTGGGGATCAGGATCTCGCCCGAGCACAACGTCCAGGGAGCCACCGAACTCGATCACGAAGACTCCCGACAGACCTACGCGTTGCTCGCCGAGGCCCTGTCGCCCCTTAGCCTCGCCTACCTGAGCGTGCTCCACCGTGAGCCTGCCGGTGAACTCGTGCAGGAACTGCGCCGGCGCTTCAACGGCACGTTTCTCCTGAACACCGGTTTCAGCGTAATGACCACCCGGGATGAGGCGATCTCACTGGTCGCGGATGGGCTGGCGGACGCCGTCGTCGTCGGTCGCCCGGCGATTGCCAACCCGGATCTGGCGCGCCGCTGGAAGGAAGGCCTGCCGGTCAATGAACCGAACCAGGCCACCTTCTACAGTTCCGGCGCCGAGGGCTACACGGATTACCCCGCCTACCAGCCGTCCTAGCGACGGAGCGATGTCGGGTTTCTTGCGGACTGCAACGTCGGCACTTAGGGAATTCCGACGGCAGGCTGTACGTTATTCCCCGTACTCGATCTCTGAAGAAGTGAGGCTTTGAAAAGTGGCAGCTGATTACGACGAACTTCGCTCGGACGTGAAGGAGTCGCAGGAGCAATCCCTGCAGGCATTGCAGTCGGCCAGCGCGCCGACTGCCAAGAGCGTTGTGAGGGAACTGGATGAGACCGAGGGTCTCGACGCCGAGGGGCCCGGCGGTGAAATCGTCGCGGAGGAACTCGTTGTTCACGTCGTTCCGCAGGGCAACGACGAATTCATGTGCAACTCCTGCTTCCTGGTACGTCACCGTTCCCAGATCGCCAGGACGAAAGACGAGCTCTCCTACTGCGTGGACTGCGAAGGCTGACACTGCTCGAACGCGCTAAACGAGGAAACTGAACACCAGCGTCGCGATGCAGATCACCAGCATTCCAGTCGCGTTGACGAACAGGTTGCGGCCAAAATCCCGAGCGCTCGGGCCACACCGGGTCCGGCAGCGCTGTCATCTCAACCACCGCGGTACCGCAGTGACCAGTTGCGCAAGGTCGGTGCCCGGTGCCGTGAGCCGGTCCACGGCGCGGAAGACGAACTGCTGCATGGCGGCCGCAGCGGCAGACGGACCGACGTCATTGCGTCGCGCCAGATTAACGGTCCGCGTCAGGGAGGGCTTCACCAGACGTGCGCTGCGCAAGCCGGGCCGATCGATAACCACCATCGCAGGCACCACCGCCACGCCCAGCCCGCGTTCGACAAAGCGCAGCACAGCGTCCATTTCCGCTCCCTCCACCGCGATCAAAGGTTCGAGGCCACTGGCGGAGAACGCTGCATCGGTGGCCACACGAAGATCGTAGCTGCGGTTGAATGCCACTTGAGGAATCTGGGCCAAATCCCGCAGCGAAATCTCCTCCACCGCCCGGGAACCGGCGGAGAATACGACCACCAGTTCCTCGGAAAGCAGCGGGATCAGCTCGGTGCCCGGTACAGCCGAGCCCTCTCCGCGGGTGACAACCAGGGCCAGATCCAATGCGCCTTCATTGAGAGCGTCCATCAAAAAGCGGGAACCGGCCTCCATTACGTGCAACGCCACTGAAGGATGCGCGGCGCGGAAGGCAGCCAGCACTTCGGTAACCAGCGAGACGCAGAGGGTAGGCGGGGCGCCCAGCCGAACACGGCCACGGTGCAGCCCCGCCAGTTCATCCATCTGCTCGCGGACGGTCCGGGCGTCGCCGAGCATCCGCCGGGCGAGAGGGAGCAGCAACTCACCGGCATCGGTCAGCGCCGCCCCGGAGGGCCCGCGATGGAATAGCTCAGTACCCAGATCCGCCTCGAGCGCGGCGATCTGGCGGCTCAGGGACGGTTGAGCGAGATAGAGCTCCTCCGCGGCGCGAGTGAAATGCCCCACTCGTGCCACCGCTTCGAAGGAGCGCAGTTGGTCTAGTTTCACTGTCATAGCATAAACGCATCAGGTCAACTCAACCAATGCATTGGATACATTGAGCGCAAGTCCATAACGTGGGGAACATGAACCTTCCCGAACGGCTTCTGTCCACCTCCGTACTGGTCATCGGCACGGGCGGTGCCGGGCTACGCGCCTCCATAGAACTCGCCGAACGCGGGGTCCAGGTGCTCGCGGTCGGCAAGCGCCGAAAGCATGATGCCCACACCACCCTGGCGGCCGGAGGGATCAATGCCGCCCTCGGCACCATGGACCCGGAGGACAGTTGGCAGCAGCACGCGGCAGACACTCTGC
Organism: Arthrobacter tecti; assembly: GCF_054511355.1. Lineage (NCBI taxonomy): Bacteria > Bacillati > Actinomycetota > Actinomycetes > Micrococcales > Micrococcaceae > Arthrobacter > Arthrobacter tecti. The sequence continues at coordinate 89,607 of NZ_JBTNCT010000006.1, forward strand.
GCGAGTCCTACTTCCTGGCGGACCCAGCAATCGTCGAGACCGTGGCACGCAACGCGGCCCGCGGCATCGAGGACCTGGAGAAGTGGGGGATGCCGTTCGCGCGGGAGGAGGACGGGCGCATCTCACAGCGCTTCTTCGGCGCTCACAAGCATCGCCGCACTGCCTATGCCGGTGACTACACAGGCCTGGAGATCCAGCGCACCCTGATGCGCCGGGCAGCTGAGTTGAACGTGCCGGTCATCGACACTGTCTACATCACCCGCTTGCTCGTCTCCGACGGCACGGTCTTTGGCGCTTACGGGTTCGACATCGTGGACGGCACTCCCGTGCGAATCCATGCCGATGCGGTCATTCTGGCCGCAGGCGGGCACACGCGCATCTGGCGCCATACCTCCTCCAGGCGCGATGAGAACACGGGCGACTCCTTCCGGCTGGCCGCCTTGGCAGGGGCGCGCATCCGCGACGCTGAATTGGTCCAGTTTCACCCTTCAGGGCTTCTGGAGCCCGACGACGCCGCCGGCACCCTGGTCTCCGAGGCGGCCCGCGGAGAGGGCGGCATCCTCACCAACGCGCTCGGCGAGCGCTTCATGGAACGCTACGATCCCGAGCGTATGGAGCTTTCCACCCGGGACCGGGTTGCCCTGGCCGCATTCACCGAGGCTGCCGAGGGCCGGGGGACTGAAAAGGGCGGGGTCTATCTGGACGTTTCCCACCTGCCGCGCGAGACCATTCTCGAGAAACTGCCGCGGGTGTACCGCACCCTGATCGACCTGCAAATGCTGGATATCACCACCACGAAGATGGAGATCGCCCCCACCGCCCACTACTCGATGGGCGGGGTCCGGGTTGCGCCGGAGGACCACGGAACGGGGGTGGACGGGCTTTATGCCATCGGCGAGGCATCCTCCGGCCTGCACGGCGCCAATCGTCTGGGTGGCAACTCACTGATTGAGCTGCTCGTCTACGGGCGGATCACCGGTGAGCACGTCGCCGGATACGTGTTGTCACGCACCAGTGTGCGGCGGGATCCCGCCGCCGTCGGGCTGGCCCGGAATGAGATGCAGTCCTTGCTGAGCGGAAACGGAACCGAGTCTGTGCGGCGCCTGCAACGCGAGTTGCGCAACGTGATGACTCAGCACGCCGGCGTGGTGCGCACCGAGGAAGGCCTGCAGGAGGGATTGAGCAAGCTCTCCATGCTGGAGGAACGCGCCCGGAACGTCACCGCCCATCCGGACATTGCCGGGTTCGATGACCTGGCGCACGCCTACGACCTCCTCGGATCCCTGCTGGCCGCACGAGCCACCCTGGAGTGTGCCCTCGAGCGTCGCGAGACCCGCGGCGCTCACAACCGTGCGGACTTCCCGGCGATGGACCCCTCCCTCAAGGGGAATTTTGTCTGGTCCCCAGCGGACGGAGTCAGCTTCGAGGCGTTACCCCCGGCGCCCGGCTCCTTCCGGGCGCTAGCCGAGGCTGACGCCGATGACTCGGTGGCCGGCAAGCTCGTCGAATAGTGGCTATTGAATATCATTCGCATTAAGTTATCCTCGAAGTTGTCAGCGTCATCGGGCGCATCAGTCACGACAACAGGAAGAGGTATCTGATGAAGAACACATCCGCACGCAAGGCAGCCTTCAGCAAGGTGGGAATCCGCGCCGCAGGAGTCGCACTGCACTCCTCCAACCACCCCACCGTGGTTGCACTCCGCGCCTGGAAGTAACCAGCCGCTCAATCCGACGGTCAAAAGCTGTCTGAGGTGTGGAGCCCACCATCATGGGCTCCACACCCGAGCGGCACAACCAGAAAGCTCCCGTGACAACCGCCACCACCACCCGCGCCGTGCGCACCCACACCTTCGCCGCAGGAACCGCCGTGTACGGCGACGCGCCCGAAAATTCACTTGCCGACGCCACCGCGACCTTCGTCAATGCCGACGAGGAATTCGCCGAAATCTGCCTCGCCGGCCACGACCTGTCCCTGCTCCTCCAAGGCATCCAGGACGGCGCGCTCGAGCCCGAGAGGCTTGCCGACGTCGTCATCGCCCTCACCGAAAACGGTTACCTGACCAGCGAAACCCATACGCTTCCACCCTTCTCCACGATCGCAATCCTCGGCGACGGTCAACTGGCAGAACACCTGGCCGAACTGCTGAGCGCCAGCCCCTGCGGCTGGGACGTCCAGCGAAACCAGGCGAATGCCTCCCTCACCATCGCCGCAGCCGACAACTTTGCCGACAGCTGGCTCACCGACGTCGACAATCAAACCCAGCGGCAGAACAGCGCCCTGCTCACCGCCTTCTGCGAGCAGGGAACCGTCGCGTTCGGACCCCTGAGACTCGCGCGCCAGAGCTCGCCCGGTTACACCGACCTGCGCTTCCGCCGCCTTACCGCGCACGTCGCCCCCGAGGCGCTGGCCGGCCTGTGGAACGCGTACGACGACGACGCGCGTCTCCTCGGCGCCGGCCCACCCGCCGTCCGTCCCGCCATGATCGCCCTCGCCTCACACATCATCGCCGAAGCGTTGGCGACGCCGGAGGGCAGGGACAGGCTGGTGGGAACCCAGCACGTGGTGCACCGGGACCTGCAGATCACCCGGCACCCCGTCCTCATTCAGCCGCAGGCGATGGCCCAATGAGCGAAACCGTGCTGCCGAACTTCGACCTGCTGGTCGATCCCCGCACCGGCATCCTCACTGAACTCGAAACCTACGGAAATCCGCCGGAGTGGCCGCATGCAATCACCATGGTCTCGGGGCATGTGGCAAATCCGTCGGTTCTGATGGAATGGCCGGCGGACCGCATGTCCACCGGAACCTCGTTCACCGGATTGCACACCGCCATGGCCTCCGCCGTGGGGGAAGCGGTGGAACGGTACTGCGGAAACCTGGTGCCGGACATCCTCACGCGCTCCAGCTGGAATGAGCTGAACGCAGCGCGAAGCACCGCACTCGACCCGCAGGCCGTGCTGCTTTATTCGGACGCCCAGTACGCGGACCCTGGGTTCCCGTTCACGCCGATGACCCGGGATTTGAACCAACTGTGGACCGAGGGCACGGACATCCCCACAGGCGAAGCCATCCTGGTTCCCGGTGCCCTCGCATGGGCTAACTTCTTCACCGGCCCGCGCGCTGACGACACGCGGACCAACCATCTCATCTACGCGGGAATCGCAGCAGGATCCTCCCTCAGGCATGCCACGTTAAGCGCCATGGAAGAGGTGATCGAGCGCGACGCCGTCGAAATCTGGTGGCGCGCGGGAGCACCCGCCACCGAAATCAACGTGCCGTCAAGCCACCCGCTGCGCATTGCACTTGCTTCGGGGCTGGAGCTCGACGGCCTGACCAGCCCCATCAGCTACACCATCCTGGGTATCCCCAACCGGTACGGGGTTCCGGTTGTCGCCGTCGTGCTCCGTGACAGCGAACTGGACCTCGTCACTCTGGGCACGGCCGCACGGCCGGATGTTGAAAGCGCGATTCTCAAGGCCGCCGGTGAAGCGCTCAGTCTCCGCTCCTACGCGAAAGGTCTTCTGGACCCCGACGGCGGTCCCTGGCGGGCCATCGAACTGGGCCTTGTGGACGGAAGTCCCATGAAACCGTTCCGTAGCGACCGGGCCTACGCCCGGAGCTACCGTTCGGACTATGGCGACATCGTGGACCTCACCTGCCAGACCCAGTTCTACCTGGATCCAGCCACCCGCCCGCTGACCGAGCACCTGTTCCACGCCTCCCGCGAGGTGGAACTGGGCGATGTGCCCGCCGTCGTCGGCGACCCCTACACGCACTACAGCAACGCGCTGAAAGGCCTCGGACTCGCACCGATCCGCGTCGATCTCACGACGGCCGACATCGCGAACGCCGGCATGGCAGTGGTCCGCGTCGTCGCGCCGGGGACCTACTCGAACGCGCCGGCGGCCTGCCCCTACCTCGCCGGGGAGAGGTGGCGGACGGAGCCGGTGGAGCTCGGCTTCGCAGCCGAACCGCTCACGGACTCCACCGCGAACTTCGCTCCCCTTCCGCACACATGAGCCCGAATCCCGTTCTGGTCCGGCCCGGGGGTACGGTCAGCTGGGACGCGCTCGCCGACTTCCGCACCGGAATTGTTGGCGCGCCGCAGCCCGGACCAGGCGCACAGGCTGAATTCGGCGTTCACAGGTACCACCTCTGCTTCCGTGGAATAGTAGCCGCGGGCGCAAGCCTCGGCAGCGACGAGGAAGCTCGAATGCGTTGCCTGGCGGAAGCCGTCGAGCGGCACCCCGATCTGCGGCCCGCCCGGCAACAGGCCACTCCCCCGCCGGCGAGCGTCTTCCTCCATGACTCCCGGTTCGCTTGCCCGGCGACGGCGGCGGCTCCCCTTGGCCTCGACGGCGTGAGCCCGGTGGCACAACTGGAATCGCTCGACGACGTAACCTCGGCCCGCTGCGGCGTCTGGGTTCCGGCCGATGCCCTTACCCTCTACGGCCCGGGCTGGTTTCCGCACGGATCCGTTGGCCTCGCTGCTGGCGCGGACACTGCCGACGCGGTGCGCGCGGGCGGGTTCGAGCTGATTGAGCGGACCAACGTTGCGCATGCCTGGCGGCAGCGGCTCCGCCTGCACGAGGTTCCGCTGCCCGGTTACCTTCGTGTGCACGTGGAACAGAACGTCACCGCGCGGCTCTTCGCTGTCCCCGGGGGCGTTAGGGCTCCGGTCATGATGCTCGCCCTCAGGAACCCGGAGCGCGGGCTGCTCGGGATCGGCGCGGCATGCCGAAGCACGTGGCAGGCGGCCGCCCGCAAAGCCTGGGAAGAAGCTGCCGTTTCACTCGCGCAGTCAGCCGAGCTGGCCGATCCGGATACAGCACCGGAGATCACGGAAGCCGCGGGATTGCAGCCCTACCGGATTAGCCGTGACTATCTCGGAGCATACGGTCCCGGCCTCGAAGCCGCAGTTGATCACGCATCCACGCTTCAGCTGTACCTCGACCCCGCAGTACAGCAGGGCTTCCTCACGTGGCTGGACGAAGCCGCACCCTGCGACGCAATAAGCCCCGATCGCGCGGAACCGGCAACCTGCCCTGACCCCATCGCGGCCCTGCACACGGCCGGTCGGCCGGTGTACGCGGGCGCCCTCCATCACCCGGACGCCGCTGCTGTGGGCCTCTCGGTAGCGCGGGTGCTCTGCCCGGGTCTGGAGTCCCCGCAACCGGGCGCGCTGCTGAACCTCGGATTGCCGGAAGGTGCCGCCACCCGATTTCCGGTGCCGCTCGCATGAAAGGCGCAACGGCTCGCCAGAAAACGGGAACCAGCCGCAAGGAACTGCTACGGATTGCGCTGCCACTGATCGGCAGCGGGCTGGTCACGATGTTCGTCGCCAGCAACGACGCCGTGCTGCTCGGCGGCTTCTCTGCAATGACGGTGGCCGCCGCCGTCGTCTCGTCCTCGATCTTCGGGGTTGCGATCCTTTTCATCTCCGGGATGGGCATCCCCACGCAGGTGCTGGTTGCCCGGCATCTGGGTGCCGGTGAGGAGCGTGAGGCGGTGGCTGCGGCATCGGCAGGGTTCGCCGTCGCGCTCTGGATCGCTGTGCCGCTTGGCGCACTGCTGGCGCTCTCTGCTCCGCTGGCTACCCAGTGGCTCGGCGGATCGTCGGCGGATACCGAACTGGCATCCCTTCTGCTTCGCATCACCTCCTGCGCACTGCCGCTTGCCGCCGCGAGCGCGGTCCTCCGCGGCTTCGCGTCCGGCTCGGGGACCACGCGCGTGGTGCTGGCCGCCTCCCTCGCGAGCGCCGCCGTCGACGTCGTAGCCTCCATTCTCCTCAGCCAATGGATCGGCCCGCACGGCGTGGCCGTCGGAACCTATCTCGGCCTGGCCACCGGCACATCCGTGCTTCTGGGTTGGAATTCGGCCCGGCGCCTGCGCAACGAAGCCGCGGTGCGGGTGCGCGCCGTCGTCGTACGTGCCGGCGCTCTGCACCGGACGGTGCTTCAACTCGGCTGGCCCGAAGCGGTGCTCGGGGCCTGCAGTGCGGGAGCGGCGGTGGTGGTGACGTTCCTGCTCTCGGAATCGGGGGGCGCGGCGCTGAGTGCCGTCCGGTATCTGGAACTGGGAACCGGCTATGTGTGGGTGATCCTGGTTGGCCTCGGCTCGGCCGCTACCACGCTGATGGCGCGCAGCCTGGGGGCGGAAGACCTCCCCGCCATGCGGTGCGCGCTCAGGAACAGCATCCAGCTCTGCCTGGGCACCGCGGTGCTGCTGCTCGTGATCGGCGGACTGTGCCTGCCGCTGCTGATGCACTCGATAGCGCCGCCCGAAACGGCCCGCCTCGCAAACGCTTACGTGTGGCTCGCTTTCGCGCAGGCCGTCCCGATGGCCCTCGTGGTCTGCAACAACTCGGTGCTGCGATCCTTCAAGGACACACGGACCCCCCTGCGGGCCAGCCTGACCGCTGAGTACGCGGTCTTCCTGCCCCTCGGTTGGCTGCTGACGCGGGTCTGGGACCTCTCGCTGACCGGAATCTTCGTGTCCCACCTGGTGTTCTGGTCGGTTTTCCTGACCATCGGCCTCGCTTCAACCCGGAAGCACCTGCTCACAGCACGAGGAGCCGTTCCTGCCCCGCTACCCTGAGCCACTCGACGTCAACCCGGAACGCCGGCCGCACATTCTCGGGAACCAGCACGGTACGCGGATCGCCGGAGACCACAACACCGCCGTCGTTCATCAACACAATGTGGCCGCACCACCGTGCGGCCAGTGTCAGGTCGTGCAACGCCACCAGCACTGTGTGGCCCTCGGACGCGAGCCTATCCAGGAGTGCTAACAGCTCCAGTTGGTGATGGATGTCCAGGTGATTGGTGGGCTCGTCCATCACCAGGACCGGCGTCTGCTGCGCAAGGGCCCGCGCCACCTGGACGCGCTGCCGCTCCCCGCCGGAGAGGGTCGCAATGTCGCGCTCGGCCATTCCGGACACTTCCGCGGCTTCCATGGCACGCACGACGGCGGCGCGGTCCTCCGCGGTGAAACGGCCGAAATCGCCAAGCCGCGCCAGTCTTCCCAGGCTCACGACCTCACGCACCGTCGGCCCAGCGGCCTGCACCGGTTCCTGCACGACGGCGGAAACCTGCGCCGCTGCCTGCCTGCGGCTGAGGCGCAGGAGGTCTTCTTCACCGAGCCTGAGCTGGCCCGTGTCCGGTGCAACAGCCCGGATGACGCTCCTCAGGACGGTTGTCTTGCCGCTGCCGTTCGGCCCAATCAGTGCGGTCACTGTTCCCTTCGGCGCGGTGAACGTAGCACCGCGAACCACGGGCGTACGGCCCAGGCTGATGGTCACGCCCTCAACGCCGACGCTCAACTGTGTTTCCGCGTAGGCTGCCGGACCGCGTGCGTGCGTTGCCGCCGTCGTACTCATGTTTCTCCTTAGTCCTGCCTCATCCGGGTACGCATCAGCCAGGCGAAAACCGGAGCACCGACGAGTGCGGTGACCACGCCCAGCGGTGCTTCGTTGGGGAGAGCGATCACGCGCCCGACGACGTCGGCAAGCACCAGGAACGCCGCGCCCGCCGTGATGCTGCAGGGCAGGAGGGCGCGGTGGGACGGGCCGACGACCATGCGGACCACATGGGGGATCACCAGTCCCACGAAGCCCACTCCCCCTGCTAGGGCAACGCTGACGCCAGTGATCAGGGCGCTCGCTATGAGCAGTTCGATGCGCAGTGCCAGAGGGTTCACACCCAGTGAATGCGCGGTGGCATCGCCAAACACGAGCGCATCCAGCCGGCGGGCGCGAACCAGCAGATACCCCACCCCCACAGCCAGCATGATCAACGGAAGCAGGAGGCTGTCCCACGTAGCACTCGCCACCGAACCGAGTTGCCAAAACAGTGCGGAGCGAAGCCGTCGGTCATCTCCAGCCCGGAGGATCACGAGCGAAGTCAGCGCCGAGAACAGGAAGCTGACGGCGACGCCGGCCAGCACCAGTCGCAGCGGCGATAGGCCTGCCCGGCCAGCAGCCAGCGCCATCGCGGAGGCGAAACCTACTGCTGCCCCGAGGAACGCACCGCCTGCCACACCCAGCCCGAACAGGCCCGCACCCCCGGCCATGATCGCCCCGACCGCACCTAACGATGCGCCTGCGGTCCCGCCCAGGATGGACGGGTCCGCGAGCGGGTTCCGCACGATCGCCTGCAGGATGCAGCCCACCAGCGCCAGTGATGCCCCGACTGCCGCGGCGAGCAGGCCGCGCGGTAATCGGATCTCCGAGATGATGAGCTCACTGCCGGCGACGTATTCGAGGCCCCACAGCCGGCGGTAGGCGATGTCGAGCACCTGACCGGGTGACGCTGGTTCCCCGCCAACCATGCCCGAAGCCAGAAGACCGGCGGCGAGAATCACCAGCATGCCCATACTGAAGACCCACGGACGCATCCGGCGGACGTTCGCACGGGACGGACCGGGCGTCTGCTGTTGCCGGAAAGATCCAGACTGCGCCTCGGCCGGTGAGACAAATGTCCCGCGTCCGAATACCCGGGTGTCTCCCTTGTTCGGGGTGGCCATTACTGAATCAGATTCAGTTCGCGGCGAGGAATTCAGCGAGCGCGATGGTCCCCTCGACCGCCTGCGGGCCCGGAACGTTTTCGGCATACTTCATGCCGAAGTACCTGTCTTCCTTTGCTGCGTCGATCGCCGCGAGAGCCGGGTTGTCATTGATGTAGCCCTTGAGGCTCTCCATCGCCCCGGGCCCATCAGCGACGCCGTTCACGATCACTGAAGGGTTCTTCGCAGCGACGTCCTCCCACGACGGGGTCAGGTAGCCCTCATCACTGTCCGCATAAATGTTGGTTCCGCCCGCGAGTTCGATTTGGCTATTCGCGAAGCTGGTACCGCCCGAGGCAAAGACGCTCGCCGGATCCGGGCTGCCCTGAATGAACACGGTGTGGCCGGTCGGTTCATCCGCTGCGGCCTCGTCGATACGGTTGGTCCACTCCTCCACAAGTTGTTTCCCCTTGTCGGGGACGCCAAGCACCGTGGCTATGGTGACGACGTCGTCGAGATAGCCATCCATTGAGGTGTCGCCCTCCACGCAGGCCTCGTTGAGGACAAAGTGCGGAATATTCAGCTCATCGAGGCGCTCGGCAGTTACCCCGGCCTCCTCGTAGTAGCCGTACAGCAGGACGAGATCGGGAGCCTCGGCGATGATCGCCTCCAGGCTAGGCGCCGGGAACGTACCGCCGAGGTGCTCGGTCTTGGATGCCTCGCCCGCCAGGGCTTCGGGCAGGCTGTCCGCGGTTGCGCCGAAGTAGCCCTTGACCGCACCCCCTTGCCCTAGCGCGAAGACGGTTTCGGCCGCGCCATCCATTGCGACGACGGCTTCCGGCTGCTCCTCAACCGTCACCTCGCGGCCACAGTTCTGCACGGTCAGCGGGTAACTTGTGGCATCGGCTCCCGCTGAATCAGCAGCGTTGCTGGCTGACCCCGTGGCGGGCTGGTCCGGAGCGCATCCGGAGAGGAGCAACGCGGCTACGCCGAACGCGGCAAGCAGGCGAAGAGGGTGGCGTTTTGTAAGGTTCTGAGACGCAGGATACGAGTTCACATACTAATGATACTCATTCTTATCTATGACTGATGTCCAGGATCGATTCCATGCGGCTTTGAAACTCGGTGACGGCGACCGCGACCAGTTTCCCGGGGCTGCAAACCACAAAGCCCAGCACAAAGGCGCCAAAGCCGCACGAATTGGGTCGGACCGAGCAGCAGCAACAGCGACCCGAGGATCAGCGCAGCGAACGGGATGGCGGAACCGGTCGACGGGAGGTCATCGTCGTTACCCGGCTTGGTCGGGGGCGGGTCCGGTGTCGGGGTGCGGCGGGAACATCAGTGCCGTCGAGACCATTGCCGGTGGACTGTATCCGGATGCCTTTCACCTGCAGTCGGTGTCCATTCCATGCGGGTTTGAATCAGTCAGCTTCCACCGAGCACCAATAGTCCGCATTGGGAGCGCTACAAACAGCAGCACAAACCGCTCAAAGCCGCACCGAACGGATCGGTGCGGCTCTGAGGCGAGCAAATCCGGGCAGGCACAACGACGCCGGGCCGGCTTGCGCGGCGAATCTACGTCAGTTTGATCTGCCGGTTCACGTCCTTGTACAGCAGGTACCGGAAGTTCGACGGTCCGCCGGCGTAGCATGCCTGCGGGCAGAACGCGCGGAGGGACATGTAGTCACCCTCCTGGACCTCGACCCAGTCCTGGTTCAGCCGGTAGACGGCCTTGCCTTCCAGCACATACAGCCCGTGCTCCATGACGTGCGTCTCGGCGAACGGGATGACGGCGCCCGGTTCGAAGGTCACGACGTTGATGTGCATGTCGTACGCCATGTCATCGGTCGGCAGCATCCGCGTAGTGCGCCACTTGTTGTCGGTGCCCGGCATCGCCCCGGGCTCGATGTCCTTCTCGTTGCCGACCCGGGCCTTCGGTGTGTGACCCGCCAACGGCTGGTAAGCCTTACGGATCCACTGGAACTTGGCGGGCTCGGGATCTGAGTTGGAAACCTCCCACTCCGCGCCCGGCGGGATGAAGGCGAACCCGCCGGGAGTCAGGTCATGCAGTTCGCCCTCAAGCTTGATGGTCAGCGCACCCTCGAGCAGGAAAACGAAGGACTCAACGCCGGCTTCGGGCTCGGGGTTGGTGGAGCCACCGCCCTGTGACACCTCGATGAGGTACTGGGCGAAGGTGGTCGCGCCTCCGGCTACGGGACGGTTCAGTACCCAGGTGCGGGTGCCCGTCCACTCCGGGAGTTCACTCACCACGATGTCGCGCAGCACACCGCGCGGAATCACGGTGTAGGCCTCGGTCACAACGGCGCGGCCGGTCAGCAGATCCGTCTGCGGCGGCAGAACGGATTCGGGGGCGTAGTAGGTGCTCAACGTCAGTCCTTCGAGAGTGTTGTAGTGGGATGTTTCCGGGGATGCGCGAGCGCTTCCAGTTCGGAAAGGGAAATCTCGGCCAGCTCGCTGACCTCGGAGTCGGTGACTGCACCGCACAGCACGCCCCGGTGTACAAACCGGGCGAGTGCGCGGGCGGTAGCAGGCTCATCCAGGATGGTGCTTTCCAACTGGTGCACGTAGTTACGCAGACGCTGGGCCGCGGCCGGAAGTCCCTCGCGGTAAAAGGCATAGGTTGCGATGAACCTGCTCGGCAGCTGCGCCGCGTGCAGATCCCAGCCCTGGTAGTAGCCGCGCTCGAGGGAGCGCCGCACCAGCCGGCCGTGTAGTTGCCAGGCAGCAGAAACGTCCGACGGCGACCCAACGGGCAGGATGTTCGTCGATCCATCGGAGAGCCGGACTCCGGTCCCGGCGACCGCCACCTGCATGACCTGCTTCGCGTAATCTGCGGCGGGGTGTTCCATCGACTGGTATTCGGCGGCAATCTGCAGCGAGTCGCTGTAGTCATACGTACCGTAGTGCAGAGCTGATACCCGGCCTTCGTCGCGGTGCAGCAACTGGGCCACCGGCACGGTTCCGTCTGCGCCCAGTATCAATTGCGGCGTCTCCATCTGCACCTCGAACCGGAGCCGCCCGGCCTCCAGCCCATGCACAGCCTCAAGCCTTCGACAGGCAAACACCATTGCTTCGACCTGCGCCGCCGTGGAAACCTTGGGCAGCGTCAGCACCAGCCCGTCCGGCAGTGGTCCCTCCGCGAGCAGCCCGCCCACGAACAGGTCCAACGTGCGCAGTGCACGACGCCGGGTTGCCTCCTCGAAGCATTTGAAGCGGATGCCGATGAACGGCGGAGCGATGCCGTCCCGCACCGCACGCGCCACAGCGATTGCGGCGCGGGAGGCTTCGGCGTCCTCTTCGTCGTCGGGCCGGTTGCCGTACCCGTCCTCGAAGTCGAGGCGCAGGTCCTCGATCGGCTCAGTGGCGAGTTTCGCACGCACCAGGTGGGCGACGTCGTCGGACACTCCCAAGGTCGCGCACAGCGCGCCCATACCCCCGGCGCGCTCGACGGCGGCGGATGCCTCCCTCCCCCAGTCACCCGGGAGGGAGGGCTGGTAGCGATCAGCTGGCACATAGACAGTGTGGACCGGCTGCCGGGCGCCGCTGTCGCCGGGATAGTTGTTGGCCAGCAACGCGTCGGTGTCCGCGAGCTGCCGGTCAATGGCGGCGTGGTCATCGAAGCCGAGAGCGAATTCCACTCAGCTCACCAACTCGTAGGCGGGCAGGGTGAGGAAGTCGGTGTACTCCTCGGAGACGCAGATGTCGGCGATAAGCCGGCTGGCAGGCTCATAGAACTTCGTGAAGGCCTCATCCCCAACTTCGCCGCGCAGCTTCTCGGTCTCTTCAGCGAGGATGGTGTTCACCAGCTCGCGGGTAACCGTGTTGCCTGAGTCTGCAAGCACTGTCTTGTTCCGGAGCTGCTGCCACACCTGTGAGCGCGAGATCTCCGCCGTGGCGGCATCCTCCATGAGGTTGTGGATAGCGACCGCGCCGTTGCCGGACAGCCACACCGCAACGTAAGCCACAGCGACGTACAGGTTTGCGCGCAGGCCAACTTCGGTGACGTCGCCTTCGGCGGATTCGACGTCTAGCAGCTGCGCCGCCGTCACATCAACTTCGGGACGCTGCCGGTCGATCTGGTTGGGCTTCCGGCCAAGAACGGCGTCGAAGACCTCCCGGCATACGGGCACCAGGTCGGGGTGGGCAACCCAGGAGCCGTCGAATCCGTCATTGGCCTCGCGGGTCTTGTCCGCACGAACCTTCTCAATGGCCTGGGCGGTGATTTCCGGCTCGCGGCGGTTGGGGATGAATGCCGCCATGCCGCCCATCGCAAAGGCGCCGCGACGGTGACAGGTCTTGACGAGCAATTCGGTGTAGGCGCGCATGAACGGCGCCGTCATGGCGACGGAGGCGCGGTCCGGCAGAACAAAGGTCTCTCCGCCGTCGCGGAAGTACTTGATAATGCTGAAGAGGTAGTCCCAGCGCCCGGCGTTCAGTCCCGAGGCGTGGTCGCGCAGCTCGTACAGGATCTCGTCCATTTCGAACGCGGCCGGAATGGTTTCGATGAGCACCGTGGCGCGAATGGATCCCTGTGGAACGCCCACGTAGTCCTGGGCGAAGACGAACACCTCGTTCCAGAGGCGCGCCTCAAGGTGGCTCTCCAGCTTGGGGAGGTAGTAGTAGGGGCCGCTGCCGAGGTTCAGCAGCTGCTTGGCGTTGTGGAAGAAGTGCAGCCCGAAGTCGACCAGGGCGCCGATGGCAGGCTTCCCATCGATAATGATGTTCTTCTCCGGGAGGTGCCAGCCGCGAGGACGGGCGACGACGACGGCGAGCGGCGCGTCCGTGCGCAGCGCGTATTCCTTGCCCTCGGGCGAGGTATAGCTCAGCGAGCCCCGTGCCGCTCCGTACAGATTCACCTGGGAGTCGACGACGTTGAACCAGGTCGGCGAGCTGGCATCCTCAAGGTCCGCAAGCCAAACCTTCGCGCCCGAGTTCAAGGCGTTGATGGCCATTTTCGCGGGCGAGGCAGGTCCGGTCATTTCGACGCGGCGGTCCTGCAGCTGTGGAGGAGCAGACGCAACGGTCCACTCGCCGTTGCGCACATCGGCTGTTTCAGCCAGGAAGTCCAGGCGGCCGGTGCCGGCCACTTCCTCTCGCCGCGCTGCGCGGGCCGTCAGCCGCTCATCCCTGCTGTCCCTGAATCTCTGGTGCAGTTTCTCAATGAACTGGAGCGCCTCGGGGGTGAGGATGGTCTCTGCGCCCTCAATCGGCGTCGTACGGATAAGTTCGATAGCCATGTCCTGCTCCTACTCTGCTGATACTGAAGCTGAATGTTCCGCAGCCGGTGCCGCTGCCGCTGCGACGGCTGCGGCGACATCGCCAGCGACGTGCGGGTCGAAAACGCTCGGGATGATGAAGCTGGCGTTAAGTTCATCATCGTCCACCCGCGCAGCGATTGCATCAGCTGCGGCAACCAGCATGTCCGGCGTGATGTCGGAGGCACCGGCGTCGAGCAGTCCACGGAAGAAGCCGGGGAAGGCGAGGACGTTGTTGATCTGGTTGGGGAAGTCGCTGCGTCCGGTGGCGACGACGGCCGCGTGACGGGCGGCGATGACCGGGTCGATTTCCGGGTCCGGGTTAGCCATGGCGAAGACGATCGCGTTCTCCGCCATGGACGCCACCTGGTCCTCGCCGAGGATATTCGGTCCGCTTACGCCGATGAAGACGTCCGCACCGGCCAACGCCTCGTGCAGCGATCCGGCGAAGGCACCCTGATTGGTGTTCTCGGCAATCCACCGCCGGTGCTCATCGGTGTGGTTCTGGCCGCTGTGGATTGCGCCCTTGCGGTCACACGCGACGATGTTCTTGGCACCCTGCGCCTGCAGCAGCTGGATGATTGCAGAGCCGGCGGCACCCACACCCGAGACGACGATCCGCACGTTCTCGATCTGCTTGTCCACTACGCGCAGCGCATTGTTGAGCGCCGCGAGGGTCACGATCGCAGTGCCGTGCTGATCATCATGGAATACCGGAATATCGAGCTCTTCGCGCAGCCTGTTCTCGATCTCGAAGCAGCGCGGAGCTGCGATGTCCTCAAGGTTCACGCCACCGTAAACCGGCGCGAGCGCCTTGACGATGCTGATGATCTCCTCGGTGTCCTGGGTATCCAGGCAGACCGGCCAGGCGTCCACATTGGCGAACTGCTTGAACAACGCGGCCTTGCCCTCCATGACCGGAAGCGCTGCGGCCGGGCCGATGTTGCCGAGGCCGAGCACGGCCGAGCCGTCGGTGACCACGGCGATGGTGTTGCGCTTGACCGTGAGGCGGCGGGCGTCGTCGGGGTTCTCCGCAATGGCAAGACAGACGCGGGCGACGCCGGGAGTGTAGGCGCGGGAGAGATCGTCGCGGTTGCGGAGGGCAACTTTGGGGACGATTTCGAGCTTACCGCCGAGGTGCATGAGGAACGTGCGGTCGCTCAGGTTCTTGACGTGAACGCCGTCGAGCGCGTTCAGTGCATCCCGAACCTGCTCACCGTGGGCGGCGTCGGTGGTATTGCAGCTTACGTCCACGACGATGCTGTCGTGGTGTGATTCGGTGACGTCCAGCGCGGTAATAGAGGCTCCCGTAGAGCCAACCGCGGCAGCGAGCTCGGCGGTAGCGGTGAAGCTCGACGGCGCCTGGACGCGGAGGGTGATTGAGTAGCCGGGGCTGGGACTCGCCATTGATGATCCTCACTGATTGGGCCTTGCGCGGCCATCCTGCTTCTTCCGTATTATGGATATTATTATCTGTCAGATGGAATTACAAGCTCGGTTGGTCGATAGTTTCCGTCTGATGGAATTGCGGTATCGTTAAGAGACCGCTACGGCTGCACTGGCGCCGCGCGAACACACACAACGTAAAAAGGGGATCCAGATGGCCGAGAAAGTCGCAGCAGGCGGCGTCCAGTCCGTTGAGCGCGTGTTCGAGCTGTTGGAACTCATCACCGACGCCGGCGGAGAAGTGACGCTCAGCGAGCTCTCCTCCTCCACGGATCTCCCGCTGCCTACCATCCACCGGCTGCTGCGGACGCTGGTTATGAAGGGCTATGCCCGACAGTTGCCCAACCGCCGTTATGCGCTTGGCCCCCGCCTGATCCGCCTGGGTGAAGGCGCCAACAAGCAGCTCGGCGCGCTGGCGCGGCCTCAACTCAAGATGCTGGTGGACCGGCTGGGCGAGACCTCCAACATGGCGGTGCTGGACTCGGACATGGTGGTCTACATCGCGCAGGTGCCCTCACCGCACTCAATGCGGATGTTCACGGAGGTGGGCCGTCGCGCACACACCCATGACACCGGCGTCGGGAAGGCCATCCTTGCGCAACTGGATAACGACGCCGTGCGCACCATCGTGACCCGGGCCGGCATGCCGACCCCCACGGAAAAGAGCATCAGCTCCGTCGATCAGCTGCTGGAAGAGCTGGAACGCATCCGCGAGCGCGGTTACTCAATTGACGAGCAGGAGCAGGAACTCGGCGTCCGCTGCTTCGCCATGGCCGTGCCGAATGCTCCGACGCCAACGGCGATCTCAGTCTCCGGGCCGGTATCGCGTGTCGATGAGGGGTTCGCGGACAAGGCCGTGCCGTTGCTGCGTTCCGCGGCACAGGCAATTTCGGATGACCTCAACCTGGCGAGCTAGCCTTCTTTGCCTGGCGTTGTCCTTTTTAGGAAACGCCCGGTGAGAACGAAGCGGCGCAGTTCCCAGCTGATGACGGCAAGAAGAACGACGATAAGCGCAGCGAACATCCACACCCAGAACGGCTCGGTGGGCCGCAGTGAGCCAATGACGATCAGCATGGTAAATCCCGAGAAGATGAGCTGTTCCGCGAGTTTCTTACGCAGCTGAACTGCTACCGCTCGGGCGACTCGCGACTGCTCGGGGTGAAGCGGCATCCTGCCGAAGATTTGGCGCCGCACGGACCTGCGCTGGGGGCGGTCCAAAAGCGTAAGCACGTCCGGATCATAGGGCGTCACGACTGTATAGACGCGTTTCACGAGGTAGATCCAGGACACGACCGCGACGGCCATAGCCGTGATCAGCAGCGCAGAATGAAATGTGTCAGTCATCCCCTGAGCAGGTACAAGCATCGAGGTGAACAAGATAGTCAAAGGAAGCAGGACAGCTACACTGATCGGCCACCAGATCAGGTAATAGTTTCGCAGGGCCCGGCCCAAGCCCAGATCCTTCACGTCCGCACTGTAATGCTCAGCAGCAGGCCACCGGTTCCACGGATCCGCAACGGCACTATTATCGGCTCTCATACAAAACCCCTCTTGTGCTGGAGGCAGTTCGCTCCAGGAAACGTCCGGACAGGATGAATCGGCGAAGGTGGAAACCTTCGCCGATGAGAAGGGCCAGCACCACCACCACGGCCGTCCATAGCCAGAACGTGGTGGTGAGCTGTTGCGTCCCCAGGAAGAGCAACAACAAGGGCGCCAGGAAAACGAGTTGCTCGGCAGACCTCACGCGCTGTTGAGCCGCCCCCGCCCGGGCAACGCAAAGCTGCTCGCGCATCATCGGTTCCCTGCCAGAAATCTGGCGCCTCAGGCTCCGTCGTTGAGGACGCTCAAGGAGTGCGAGCACATAGGGCTCGTACAGGTTGACCGAGGTCCTGACCCGCTTCACCTGATAGACCATCGTCCCGATCATCAGAGCGAGCGTCGCCAGGTAGATGCCAGGGCGCAACGAAGCATGTCCGGGCGGATCAGGAAAGACCAGGAAGTCAAGCAGAATGCCGAGCGGTAGCAGGACTGCAAAACCAATTGGGAACCACAGCAGATAGTAGCTTCGCAGCGCCCGTCCCAGTCCGAGATCTTTCACCTCTGCGCTGTAGTGGGCCGCCATCACCCACCGGTTGTGCGGGTCGGTCAAGGCTTCGTCGTTCCCCATGCTCCGCTACCCCCACAATTAGCTGACTGGTTCGCCTATCCATCCTAACGCCGTCGAATAAGGCGAAAAGTGATCGAATGTGATTATAAGCGTCTTTTATCGATCGAGTCTTGACATTCTCGGCCTAGTCGGGTGGGGTTGTGAGGTACCTAACAGTGCGATGAGGCGTCGTTCCCTCAAAGTGCTGACGCTTCTGAAAGGGAAATGAACATGGTTGAACTACCCGACGCTTCTCGACGAATGGTGCTTGGGGGAGCACTCGCGGGTGGTGTCATCGCCGCCACCGCGCAGTCCGCCTTCGCAAGGGGCCCCGGAAAGCGGCCCAAGTCGCAGAAATCAATGGCTAACGTGCCGTTCGAAGTGCACGAGACGGTTCGAATCGGTCTGATCGGCCTCGGCAACCGTGGCGGAGGCATGGCGTCCGGCTGGAGCGCCGTCCCGGGCGCAGTGGTAACCGTTGTGTGTGATATCCGGGCTGATCGCGCAAAGCGCACTGCAGACCGGTTGGAGGCCGATGGCAAACCCCGCCCGGTAGAGGTTGGCGGCTCGGCTGACTCCTATAAGGAAGTACTCAACCGGGACGATGTCGACCTTGTCTACATTGCCACCCCCTGGGAGTTCCACTACGAGCAGGGCAAGGCTGCTCTGGAAGCCGGCAAGCATGTATCCGTTGAGCTTCCCATCGCCACGGAGCTGGATGAGCTGTGGGACCTGGTGGACACCTCGGAGCGCACGGGCAAGCACCTCATGCTCGCGGAGAACTGCAGCTACGGCCGCAATGAACTGGCCATGCTGAAGATGGCCCACGAAGGCATGTTCGGTGAGATCACCAACGGCCATGGCGGGTACCTGCATGACCTGCGTTCCCTACTGTTCTCCGATACGTATTACACGGACGCGTGGCGCCGCAAGTGGCACACCCGCAGCACGGCAAGCTTCTATCCCATGCATGGCCTGGCACCCATCGCGGCGGCCATGGACATCAACCGTGGCGACCGGCTCACCACGCTGCAGGCAACAGCTACCGAGGCGAAGGGCCTGGCTGACTACCGTGCCCGGTACGTGCCCAAGGACCACCCTTCCTGGCAGGAGGAATACATCAACGGTGACCTTGTCACCTGCCTGATCAACACCGACCGCGGACGCGTGATCCGTGCCGAACACGACGTGAGCTCGCCGCGCCCGTACTCCCGGATCAACTCGATCGCTGGAAGCCGCGGTATCTTCGAGGACTACAACGCCCGCGTCTATCTGGAACCGGACCACAGCGGGCACTCCTGGGCACAATGGGGCCCGTACCGTGACGAGTTCGACCACTGGATCTGGAAGAAGGTGGGCGAGGACGCCGCCAACTCGGGACATGGCGGCATCGATTACCTTCTGCAGTGGCGAACCGTGCAGACCATGCGCGCCGGACTGGTTCCCGACATCGACGTCTACGACTCGGCAGCGTGGTGCGCACCCGTTCCGCTGAGCGTCATGTCGCTGGCCAAGGGCGGCGCACCTGTTGAGGTGCCTGACTTCACACGCGGTGAATGGGCCAAGCTTCGGCTCGGCCTCGATTCCCGCGAATCTGACATGCCACCCGTGGCCTAAACCGGAAAGGACAACAGATCTTCATGAAAAAAATCACTCGCACCCTTCTGGCGGTTCTCTTCGCCTTCACCCTCGCGCTCGTTCCTTTCACGGCGAACGCCCAGACCGACGTACAGGCAGAGGCCGACGGCGTCGAACTCACCATCTCCGAGGTGAACCTGGACGGCCCGTCCATCGAAGATGTCACCGTGACAATCACCAATGGAACCGGAGAACCGGTGAAGAAGGGCGACGTCACCTTCTCCGGTCCGATCAACTGGACTGTCTACCCCGACACCCAGAAGGTCAAGGCCATCCGGCCGGGCGGTTCCGCTGAGGTCACCTTCCAGATCCGAGTCCCTGAGCAGCGGGATGCTTTCCTTGAGCGTCTCTTCTCCGCAACCGTCACGTATGAGGGTGGCGACGGAGCCGGAACAGCAAGCGTAGAACGTACGCAGCAATCCGGAACGCCGCCTACGGTCCCGACCGGCACCGTCTTTGCCAGCGACTTTGACTGGCTCGAAGCGACCAACGGCTACGGCTCTATCGGGCAGGACATTTCGAACAGCGGGAGTGCCATCAAGCTGAATGGACAGACGTTCGAAAAGGGCCTGGGCGTACATGCCGCGAGCGACATCCGTTACTACACGGGCGGCAAGTGCACCTCCTTCACCGCCAAGGTGGGCGTGGACGATTACCAGGCCACGCTGGGGTCTGTTGTCTTCTCTGTCCTCGCCGATGACAAGGAACTCGTCAAGACTCCGGTGATGGGGGCAACTACCGAGACGGCAACAATCGACGTCGACATCTCCGGAGCCACCTACGTGACACTCTCGGTCGACGACGGCGGCGACGGCATCAACTACGACCACGCCGATTGGGCCGACGCGAAGTTCACCTGCGCCGGCTAGATTCACCCTTCTGTGCCCCTGTGGAGCCTCGCTCTGCAGGGGCGCAGTCGCGTTCAGGTCCAAACGGTGATTGATCGTCGCGATGCCCGTGTCAGAGCCACCCAGTAGAGTGCCCACATGGATGACAAAGAGGTTCTGCACCGCTACCTGCGCCGCCGCCGTGAGGATCTGCTCGCCAAACTTGACGGCCTGAGCGATTACGACGCCCGTCGCCCCCTCACACCCACCGGCACCAACCTGCTGGGGCTGGTCAAGCACGTCGCGAGCGTCGAGTTGGGGTATTTCGGCGAGGTATTCGGCCGTCCGAGTGGGCGAGACCTGCCCTGGTTCGACGACGACGCCGCCCCCGAGGCCGATCTCTGGCTCACCGCCGAGGAAACCCGTGAAGACATCATCGAACTGCACCACTTCTCGGCGGCCCACACGGATGCAACGATCCGAGCCTTACCACTCGACGCCGTCGGCGAGGTGCCGTGGTGGTCAGAAGAACGACGCCGGGTGACGCTTCAGCAAATTCTCGTTCATATGTGCGTGGAGACTGCCCAGCACCTTGGCCACGCGGACATTTTGCGTGAACTGCTCGACGGCGCTACCGGACGCGGCCCGGAAGATCTGAACATGCCCCAGCGCAGTGCCGCGGACTGGGCGGAGCACTGGGAACGCGTGGAGACTGCCGCCCGTCGGGCCACCTCCACTCCTCCTACCGGCTAAAGGACCACTGCACGCCGAACGCACGGTTGAGCGCATACTGGGCAACACCGAAGGCTTCCCGCGGCGGATGCGCATATACAACACTGGGTGTGCGCGCCGCCATCGCGGGATTGGCGTGCAGTTCCTTCTGCACGGCGGCGAGGAAGGCCGACCCCAATCGTGGAGCGTCTCCTCCCAGAACTACCTGCTGAATATCGAGCGCAGCGCATATCAAGCGCAGCGCCCTTGCCAGGGCAACAGCCCCGGATCCAAGACGCTCGGCTGCGGAAGGGTCCGCAGCCAACGCGGTAATCTCATCACTGGTCAGTTCCTCGGAGTAAGCGGGGCCGAGCATTGCGCGCATGGAGGCGACTGACTCAAGGCAACCGGCAACCCCGCACAGGCAGGCTGGTTCCGATGCTTCGTAATCGACTCTGACATGGCCAATCTCGCCCGCCCGGCCGGAGAGTCCGCTCAACAGCAAGCCGCGGGAGATGATTGCCGCACCCAGACCGCCCCCCATGTGCACGAAGTACAAGGTCGATGCGGCATTCGGGTGGTGAGCACCCTCAACCATCGCTTCAGCATCCGCATCGTTGACAACAAAAGTCGACACCCCGGTAGCGGTCTCGATCAGAGACGCCAATGGAACGTTGTGCCAGTCCAGCTGGACACTTTCCAGGACTGTCCCTTCATCCTGGGCGCCCGGGACCTGAAGACCGACCACACCGATCTTCCGGTCGGTGTTCGAAATGAAGGCTGACACAAAGTGCACGAGGTCTTCCGGAGCGACGTTTCGGTCGAATTCCCTGGCTTCGGTCGACTCAACTTCGCCACCGAGCGTGAACAGCGCCGCACGGAAGCGCCGCGGCCGGACCGAAACGGTGAGGATGCCGTGGACCGAACGATCGACCTTCAACGTAGTGGCCGGTTTGCCGCCGGTGCTTTCAGCCTGCTCACCGTCAAGTACCAAGCCGTCGTCAATCAGTTCCTTGAGGATTGTCGACACCGTGGAAGGATTGAGTCCTGTGTTCCGGGCAATCTTCGCGCGAGTTGCATAACCCTCCTGGTCCACGATCTGCTGAAACGCCATGACGCGATGGGCTTTGCGGATCTCCCGCTGGACGGCATAGGTGCGCTCGAGAAGCTGGGCACCTTCAGGTTGAAGGTCCGGAGATATCACGGACATAGCTCACACCTCCCGGATGATGGACCTTGCTGCCCTGGAGCCGATGTGCCGGCCGTCATGCTTCATTGGCTCACGGGACATAGTCAGGAATAGGACCACAGTACTCGTTCGTCCAGAATCGCGTGAGAACCCACCCGCACCTGCTCATACTTGCACTTAATTTTCCTGTTTACGTCACGAATAATCAGAAAAATGGTTGACTGTCCTCCGCACAATGGCCACTATGGAGTGACGAGTTAGTTGTGTCACAGGACAAAGGCCATCCACACGAGTCAATAATGGAGTTCACATGATCCATCCCATACCCATTCAGTCCGCACGCCCTTCAGCGGGCGGCATTCGGCGGTGGGTCACTACCGCAACCGCAGCGGCCGTTATGGTCGGAAGCCTCGGCTCCATTGCTCCGGCAAGCGCTAATGAACCCGCCGATTCAGTGAACGCGAAGCCCGTTGTAGTCCCCTCCCTCCACGAATGGACCGGCGGCACCGGAGACCTCAAGCTCTCTAACGAAAGCCGCATTGTCGTCGAGGCCGGCCTCGAGCAGATCGGTGAGGAGTTCGCCGGCGACCTGTCGGAGATGACCGGCCTGGATCTGGCCGTCGTGTCGGGCGAGAGCGCAGCCGGTGACATCTCACTCGACCTCACACCTGAGGACCTGCATTCACCTGGCGGTGAGCGGTACGCCGAAGAAGGCTACCGGTTAACCACCGACACCGATGTCACAATCAGCGCACCCACCGAAACCGGTGTCTACTACGGCACTCGCAGCCTCCTGCAGATCCTGGTGCAGTCAGAAGGTCGCAACGTTGTTCCCGTGGGCAACGCTGTGGACTGGCCGGATTATGAAGAGCGCGGTTTCATGCTCGACGTCGGACGCCGGTTCTTCACGCCGGAGTTTATTCGCGACTACATCAAGATGATGAGCTACTACAAGCTCAACCGGTTCCAGATCCACCTGAATGACAACGAGATCTTTCCCGAGAACGAGGACTTCACGAAGGCCTACACGGGCTTCCGGCTCAAAACCGACAATCCGGAGTTCGCAGGGCTGGCGTCAACGGACGGAGCCTACGATCGCGCTGACTGGGACAGCTTTGAGGAGACGGCGGCGACCCGCGGCATCAACATCGTCCCGGAGATTGACGTCCCCGCCCACTCCGCAGCCATCATCAACTGGAAGCCGGAGATCGGGCTCAATGGCGGCAACTCGGACATGCTGGACCTCAGCAAGCCTGAAACCATCGAAACCGTAAAGGACATCTTCAGCGAGTTCACGCCATGGTTCCGCGGTCCGGAAGTGCACTTTGGCGCGGACGAGTACACCCGCGAACACAGCGATGTCTACCGCAACTTCTACAACACGATGGCCGAGCACATCCGTGGGCTTGGCAAGCAGCCGGTGGCCTGGGGAAGCGCAAGTGTCATGAGCGGCGGCATCGAAGGCTACGACAAAGACGTGATCATCAACTCTTGGAACAACAGCTGGTACGGCTTGGATACCGCCGAAGCTGACGGCGTGAAGTTCATCAACACCAATGACGCCACTCTGTACGTGGTTCCCTTCGCCGATTACTACCACGGCAACGGCCTGAACAATCAGTCGCTGTACCAAACCTGGACGCCCAATGAAGGCGGTGGCCAGACCGTGGATCCCTCCTCCGTTCTCGGTGCGCAGTTCGCCGTCTGGAATGACCTCGTGCATGAGGACTACACACAGATGGACGTCCACGGGCTAGTCGAGTTGAGCTTCCCCACAATTGCTCAAAAGTCCTGGTCCGCGGTGGATCCCGAACGCACCTATGCTCAATTCACCGGCACGGTTGAGACGATCGGCATGGGACCAAGGCTGCACCTGATCAACAGCGAGGGGGGCTCCGCCGTTCCTGGCGAGATCTCAGGTGGTGCTGCTGTGAGCGCGACAGCTTCGGCTGCGGGCTACCCGGCGTCGAACCTTACCGATGGTAAGTCTCTGACCAGGTGGGAATCCGGCACACGGGGTGCAACGGACGTGACGATCGATCTGGGGGAAGTTGCCAAGATCGGCGGCGTGCACGGTGAATGGGCACAGAATGCTCCTGCCGGATACGGAGTCGAGACCTCGCTCGACGGCGCGATCTGGAACAAGGTGACACAGCACGACGTCGACGGCGCCGGCCCGGATCAGGTCACGTTCAACACCCGGGAAGCCCGCTACGTGAAGCTGACGGGTCTCACACCGGTCGATGCGGCCGGTACCGGCGTCGGAGCGTGGAGCGTCAGCGTTCTAGGCCCGGAGAACCTTGCTCTCGGCTCAACCGCGACGGCATCGGGTGTGGAAGCCGCCGGCTTCCCCGCTGCACTGGCTGTGGACGGCAGCTCCTCCACCCGGTGGTCCGCCAACTACAACGGTCAGCGATGGATCGCCACAGACCTCGGCACCGGGAAGGCGTTCAACCAGGTAACCCTGAAGTGGGAGGCTGCTTCAGCCAAGGACTACACGGTATCCGTCTCGGATGACGGCACCGACTGGACCGTCGTCTCCACCCAAACCGGTAAGGCTGCCGGAGCGCGCACCGACATCATCGAGTTTGACCCGGTGACCGCCCGCCACGTCCGCGTGGACGTACATGCCTCCACCCTTGGTATCTATCTCTCCCTGTATGAACTGGAAGTCCGGAACACTGCCCTGACCGTGCAGGAGCCAGGTTTCACCCCGCCGGCACCAGCGAAAGGCGCCCTGAACGGCGCCAACCGGGCTGACTTCGGTACCCCTCGCGGTCCCATGAGCGCTGGTGAGGACATTGCCTTCACCGCACCCACGACAGACGCCTGGCACTTCGTCTACGTTGACGAATCTCCGGTCGGCTGGCTCCTCTCGGACGCGGACGCTGGAATCACGTTCCAGTTGTCGGCCGATCTGAAACCGGGAGCCAAGAAGGTGTCGCTAACCGACGCCGGCGGGGAGCTCATCGGCTGGGACCATGTGGTCAAGAAGGGTGGACCCGCCAAGCCGTAACACCACAGCAAAAAACAATCAACGGCGGCGGAACCCCTCTACACAGGGGTTCCGCCGCCGCTCTTTTGGTCAGAGTTCAGTCACGGAACAGACAGAACGGATGTCCGGCCGGGTCAAGGTACACCCGGACACCCTCCTGCGGCTGAAACTCCGCGAGCTCCGCTCCCAGCCCGACGGCATGACTGCCGGCGGCATCCAGGTCGTCAACGTAGATGTCCAGATGCATCATCATCGGATGGTCTCCATCACCTGCCGGCCACACCGGGCGCACATACTGCGGTTCCGTCTGGAAAGACAGCGCCGCACCGCCGTCGGGCGCCTTGAGCATCGCCCAGTCATCCTCCGCGAACTTCGCCTCCCAGCCGAGCAGTTGCCGGTAAAAGTCGGCGAGCGCGCGGGCATCGGGTGAATCGAGGACGGTTGCTGAAAGCTGCAGTTTCAATTGGGACTCCGATCTTTTGGATGGCCTTGTGCGCACACAAGTCTTACGCCAACCTGCGGCCGCTGGAAAGAGGTGCATGTATTCTGTCAACGCTGGCCGACGGGCTCAGCGACACAGCACAGAGAGGAGGGCGTCGGACTCGTGGCCAGGCCCGGAGGTAGATCAATCTCCCGGGCTGCCGTGCTTGTCACCGGACTGACGGCGGTGTCCACGCTCCTCGGCTTCCTGCGCGACGTCGTCATTGCGGCGATCTTCGGCGCCGGAGCCCAGCTCGATGCCTATCTTGTGGCTCAGGGCCTCATGAATATCGTGCTCGGCCTGGTTGCTTACGCGATGGCGCGCTCGGCTACTCCGGTGGTCGCCCGCGAGGCAACCACTGAGGAGAACGGGTGTAGAGGCCACACCGGGTTCAACGTCGCTTTCACCGTCACCATGCTGATTCTCGGCGTGGGATCGGTCATCATGGGCATTTTCGCCGCACCGGTGACGTCCCTCATCGCGCCGGGTTTCGACGCCGGTGAAGCGGCCACGGTCACGATGCTCACCCGCATCATCCTCATCGCCACCGTGCTGGTCGCCGGCACCGATCTGCTCGCCGCCCTCGCGCAGTCCCATGGCCGCTTCGCCTGGGCTTCCCTGCAGGGCGTGCCTTTCAACCTCATCATGATCGCGGCTGCCGGGCTGTTCGGTCCGCAGTACGGGGTCAGCGCCCTCGCCGTCGGTTTCGTGGTGGGTTCCGCGGCCCGGCTGCTCCTGCAGTTGCCGCCGCTGCGCAGCATCGGCACCCGCGTCCGGCCGCGCCTGGCGCTGAAGGACCCCGGTTTCCGCGAGATTGCCGTCCTGGTTCCCCCGATGCTCGTTGGCAGCGCGATCGGCAACATCAACACCCTCGTGGACCGTGCGGTCGGCTCCACCCTTGAGGAGGGCGCCATCACCGCGCTGTCCTACGGGTGGCGGCTGGTCAATCTTCCTGAGCAGCTTCTCATCGCATCGCTACTCGTGCCGCTCTACCCTGCGATCAGCGCGTCCGTGGGCAATCTTCCCGAGCTGAAGCGCCTGGTGAACCGCGGCCTGTCCGTGACGGTGACCATCCTCGTACCGCTGTGCGTTGTGCTGGCCATTGCCGCGGTCCCCCTCGTTGAAGTGGCGTTCGGTCGCGGCGCATTCTCGCGGGAGGACATCGAGGACACCGCCACGGCCGTCGCCTGGTACGCCCCGGCGCTGCTCGCGTTGGGTTTCAGGCAGGTGGTGGTGAGTACGTCCTATGCCCTCGGCGACTCCAAAGCGCCCGTCGTCGTCGCCGTGGTCGCGATGATCGTCAACATCGTGGGCGACATCCTTCTCGCACCCATCATGGGCGTGGCGGGCATCGCATTGGCAACCAGCGCATCGCTGGTTACAGCCGCTCTTGCCAACGCGTGGCTGCTCCATCGCAGGCACGACGGCGTGGACCTGCGCACCGCCGTCGCCCTCCTGCTGCGCGCCGCGGTTCTGGCGGCTATCGCCGCCGGCGTAGGGCTTCTGCTGGTGGACGTGGTGGACGGGCCGGCGCTGCTGACGTGCGCCGTCGTCGCGGTTGCGGTGTGCGGGGCCTATGCGCTTGGGCTGATCGCGCTGCGCGCGCCCGAACGGAGCGTGCCCCTCGACATGATCCGCGCGGCACGACGCCGGTAATCGCCTCGATTCCGCCCTGATTGGTTCGGCTGCTGCTACTCCGGCTTGCTGAACCTCGAGGTCACCAGGTGCCAGGTAGGGCCGGGGTCACGGACGTCCCACACGCTGTGATGGGCGCGGCTTGCCCAGCGCATGGTGTCGACGACGTCGGCAAGCAGGCCGCCGCGCCGCTCAACCCGGGCCCGCCGCAGGTCACCCGCTGCCCAGACGTAACGAACGCCTGCGGGAGCATCGGTGAGCGAGGGGACTTTTTCGCCGAGCACCAGCCTCCCCCACGCATTTGCCAGCCCCGGCCTCGCGGCGTTCGTGAGCGCAATCGAGCCGAAGAAGCGGCCATTGAAGTCGATGAGGTGGGGGACGCCGTCGTCGTCGGTCAGGAACTGCAGTTCCACCAGACCCCACCAGCCGATATGGGACAGCAGCGCGTCCACCCTGCGGGCCAGGACGGGGTCGACGGCGACGGTCTCCGCCCGCGCGGAAGCCCCGTTGGGAGTGGGCCAAAGCCGGGGCGTGCTCTGCTGGACCCTTCCCTCGAGCTTGCCGTTCCGGAACAGCCCGATCATTGCGCCGAGCCGGCCCCGGATCGGTTCCTGCAGCAGCGGTTCCGCGCCGAGCTGCTCCATGTGGTTGATACGTTCCTTGGCGCTTGCGATGCTGTCGAACAGGCGGGCCTCGATGCGGTGGGGGCGGGTCTGTCCCGGGCACCAGTGGGCACGGGACTTCACGACTACCGGGCCCTCCCAATCGGCGATCGCATCCGGCGTTGCGGGGATCGTGAGCGGCGCAGCGAGCCCTACGTGTGCCGCGCTTTCTGCGAGGGTCACCTTGTCGAGCGCGCGCTGGACGGCTTCGGCAGAGGGATGTGCAACGGGTGTGGGGATGTGGTCGCGGTAGGTGGCCAGTGCCGCCATCCAGTCATCGCCGCCACCGAAAACGACGTCGTAACCGCCCGCCTGCACCGCCCGCTGCACGCCCTTGACGAATTCTGCGGCGTCACCGCGCGGACGGGGTACAACATGGGAGAAGGAGACCGCGCGCGATGTGCAGAGCATGCCTTTACCCTCCGGCGTACCTACCCCCACCACCCAGCCGTCCTGCTGGAGTGAACGCGCGGCCGCAAGTGCACCGCGGTCCCGCGCTGTACTGACAATCAGCGCGCGAGGCGGTTTGTCCAGTTCTTCATTGATCCTGGGCTGCGCGTTCACGAGGCCTTCAACGTCCTTCGGGCGGGAATCGGGTCTTGTTCAAGCTTAGGAAGGGCAGATGAGAAACAGATGATAAACGCACCACGGCGGGTCGTCGGTTCTCTATGCCGTTCGCCGGGGGTATTCACAGGCACCTTACAGGGGCGGCGGCGCGCAAGGGAGTGCGGAACCTGGATGTCTTTTTCGGGCGCGCCTGCACTGCAGGCAACGCATGGGCAACGACTGCAGAACAGGCAGATTCCCGGGACGGTACCCTGGCTCGAGGCGCACACCTTTTTGGCCGCCTTTCAGCCGATGGAACGGACCGAAGCTCCGCCCGAGCCGGCGGCCCTCACGCACCAGAGTCGCCCGTCGCCGAGCACAAGGGGATCCGAGTTGCCCGTCGCGTCGGTCACCAGCGCAGTATTTTCATCAATGGCATAGACAAGGACAGCTTCACCTGACTCGACCGCCGCAACTGCCCGGCTCAAAGTGCCCGCCTGTGCGCAGTGCACGTCAACGGTGAAGGGCACGAGTCCAAGTCCAGACTGAAGCGTCACTTCGTCGAGTCCTTCGGACCACTCTGCGGGACAAACAGCCACCCCGTCGAGCCGGTACCCGCCAATCACTGCCTTCTCAGCGGCGATCATCGCACCTGCAGAGAACCCCAGATAGGGCGTTCCTTCCCGCACCGCTGACCGGATCGCTTTGGCGACATCGCTGAGCGCCGTGTGGTATTCCGGCGTGGGGCCACCACCGACCACGATGCCGTCGACGTCAGCGAAGACTGTCGGCGCCACGCGCTCCTGATGCCGGGCATAGACGGGCAGAACCTCGCACCCGTGCAGCGGCTCCCCGTAGACGGGAAGGAAGTGGGGGCCGCTGCCTTCGTGGTCGAAGAGCACCACCGCAACCCGCGGGGTGCGGTCCTTCAACCCGGCACAACCCCGTGCCTCTTCGAGGAACGACTCGTAAACCGCCTCGTCCGTCGTAGTGTCAGGTCCGCCGCCCACCAAGAAAATGCTCACCTCGCCAACTTACAGCTCCACTGCACCGGCAACTGATCAGAGAAACTGCCCGGAGGTTTGGACCTGCCGGTTAGAACCGGCAGTCCTGAACCTACGGGCAGCCTCCGTGGGAGGCTCTCACCCAACCAGCCGGCGCGCGGCGGCGCTGTGCTCGGCAATCAACCCCTCCAGGTCCAGCCCGACGACGGCGCCGTCCTCCACCCGCCATCGCCCGCCGACCATCACACGGTCGGCGCGGTCGGCACCGCAGAGCAGCAGCGCGGACAGCGGATCATGGCTCCCGGAGAAACGCAGGTCATCGAGGCGGAACATCGCGAGGTCGGCCTGCTTCCCTACAGCGAGCTCCCCGACGTCGGAGCGCCCCAGCGCGGCCGCTGACCCCCGGGTTGCCCAGCCCAGGGCGCGTTCCGGTGTCGCCTGCTCCGCTCCATAGCGCAGCCGCTGGATGTAGAGGGCCTGCCGTGCTTCGAGGATCAGGTTCGAGGCATCGTTCGACGCCGAACCGTCCACCCCCAATCCCACCGAGACGCCGGCTTCCTCCAGCTCGACGGCCCGGCAGATCCCGGACGCCAACCGCATGTTCGACGTCGGACAATGGGCCACGCCGACGCCCGCCTCTCCCAGCCTGGCCACCTCGGAATCGTCGAAGTGGATCCCGTGCGCCAGCCACGTCCGTGGGCCCAACCAACCGACGCTGTCCAGGTAATCCACCGTCCGCAGACCGAAACGCTCCCGGCAGAAGTCCTCCTCATCCAGCGTCTCGGCGAGATGGGTGTGCAGCCGCACGTCGTGCAGGTCGGCCAGCGCAGAGCTCTCCTTCATTATCTCCGTGGTGACCGAGAAGGGTGAACACGGTGCCAGCGCGATCTGCACCTGGGCGCCGTCGCCCCGCTCGTGGTATCGGGTGATCAGCCGTTCGCTGTCCGCCAGGATCACCTCGGCCTCCTGCACCGTGTGCCGGGGCGGCAGGCCGCCGTCGTCCTCTCCCAGTGACATCGAACCGCGCGTGAGCATCGCCCGCATCCCCAGCCGCCGCACCACTGACACCTGAACGTCGATGGACTCCTCCATGCCTCCCGGGAAGAGGTAGTGGTGGTCAGCGGCTGTGGTGCAACCGGAGAGGAGGAGCTCGGCGAGCGCCGCCGTCGTCGCCAGTTCAAGATCGCGCGGGGTCAACCGCGCCCACACAGGGTAGAGATTGACCAGCCAGGGGAACAGCGGAACGTTCACCACGGGCGCCCAGGCACGGGTGAGGGTTTGATAGAAGTGGTGATGCGTGTTGATCAGGCCGGGCAGCACCACGTGTGAGCGTGCGTCGAACACGGAGTCGTACGGGACAGCGGGTGTGGAGCCGGCGGGAACGAGCTCCACGATCGTGGCGCCGTCGAGGACAAGCCCGCCGCCGGCGTCGTCGTCGTTCGCGGTGAAGATGGCCAGCGGTTCGCGGATCCAGATGCGTGTCATTGTCGGATTTCCGTTCTGTTTCTTTCCATGGAGGTAGGTGAAACGGCACAGGACCACCGACGACGGCGGTTGGTGCCGTCAGCTCAGTGGTCCTGTCTGCTGATCCAGGGTGGAATCCTTACCTACCCGAGTGCGCAGGTAGGTAAGGACGAACTAGTTAGTGCTTGGTGTCTCCGTCACAGATTTTGCGGATGTCTTCCGCGCACTCGATCTCGCCGTTGTCCAGCTTCTCCTTGACTACCTGGTACTGGGCGGCGGTCACCACGGGTACTTCGGTGCCGTCGGCTGCAACCAGCTTGCCGCCCTGGTAGCTGTCACCGTCCTGGAGGGCGGTGAGCTCGTCCTGGCGCACCATGCGTGGAGGGCTGGCCACGAAAACGGAAGCACGGTCCGGGTTGCCTGCCTTCAAGTGGTTGAAGAGGAGGTTCAACAGCACCGCCATGATGGCCGCGGAGCTGATGCCGGAGTGGAAGATGACGCCGAACCAGCTGGGGAACTCGTCGTAGAAAGTCGGCGCGACGACGGGGATCATGCCGAAGGCGAGGGACACCGCGACGATCACCAGGTTCATGTTGTCCTGGTAATCCACCTTGGCGAGGGTGCGGATACCGCTGGCGGCCACCGTCCCGAAGAGGACTATGCCCGCACCCCCGAGCACCGGCGTCGGAACCGCTGCAACCAGGCGTCCGAGGATCGGCAGGAGGCCGAGCACCACCATGATGAGACCGCCCGCCGTCACCACGTAGCGGCTTCGGACGCCCGTGATGGCGACCAGGCCGACGTTCTGGGCGAACGCTGTCTGGGCGAAGGAGTTGAAGACCGGGGCAAGCGCGCTGGATAGCATGTCGGCGCGCAGACCGTCGGCGATGCGGCGGGAGTTCACCTTGGTTTTGGCGATTTCGCCGACCGCGAGGATGTCCGCCGTGGTCTCCGTCATGCAGACCAGGATCACGATGGTCATCGAGATGATTGCCGCGAGGTCGAAGACCGGCCAGCCGAAGGCGAACGGCTGCGGGAAGGCGAAGATTGCACCGCTGCCCACGTTCGAGAAGTCCGCCAGTCCAAGCAGGGCTGCCACGACCGTACCGGCAACGATCGCCAGCAGGATGGACAGCCGGGAGATCGCCGCGTTTCCGAGCTTGCTCAGCAGCAGCACCAGCGCGAGGGTTCCCGCGGCGAGCCCGATGTTGGTCAGGCTGCCGTAATTCTCGGCCGCCGGGTTCCCGCCCATGGCCCAGTTGGCGGCCACCGGCATGAGGGTGAGGCCGATGGTGGTGATGATGACGCCGGTGACAACCGGCGGGAAGAACTTGATGATCTTTGCAAAGAACGGTGCAATGACAAGACCGATCAGCGACGCCACGAGGACCGCCCCGAAGACGGTCTGGAGGCCTCCGCCGCCGCTGAGGATGGCGGTCATCGTTGCGACGCCGGCGAAGGAGACACCCTGAACGAGTGGTAGCTGGGAGCCGAAGAACTTGACGCCGTAACTCTGCAGGATGGTCGCCGCGCCGCCGACGAAGAGGCAGGACGCGATGAGGACGGCGATATCGTCCTGCGAAAGTCCCGCCGCTGTGCCGACGATCAGCGGAACGGCAATGATCCCGCCGTACATGGTCAGGACGTGCTGGAACCCGTATGCGAAGGTGCGGCCCAAGGGCAGGCGTTCATCTTCCGGGCGTTGGGGCGCTGCATGGTGTTTCATGGAACTGGCTGCTTTCATGAGTATGACTTCCTTGTCTCACATGAGTAGTTGCTGAGCGGCCGGACACGTGCAGGTGTCCGGCCGCTCTTTTTGGTCAGCAGAATCCCGGGATGTTTTCCCAGATCCGTGCTTCGCCTGCTGTGTCCCCCTCGCGCTCACGTTCGATGGTTGCCTCGATGAGCCCGTACGGCCGGTCTGCCGCAAAGAAGACTTCGTTGGGGTTGTCCAGGCCAAACGGTTCCAGGTCCACAAGGAAGTGGTGGTTGTTCGGCAGGGAGAGCTTGATTTCCTCGATCTCGGGGTGGGCCTCGAGCACCTGCTTGCCCATCTGGAACAGGGTCTGCTGCAGCGCCAGGGAGTGGGTCTGCGCGAACGCGTCGAGCATGATGCTTCGCGCGCTGGCGTAGATGCCGTTGAAATCGATGTCGGTCACGTCCGGGTTGTAGCGCCAGCGCGCCGTCACATCGGTCGCAAGGATGCGGTCGGTGGTTTCCTTCAGGGTTGTGTACCGATCGCGGGGGTAGCCGTGGAACTCCGAGCCGGTTGACTTCAGCACGGTGACGTCCTGAATGCCCGCAACAATGTGGCGAACCCCGTTCTCAATCAGGAGTACGGCAGTGCGGGTCTCGGACTTATTGCGGAGGAACGCGTGATCGTGGTCGCTGATGCGGTCCCAGAAGTACTGCTCTGCGGCCCAGCGGCCACCGGTCACCCATTCGAAGTTCTCGGTGAAGTGCTTTCCGAGGCGGAGAAGGAACGCCTCGGGCGAACCCACACCGTCACGGGCGAATGCGTAGACGGTGTTCTTCTGGGTGTCGGTTGCGACAACCTGTGCGTTGTCGCCTTCGGTGTGCGCGGCCTCGAAATCGCCGTGCAGCTGCGAGGTGACATTGAGGTCCTCGACCTGGTGGCGGGCGGTGTCCCGGGTGACCTTGACGAGCCTGCATTCGGCCTTGCCGTACTGGTTGCGCCCCAGGACTATGCGGCCGGTGTTGGCCGCTGCGCCGGTTACATTGCTCTGTTCAGTGGTTGTTGCAGTCATGTCAGCTTCCTCGGTAGGTGGAATAGGCGAATGGGCTAATCAAAAGCGGCACATGGTAGTGCTGTGCCGGGTCGGTGAGTTCGAAGATGAGCGAGACCGAAGGAAAGAAGGTCTCTGTACTGGCCGCGGCGAAGTACTTTCCGGTCTCGAATTCGATCCGGTAGGTTCCCCGCTCCAGAGCCTCAGGCCCCAGGGAGGCGATGCGGCCGTCGTCGTCGGTGGTTCCTAAGGCAATCTCGTGCCAGCCGCCGGATTCCTGCCGGTCCAGCCGGGCGGCGACGCCGGCGGCGGGCTTTCCGGTCCCCGTGTCAAGCACGTGGGTGGTGATGTGGCTGCGGCTCATGCTGCAAGGACCCCCTTGAGTCGTAGGATGGCGATTTCGCGGAGCTGGCCTGCGATGATGTCCAGCTCCTGTTCGGGCGAGTTGTTCAGGCGCTCGTTCAGTGCGGCGAGGATCTCCTCGGCACTGCGGCCCGCCGCGCGGATGAGGAAGACGCGGTTGAACTTCTCCTCATAGGCCCGGTTGCCGTCCTGGAGCGCGGTTTGGGTTTCGACGGCGGTGCTGACGGCGGCCTGCTCACCACGGGACATCGTTGCTTCTGCGGTGTTCCCCTGGGCACGTTCGCCGATGCGCGGGTGGTGGGCGAGGGCGCCGTCGATCTCGGCCTCGGTCCAGGGGTACGCCGCGTGTTCGGCGAAGTCGATCAGTTCCGCTTCGGAGGAAAAGGAGCGGGCATCGACGATCGCATTGATCCAGCGTGGGATATCAACGCATGGTTTCAGGATGCCGGCCGCTTCCGCCGGGGAGGATGTATTGAGGGTGGACAAGCTCATGGGTGTCAGCTTTCTGTAGAGCGCTAACGCCGGCGCTGAACACCCTTACCCTCGAACGAATTCGATTTGACTCGATGTCTCCGGCGGTAGTTTGTGTACCGCTTAGTTTTTGTATCGTGGAATCTTTATTCCGAATTCATTGTAGTCCTCGTCACAGCTTCTCTGTCAAGAGTTTTCTGTCACCGACTGTTGTGTTGTGTAGGTCACATCATACGGGTTGAGCCGTAACCCGGGGAGATGTCCCCATCTACAAAGTCGCTCGGGCTGACTACTGTGATTGCTGACAGTCTCACCATGAAAGGCACCACCATGAGCTACCACCCTGTTTCAACGCAGGCCTCTTCAGACGCCCCACTTGACCAGCCGCTCCACGATGCATCTTTCGGTTCAGCGGTGAAGCGGTTCTTCAAGAAGTACGCCACCTTCTCAGGCCGTGCGAGCCGGAGCGAGTACTGGTGGGTGGTGCTGTTCAACTTCCTCGTCAGCATGGTGCTGTCGATCGTCATGATTACCGGAGCCTTCATCGGTATGGATCCGGAGACGGGCACTCCAGGCGGCGGGCTTATCGTGGGCGCCGTCCTGGTATCCCTGTACGGCTTCGCAATCCTCATTCCGAGCATCGCCGTCGGCGTGCGTCGCCTGCACGACGGCAACTTCAGCGGTTTGTGGTACCTGCTCAGCTTCATTCCCGGCGGCAGCATTGTCGTGCTGGTCTTCATGTTCCTGCCCAGCAATCCCCAGGGCGCGCGTTTTGATGCGAACGCCGGATACGGACCAGGCGCCGGGGGCTACGACCACCCAGGACAGAGCTACGGGCAGGGCAATACCGGGCGGTAGTGCCCTCCCTGCCCGTGCTGTACAAGTTGCGGGACGGCGGATGAGCACACCGGAACCAAGGCAAACGCCGCGATCCCCGCGGAATGAGGGATCGCCGCGTTGTCGTGCCAGGGGACGAGCTGCCTCTTTTAGCTATCCGTGGTCAAGACCTGGAGTTCAGCAAGGGAGAGCACGGCGTTTCCGCGCAGCTGGACTCGCACGTACCGGCCCTGTAGATCGTCTGTGTCGATCCGCGTCGGAGAGCCGGCCGGCTGGGTCTGCTCGAACGCTGTGACTCCCGACTGGGCCAGCACCTCGTCCAGATCCGTACTGACAAACGGTTCGTCTGAGACCAGCACGTAGTAATCATCGAGCCTTGAACCGCAGCAGTCGGTACGGTTCCACACTCCAATCTCACTAATGGACACATTGGTCTCAAGGTCCACCTGCCAGTAAGGCTCGGGTGATCCGTTCTCAGCTGTGTGCGTGACCGACTGACCGCCAAAGCTTCCGTTGGTATTCCCGTCCACGGCACGCGCTGCGACGCCGTTATTCGCGGTACTGCTTTGCTCCGCGGCTTTGCCGAGAGCGGCGTTATTCAGACACTCCATCTGGTTATCGGACCCCTGGACGCCATACGCCTCGTACGCACCAGCTATCTCCTCGGCCCTAAGCGCTTCGTCGTACACCTTGATCTCGTCCAGGTCACCGCGAATTCCTGATCCGAGGTCTCCGATGGAGCGCATGGGCAAATTGACGGATGCGTCCGCAACATCACGCAGTTCCCCGTTGACGTACAGCGATATCTGTTCCGGTCCGGCAACCATCGTGAGGTGAACCCATTCATTGAGCGGAGTGCTGTAGTCGAAGGAGTGGTCGGCAACGCCCTTCTCGGTGAATCCGACCCGACCGCAGGTTTGGTACTGCTGCAGTTTGATCGCCGTCTCCCCTGAGCTCAGGAGCGACGAGTCACCCATCTGCGCGCTGGTGCGCACCCACGCCGAGATAGTCCATGGAGGAGCTGTATCCAGGCCACCGAAGCCCACTCCGTCGCGGTCATTATTGAATCTGAACGCCGAACCTTCAATGCCGTCATCAATGTGCTCGGGATTGTTGATGATGTAGGAGGTTCCGTGCAGTTCACCCGCTTCGTCTCCGACGAAGAGCGTCTGGCCCTGACTGCCTGCATAGGTCCAGCCGGATGGATACGGTGCCGGCTCAAACGTCCAGTGGTGGCTCGCTTTGGCATCGTTCACGCGCTGCGGTGCGGGAGACACAGTCAGCCCAGGCGGAGTGCCGATCGCGCCAAGTCGGGCTTTGAAGTCCTGCACCCCGTCCGGGGTTGGAGAGGCATTCCATGAACGGTCCGCGAGGATAGCCCTCGGGGTTGTCATTAGCTGCTCGAAGTGCTGATCCTTGGCCCAAAAGTTGTAGTCAGCCCAATTCATCAAGCCGCTTCCGAGCATGTCGCCGGCGACGCTGGGCACCCACTCGTCATACATCCATGCCTCGTCCGGATACAGACTGTGGTAGTTGTTCGGCGTGAGATAGAACGGCCCGACGGCAATCTCATCGTGACCATTGATAATCGGCTCCGAGCCCGTACCTTCCCAGGTCATGAAGATTACGTCCTCATTCACATCCTGCTGGGGAGAGGCCATGTGCTCAACCCCGTTGTAAATGATGGAACGCTTGCCGTGTTCAGCAACAACCCTGTCCATTCGGTTGATGAAGTCGGTCGCGAGGTCACCCAGCGTACTCAGTTCGGGATCTGCGGCCAGGTATTGCTGAACCTTGGGGCAGTTACCCAACTGGCCTGGGAGTTCATCGGCTCCGAGATGGGCGTATGGGGCATCGAACCAAGGCAGGAATTCCTCGAGCAGACCGGTGGTGATGTCGTAGGTCCGCTGTTCGGTAATGTCGACAACCCAGTCGATGGTCAAATGGCTGTGCATGTGGGCGTTGGTGCAGGCGTTCGCATAGTCTCCGAAGCCGGTCTGAAATGCGTCGCTGATGACCGTGGCATGACCCGGGATGTCGATGCCGGGCACCAGCATCACGTGATGTTCTGCGGCGAACGCCACCAGGTCCTCAATCTCCGCTTTGTCGTAGCTCACGTCAGGATCGGCGAGTCCCGGAAACTTCGGACTGTCCAGTCGGAAGCCCTCCGAATCGGAGAACTGCAGGTACAGAGTGTTCAGTTTGTTCCACGACATCTGCCGAATCAGGTTCTTCAGGTAGTCGATCTCCCAATACTTCCTGCCCGCATCAAGCATGACCTGACGCATCGGCTGATCCGGCGTGTCCAGAGCGGTCCCGGCTGTGAGCGTTCGTCCGTCCGCAGAGGCTTGCAGCATTTGCTCGAGGGTGCGTGTGCCGTAGTACAAGCCAGTGCTGGTATTGGCTTCGACAGTGGTCGGGCCGCTGCCTATGTCGAGTCGGTAACCCTCCGCACCGAGCTCAGGGTCACTCACAAGCGAGAACAGGATGTCGTGGCCGCTCGCGGACGCAACACCCCGGCTTACAGGCGAGTGAAGACCGGTGATTGCCTCAAGTTCGTTGGCGAACTGCCGTGCAACCCGGTCGCCGGTCTGCTGGGAGAGACCTGGCTGAGTTGCACCCGTCGTCCATGAACGCGCCGTCTTCGGATCCAGCAGAATCCTTGTGCGCGCGTTCAGCTGAACGGTGTTGTCCGATGAACTCCATTCAGAGAGCCGGGGAACAACCATGTTGGCCATCTGGGCCTGCTGATCGTCGGCCACGTCGGCTGGCGAGAGAACAACCGGTGCCTGGCCCGACGCCGCACCTTCCGGCGCGCCATAGGCGCCAGCGGTGGCAAAGAGAATACTCCCCAGCGTCAACATCACTGATACGCCGGCAGCGGCCAGACGAAAGCTGGACTTGCGCGGATTAGAGCGGGTACTTCGAGTGAGACTCCCGGACATCATGGCTTCATTGCCTCCAGCGTGACGTTTACTGACTGAAATGGGGATCAGGTAATCACTAATAATCGCCTAATAGGTTCGCTGAAGCAATAGGCTCGTGAAGCCGTCCTAACGAATCTGCTCATTGAGGGGCCAAAGCTCCCGCCTCGAAGCTCATTGCACGATGGTGCAGAATGGGCGGATGGACGCTGCCGCAGCCCTGAACGAGATTGCCTTCTGGCTGGAACGTGAACTGGCTCCAAGCTTCAAGGTGCAGGCCTTCCGCCGGGCAGCAGAAACGATCGCCGAACTGGAGCCGGCGGAGCTCGCGCAACGCGCCCGCGACGGCCGCCTCAAGCGGATGAAGGGCATCGGTAACCGGTCCTTCGAGGTGATCACCCAGGCGCTCGACGGCGACGTCCCCGCCTACCTGGCGGATCTTCGCGAACGTTCGAAAGAAGCACTGGCCGACGGCGGCAGTGAACTCCGGGCCAAGCTCCGCGGAGACCTCCATAGCCACAGCGACTGGTCCGACGGCGGCAGCCCGATCCCGCTCATGGTTGAAGCGGCCCGCGCGCTCGGCCACGAGTACCTCGCTCTCACAGATCACTCCCCCAACCTCAAAGTAGCGAACGGCCTCAGCGCGGAACGGCTGACGGACCAGCTCACGGTGGTGGAACAAATCAACGACGACGGCGCCTTCCGCCTGCTCAAGGGCATCGAGGTGGACATCCTGGAGGACGGCACGCTTGATCAGTCGGATGAGATGCTGGGCCGGCTGGACATCGTGGTCGCGAGCATCCACTCGAAACTACGCTCGGACCGCCGCACGATGACCGAACGCATGCTCGGCGGCATCCGCGATCCCCACACCAACGTGCTGGGCCATTGCACCGGCCGGCTCGTCCAGGGCTCGCGCGGTCAGCGCCCGCAGTCCGAATTTGATGCGAAGAAGGTCTTCGCAGCCTGCGCCGAGCACAACGTCGCGGTCGAAATTAATTCGCGGCCCGAACGCCAGGATCCACCGGACGACCTGATTCAGCTAGCACTCGACGCCGGCTGCCTCTTCAGCATCGACAGCGACGCCCACGCCCCGGGCCAGCTCGACTTCCTCCAGTACGGTGCGCAGCGCGCCGAAGCCAACGGTGTTTCACCCGAGCGCATCGTCACCACCTGGCCGCTCGAAAAGCTCCTGGACTGGGCCCGCTCATAATCCCATCGACTCAGCAGGACACGCCGCTTCAGACCGGGCATACACGGCGTGTCCTGCTGACTCGATTTTCAGGGGAGATCGAGCAGCGAGTATTTCTCGATTGCCTGGCGGGGTGTGTCGGGGTCGACTTTTCCTTGTTCGGCGAGGAGTTCGAGGGTGCGTACGACGACGGAGTGTGAGTCGATCTTGAAGTGGCGTCGTGCGGCGGCGCGGGTGTCGGAGAAGCCGAAGCCGTCGGCGCCCAGGGTGGCGAAGTCCTGGGGGAGGAACTGCCGGATCTGGTCCGGGACGGCTTTCATATAGTCGGAAACGGCGACGATGGGTCCAGGTGCTTCGCCGAGTTGCTGTGCGACAAAGGGCACGCGTGGTTCCGAGCCGGGGTTGAGGAAGGCGTCTTCCTCGGCGGCGAGGGCGTCACGGCGTAGTTCGGTCCAGGACGTTACCGACCACACATCCACGGAAACACCCCAGTGATCGGCAAGGAGTTCCTGCGCTTCGAGAGCCCATGGCACTGCCACACCGGAGGCGAGGATCTGCGCCTTGGGGGCGGCGCCATCGTCGTCGTGCCCCGGCTTGAGCCGATAGAGACCGCGCGCGACCGCCTCGGCGTCGAGCCCTTCGGGCAGCGGCGGCTGGATGATGGGCTCGTTGTAGACGGTCAGGTAATACATGACGTTCGGATCCGCTGAATCCGCACCATACATCCGTTCGAGTCCGGCACGCATGATGATGCCGAGTTCGTAGCCGTACGCGGGATCGTAGGTGATGACCGCAGGGTTGGTCGAGGCCAGCAGCGGTGAGTGGCCGTCGGCGTGTTGGAGGCCTTCGCCGGTGAGGGTGGTGCGGCCGGCGGTGGCGCCGATAATGAACCCACGGGTCATCTGGTCCCCCGCCGCCCAGAATGAATCGCCCGTGCGCTGGAACCCGAACATGGAGTAGAAGACGTAGACCGGGATCAACGGCTCACCCTGCGTTGCGTACGCCGTGCCTGCAGCCGTGAAAGCCGCTACGGCCCCTGCTTCGTTGATACCCGGATGCAGGATGGCGCCGGCCGGTGACTCCTTATACGCGAGCACCAGGTCCCGGTCCACCGAGAGGTAATTCTGTCCGTGCGGGTTGTAGATCTTCGCGGTCGGGAAGAAGGCATCCATGCCGAAAGTGCGGGATTCGTCCGGCACGATCGGAACAATCCGGGAACCAAGGCCCTTCTCCCGCATCAGGTCCTTCAACAGACGCACAAAGGCCATGGTGGTCGCCGCCTGCTGCTTGCCCGATCCGCGGTTGGCGACTTCGTACGCTTTGTCTCCCGGCAAATCGAGTGCTTTCGCCCGGGTGCGGCGCTCGGGAAGGAAACCACCAAGCTCGCGACGCCGGTCCAGCAGGTAGCGGATCTCCTTTGACTCCGGCCCGGGATGGTAATAGGGAGGCGCATACGGGTCGGCTTCCAAAGCCTCATCCGAGATCGGGATGCGGAGGTGGTCGCGGAAGTCTTTGAGGTCGCCGAGGGTGAGTTTTTTCATTTGGTGGGTGGCGTTGCGGCCTTCGAAGTGCGCGCCGAGTCCGTAGCCCTTGACGGTTTTGGCCAGGATCACGGTGGGTTTACCGGTGAATTCGGTGGCGGCCTTGTAGGCGGCGTAAACCTTCCGGTAGTCATGTCCACCGCGTTTGAGGCCCCACACCTGGGCATCGCTCATGTCAGCGACGAGGTCCTTGGTGGCAGGGGTCTTGCCGAAGAAGTGATCCCGGACGAACCCACCGGATTCAGCCTTGTAGGTTTGATAGTCCCCGTCCGGGGTTTCATTCATGATCTTCACCAGATCCCCACTGGTATCAGCCTCAAGCAGGTCATCCCATTCCCTGCCCCAGACCACCTTGATCACGTTCCACCCGGCCCCACGGAAGAACGCCTCCAACTCCTGCATGATCTTCCCATTACCCCGCACCGGCCCATCCAGGCGTTGCAGGTTGCAGTTGATCACGAAATTCAGGTTATCCAGGCCCTCATTCGCCGCCAACTGCAGGAGTCCCCGCGACTCGGGCTCATCCATCTCCCCGTCCCCGAGGAACGCCCACACCTGCTGCCCACTGGTGTCCTTGATCCCCCGGTTCTGCAGGTACCGGTTCGATTGGGCCTGATAGATCGCGTTCATCGGCCCGATCCCCATCGACACCGTAGGGAACTCCCAAAACTCCGGCATCAACCTCGGGTGCGGATACGAAGACAGCGCGTGACCCTCTTTGGACTTCTCCTGCCGGAACCCGTCCAGGTCCTCCTCGGTCAGCCGCCCCTCCAGGTACGCTCTCGCGTACATGCCCGGGGACGCATGGCCCTGGAAGAAAATCTGATCCCCACCACTGGGGTGATCCTTCCCCTTGAAGAAATGATTGAACCCCACCTCATACAGGGTCGCCGCCCCCGCGTACGTGGAAATATGACCGCCCACACCAATCTCCGGACGCTGCGCCCGATGCACCATCACCGCCGCGTTCCACCGCATCCACGCCCGGTACTTCCGCTCAATCTCCTCATCCCCCGGGAACGCCGGTTCCTCATCGACCGGGATCGTGTTCACATAATCCGTGGTCACCACCGGCGGCAACCCCACAGACCGGCCACCAGCCCGGGCCAGCAACCGGCCCAACACCTCACGAGCCCGCTCCGACCCCCGCACATCAACCAACTGATCAAACGACTCAACCCACTCAGCCGTCTCCTCCGGATCCGAATCCACAGAACCCGAACCCACAATCCCCTGATCAGCAGCCATCCCAAAACCTCTTTCACGCCCCGGAGCTCATCCTTGGGCATCTGCGTTGCTCTGTCCGTCGTCGCACATGTTTTGCACTAAACGGTTCCACATTGTGGAACAATACTTCCATTAGATACCTACAGTGAACGACCACGAAGATCAGAATGTCAGGAACGAGGAGCGTACGTCATGAACCACTCGCCAGAGAGCGGTCCCCGCATCACCCTCGTCACCGGCGCCGGCTCCGGTATTGGGCGCGCAGTGGCGCATGCCTTCCTGGAGGCGGGTTACGCCGTCGTACTCGCCGGCCGGCGCCGCGAACCGCTGGAACAAACCGCCCAGGGCTGGGAGCTTGCGCAGGTGGTGCCCACTGATATTTCAAAGCACGACGACGTTGGCCGGCTCTTCGCGCAGGTGCGCAAACGCTGGGGTCGGCTGGACGTCCTGTTCAACAACGCCGGGATCTTCGGACCCGCGGGGGCTGTGGACGAGGTCGGTTTAGAGGAGTGGTCCAGCACGGTCGCCGTCAACATCACCGGCTCATTCCTGTGTGCGGCTGAGGCATTCCGGCTCATGAAGGAGCAGGACCCGCAGGGTGGGCGAATCATCAACAACGGGTCGATCGCAGCGCACTCTCCCCGCCCACGCTCAGCCGCCTACACGACTACCAAGCACGCCATCACGGGGCTCACGAAGTCGATCGAACTCGACGGGCGCCCCTACGGCATCACCTGCGGACAGATCGACATCGGGAATACGCACACCGACCTGATGGACACTCTGGGCGTGGGTGAGGGGGCGCTGCAGGCGGACGGCTCCCGGCGGGTTGAACCAACGTTCCCCGTCGAGGAAGCGGCGCGCACGGTACTGCACATGGTGCAACTGCCGGCGTCGGCAAGCATCGGGACTGTGGTCATGACGGCGAGCGGGATGCCGTTCATCGGGCGCGGCTAACGTTTAGACGCCGAAGCTCGCTACGTTCGCAGGCGAAGGCACAGTTTCCATAACGAATGCCCAAACAAACCCCTCAAAGGGTCCTTTGCCTGCTAGCTTTACCCCATGGGCTCAACGCGTAGACGTAGGAGAGTCTGGATCATAGCTACGGCGGTAGTCGCCGCGGCGGTCCTGGCGATTGGCCTGACAGTGTTCAAACCCTGGCTTCTGTTCATCGATGTCCGCGTCGATGAATCGCTGCCCACAGTCCTTACCCCGACAGCAACTGAGCCGCCCGAGACTCCGGGCTTACCGGAGGCATCCGTTTCCCCTGGCTCGCTTCCCACGGATCAAGCGACCGACGAGGTCCCAGCTGGACCGGTCCAGCTGGCCGAGGGCTCCCTGATCAGCCACGAGCACGCAACATCGGGAACGGTTCGAATCATCGAACAGCCTGACGGGCAGCGGGTGCTGACCCTGGAGAACCTTGATACCTCCAACGGTCCGGACGTGCATGTCTGGCTCAGCGCCGCTGATGTGGTCGAAGGCCCCGATGGCTGGTACACGGCCGGGTCCGCCGACTTTGTGGATTTGGGAATCATCAAGGGCAACCAAGGCAACCAGGTCTACGAGATTCCCGACGATGTGGACCTCACCACATTTCGCGCCGTCGACCTGTGGTGCGTGCAGTTCAGTGTCTCGTTTGGCGCGGCACAGCTTGAATGGGCGTGACTGCGCCTGACTGTCAGAATACGAAGAAGCCTCCCGGTGTTGAACACGGGAGGCTTCTTCGAGACTTTTCCGAGAAGGATCAGCTGTACCAGAACCAGTGCGGCGGGCTCCACATGGGCGGAACCTGATGCCCGTTGAACGAACCGCACACGGAACAGGAGTAGCTGACACTCGCAGGGATAAGGTCCCTGCCTTCCGAGGAGACACGCGCCGGAACAAAATCCTCATAGATCAGAAATTCGTCCGTACTGCATCGCTCGCACCACGGCAGCGCGCTGTCCCGCTCTGCCAGTCCTCCAGTCGATGGGAGGCCTGTGCTGCGATGG
The DNA here is from genome assembly GCF_054511355.1 of Arthrobacter tecti. NCBI lineage: Bacteria > Bacillati > Actinomycetota > Actinomycetes > Micrococcales > Micrococcaceae > Arthrobacter > Arthrobacter tecti. The sequence continues at coordinate 133,428 of NZ_JBTNCT010000006.1, forward strand.
TCCGGGTTGATAATCGTCATTGTTTGTCCACCGTTTCCAAACCGCAAGTGAGTACAAGTAGTTAAGAGGAGCAACAACTAAGCTCGCTTAGTTAAGGTCTAATAACGATAGCGTTTGAATGCAAATTGCGGAAGTCCACGCGTACCTAATTACCGGCTGATTGGCACAATAAGGGTTATGATCCGCTCCCGCACGGCCCCCGCTCTCTCCGGGACCCAGCAGCGCTCCCTGTCACGGGCGATAAGCGAGAACGACGACGTCACTGTCTTCGTAGACGGCACCGCAGTGAAGCTGCCCGCCCAGGCTCGGGACGCCGTCGTCGACCTCCTGCACCGCCTCGCGGCCGGTGATTCCGTGACCGTGACCTCGGTCGCGGAGACACTGACCACCTCACAGGCGGCAGAAGCAGCCGGCATTTCACACACGTATCTTCGGAACCTGACCGACGCCGGCACCATCCCGGTCGAATACCGCGGGACGCACCGGCGGATTCGCCGGGACGCTATTGATGCCTGGCTCGCCTCCCAGCGGAAGTCAGATGCGGGGTCGGCGTGACCAGCGGCGGGTCTTGAGCGCGAGGTGCAATTCGAGCCGGACCTGCCCGCTCAGCGGATCGGCGCCGATGATCGACCGCACCCGCGCCAGTCGGTTGTACACACTGCTGCGGTGCAGGTGAAGCTGTTCCGCGACTTCCTGGACTGAACCGTTCTTGTCGTATAAAAGCTCCAGGACGGGAAGCAGTTCATGGTTGCGGTCATGATCCTCGATCTCAGCGAAGTACACGGAGCGGGCCGTAGACCGCTGCCACCCCCCTCCGGCAAGGAACTGGAATACCCCTATCGAGCGGTAATCCACGGCGTCACCCAGCTGCGCATCCACGGCTGACGCCTGCGCTGCCCACCGCGCCTGCTCATACGCGCCCGCAAGTCCGTCGGGTGCCGCGAACGGCTCGCTGGTCCCGGAAATCAGGCGATCCGCCGGATTTCCGGTCACCGTCGCAAGGCGCTCGGCATAACGACGCCGAATAGCCGCCTGCTCCGCGCGGCCGGACTCATGGCGGAACAACAGAATCGCGTGCGACGGCGTTCCTGCACTGAACGCCACCGGCTCGGCGCCGACCGTGGCCTGCAGCGCGGCCGTACTGTGAGCGAGTGTGGCGGCCTGCACGTCGCCTCCCGTGGGCCGCGCGGGGTCGAGTAGAACGGTGAGGTGCCAAGGCGCGGTTCCGCTGAGTTCCGGCCACCCCGCGAGGTCCTCCGTTGCCGGTCCATCACGATCGAGCGTGGCAAGGAAGACTGCCTCCCGCCTGCTCCGGTGCTCCGAACCCGCCGTGTTTCCCTCCAGCAGCAGTGCGGCGAGCCGGTCCATCCCGTCCCGCACACCCGGTAGCTGGGAGAGAATGTGCTGTGCGGAGTCTTCATCGACGTCCTGCTGCACCCACAGGTATCCCACCCGGAAGCCGCGCACCAGGAGCGGCACGCATACCCGGCCCAGCATCCCCAGTTCATCATTGGCGGGAACCGCAACCGGCCGCACCGCCGTTGCGATGCCGTGCCTCAACTGCCAGGCACTCACATCGGCCGGCACCTTCTTGCTCAGCAGGAAGTTGACGCGTACGCGGTCAGCCGAGGATTGGTGGCTGCTATAGGCCAATAGCACGCCGTCCAGGTCCTCCAGGGAGAGTCCGCGGCCAAGCCGGGTGGCTATCCGCTCAACTTCCCGCTCCACCTCCGTTGTCTGCACTCCTCCATCCTAGGGATCAACCCGACGACACTTGACGGCCCAGGACTCGACAAATGTCGAATGGCTTCACATCGCACCCTGTGGTAGTGACGACCATCACAACACGTCCTCCTCCGCGTGTGCGCGCCAAAGTGAACCGTACGACGACGACGCCACGCGCCGTCGTCGTACCCGTGCCCTTGGTGCCGCTGACTCGGCCCTGTCGGAGGAGCGGACCCGCTCGTATTCTGTAAGTGCCGGGCCAAAAGCTCTGCCGGCCATAACCGAACCCTTACGAGCAACGGAGAATCCCGTGATCATCGGCGTCCCCAAAGAAGTGAAGAACAACGAGTTCCGTGTGGCCATCACCGCCTCCGGTGTCCACGAGTTCCGCACTCACGGGCACACGGTGCTCGTGCAGAAGTCTGCGGGCGTCGGCTCCAACATCACCGATGCGGAGTACATCGCCGCGGGCGCCGAGATTGTCGAGGACGCCGACGACCTCTGGGCGCGCGCGGACATGGTGATGAAGGTCAAGGAGCCCATCGCCGAGGAGTACCACCGTTTCCGGCAGGGCCTGGTGCTGTTCACCTACCTGCATCTGGCGGCCGAACCCAAGCTCACGCACGCACTCATGGAGTCCGGCGTAACGGCGATCGCCTACGAGACAGTGCAGGAGGGACGCGCACTTCCGCTTCTCGCGCCGATGTCCGAGGTTGCCGGGCGCCTCTCGGTCCAGGTCGGCGCCCAGGTGATGACCGCGCCGTCGGGGGGCCCCGGCCTCCTGCTCGGCGGCGTACCCGGCGTCCGGCCTGCGAAGGTAGTTGTGCTCGGCGCGGGCGTTGCGGGAACCAACGCGACCGCGATGGCCGTTGGCACGGGAGCGGAGGTAACGATACTCGACATCAACATCGCCCGACTGCGCGAACTCGACGCGCAATACGCGGGCCGGGTGAAGACCATCGCCTCCAACGCGTTCGAAATTGAGCGTGCCGTACTCGACGCCGACCTCGTGATCGGTTCGGTCCTCATCCCCGGCGCAAAGGCTCCCAAGCTCGTGACAAACGATATGGTGTCCCGGATGAAACCGGGCAGCGTGCTCGTAGACATTGCCGTGGACCAGGGCGGCTGCTTCGAGGACTCACACGTCACCACTCACGAGGACCCGACCTTCACCGTGCATCAGTCGCTCTTCTACTGCGTAGGGAACATGCCGGGCGCCGTCCCGAACACGTCCACCTATGCGCTGACCAACGTGACCCTGCGGTACGGCATTGCACTGGCGGACAAGGGCGTGCGCGGGGCCTTCGAAGCGGTCCCGTCGCTGGTCCACGGCCTCAATATCGCGAGTGGAGCGGTGGCACACCACTCTGTATCCGACGCACACGGCCTTGAGCTCAATGAGGACTGGCGCCAACTGGTCTAGAGCCTGTGCGCTGCTTCGATAATGCGCTGCGCCTTCAGGCTGTCGGCTGGGTCCACAGGCACCGGCCCGCCGTCGACCAGCGCCGCGGCCAACTGTTCGTAGAAGTCCGGATAGGCACCGTTCTCTGTCCGCATCCGCTCCGCCTGCTGGTCGAACCCCAGTAAGCCCCAGGAGAGGCTGTCCTCGACGCCGTAGCCCGGGTCCGTGGGAAGCATCCCGGCGTCCACTGCTGCTTCCTGCACGTCCTTGCCCCATTTGGTGTACGCCGACTTCGATCCGGTTACCCGATAGCGCGGCGCTGCCTGCGGTGCCAGTGTGTTCATCCACAGATGGCTGATCACGCCGGAGTGATGATGCAGGGCAAGGAAGACGTCGTCGTCAGGCCCGTCCTCCTCCCGGTGGGCGGCCAGTTCGACGTGGGCGAGCTCCGCATCCCCGAAAAGCTGCAGCGCCTGGTCGATCAGGTGCGGGCCAAGGTCAAAGAGGATGCCGCCGCCCTCGCTTGCCGGGGTGCTCGCCTTCCACGGTTTGGTTACGAGCGGCTTGTAGGACTCCAGGCGGGATTCGAACCGACGAACCGTACCGAGGGCGCCCTCCTGCAACAGCTTTCGAATGGTGAGGTAACCGCCGTCCCACCGGCTGTTCTGGAAAACCGTGAGTAGTTGGCCCTTCTCGCGGGCGAGCTCGACCAGGCGCTCGCCATCGGCGGACTTCGCCACGAAGGGCTTATCGACGACGACGGCGACCCCCGCCTTGAGCGCCGCTTCCGCCAGGGGTGCGTGGCTGGCGGGCGGTGTCGTCACCACGATCAGATCGAGTTCATCCGCCTCCTGCCACAGCTCATCCACCGAGCGGATAATCCGCGCCTGGGGGTACTGCGTCTGGACCTGTGCAATCCGCTCCTCGTTCGAGGTCACCACAACGTCGAGGGAGTATCGCGGATTAGCGGCAATGAAGGGGGCATGGAAGACCCGCCCGCCGAGCCCGAACCCGATGACTGCTGTTCTGATTCTCGTCATGCGCCCAGCATATGACTCGGAGGCTGGTGCACCGCTGTGCGGCTCGATACACCGAGTTTGTTGCTCTCCGAACGCATACTATGATCAGGAACCGGTCAAGCAGCGGCCACGAGATCCTCGCAGTAAAAGGACCCCATGGTTTCCGCTCAGGACCCCAGTGCATCAAATCCCGCTGATTCGGCTGATGAACAGCCGACGCCCTTCGCAGCGAAGGAAGGGGGATATCTTGACCCTGACCAGTCAACCCGGCTCATGTTGACCACCGCCGCACACTTTGTGCAACAGCATCTTCACGATCAGCTTGGTGCTCTTGGACTCAGCCCTGCCGGGCATACGGTTCTCAGCGGCCTCGCTGACCTGCAGGAAGCAGGAGTTTCCGAAATTGCAGGCCAGTGCCTGCTGGCAGAATCTGCGGTTGAAGAAGCGCTCCAGGAACTAGCCGCGTCGGACCTCGTGGACGAGGGATCGGGCGTATATCGACTGACCTACGCCGGGAAGGCAATCCTCGCTGATGCGCGGGATTTTGAGGACTCACTGTTTGCGCAGAGAACCACGACCCTGCGGCAGGAACTTGGGGCATTAATCAGCAGACTTCGCGAGGGGGGCGACGTTCGGGAAGCATGAGCGATTGTTCAGTGCGTGCCGCGTGGGCTGAACGATTCATTGGCGAAACCCACCGTGTTGCCGGCGGGCTCAGTGCCAGAGGCTGTCTGCCCAGGCTGCGTCCCGGAGGTAGTCGCGTGCTGGTCCAACATCCCAAAGTTCGCCCTGGGATGCGATAACACCCATCCCGCGCAGGTTCTCCACCGTGTCGGGCGAGCATCCGAGGGCCTCGCTCAGGTCTTGTGCGTCCGTGGCGAGAATGACGTCTTCGTTGCGGGGCATTGAGAGATCTCCTTTCTCGTCACTCTATTGACGATGAGGCACAGTGAGAGTCAGTTTCGGTTGAAGAGGGTGCGCTCACGGTCTACGGTCCACGTACGTGCGTAGAGGCCAAGTACGGCTTCTTCGCGCGGAGTGAAGCCAAGACGATTGAGCGTCATGTGTGCCTGGTGGACGGTGAGGTGCTGCGCACTTCGGCTCACTCGTGCTTTGTCTGCCCGGTAGAGGTAGGTGTCCAGCGCCCGGAACCAACGCCGCCGCCAGTTATGCACAGCAGATTCCGCTGCAGTTGCAGACATCAGTCCGTGGAAACCGGGCACCTTTGCGTTCACCTGGGTCATCATTGCTTCACGGACGGAGGCACCGCGCGGCCCGAGGTCCGGCGTGCAGGTCTTCAGGTGGCTGTCCCAGTAGTAGTCCCAGGAGATTCGGCGGCGATCAGGCCAGCTCGCCGACCTTGGGCCCTTCATCATGCTCCGGGCCGAGTCGAACAGGATCAGCGAGGCAAACGCTGACCGGTTATGCATCTTGGCGAACCGCTGGGTGGCCCATGCGGCCAGTTCCGAAGAGAGCTCGAACGCTTCCTCTGCGAGCTGAAGACCCTCGACTCCCCCGTACTTGAACAACTCAGCTTCGAGCTGTGGATCAGAGTCCTCGATGCCACGGAGATAATAGCCGCTGCCAGCAGGAGGAGAACTGTGCTGGCGGGAGGGAAGGGACGCTAAATCGAGGTTGCTGCGCTTCACCAACGCCTGGTGGAAGGTCTGAAGCCGCTCGATCGTTCCAGGCTGCGCAAGTATATGCAGCCGCACCTGTACGGCAGATGGTTTCATACACCGTGAGTAGAACCATCTGCCGGCTCGCAGAACCTGCGCCTGCGCCGCCAGCGGGGTAACCAGATCTCCAATGATGCCGTCCGCTACATCGAAGCCACCTGCTTGTGTGGAGAGATGCCACCATTGAGCGCCAGTTGCTGTTCGTGAGGCGGTTCGAACTGCTGTTAGCTGACTCATGACATCCTCCTTCGGGCTTTGGTTACCCCCGCTGGGGCGAGTCTTTAGTTGGTTCGCTGCTTCCGTTGAGGACGCGAACCGTATTCAGTTGGTTATTTCGGCCAGTCCCAGCTTGCAACGACTGACTTGGGCCAGTCCCAGCTGGCAGTCACAGACTTGGGCCAATCCCAGCTTGCGGCTCCCAGAGCCGGGGATGCTGGTGCCAGAGCTGCTGCTGCGACAAGGAGGCCGGCTGTAGCGCCGATGATCCTCTTCATAAGATGTTTCCCTTCCGTCAGATTGCAAGTGACGCGGTCCTGCTCGCCGTCGAGCCGGTGAATCAAGCATGTGGCGCCTGATTACATGATGTCCAGCTGAGGAGGCGCCCTATTCAGGACATGACCTGATGCGGACACATGGCTCCTATGGGTACGGGAAGGACGTCAGGAGCGGCCGGCCGAAATGCCTGAAAATCCGCGCAATTACAAGGAAAAAGTGCAAACTTTGAGCATCGCGGCTATCGTATGTCATTAAGTGGACATGTCATGTTTTTACACGGTCATTTTTGGTTCTCTGATATGCAGAACATCCGACCATACCGGGAGACCAGGCTTACAGGTTCTGTAGGCTGACCTCAGGGAAGCGAACACTCGGAAAGGGACGCCGATGCTCGACGGCATATGCATAGAGCTGTACCGCTATGCCGTGGGCAATCCGGGCTGGACCCGATCTGAAGCTTCCGAAGCGCTTGGATACACCCTACGGGACATCGAGTCAGCGATGGAAGTACTTATTGAGCGCAGATTGCTGAGCACTCAGACAGCCAAGGAGCATGCCTTTGTTGCGGTCTCACCGGACGTTGCGCTGGCTGATCTCGTCGATGCCGATGAGCGGGCTGTGCAGGATCTGCGGACCCGAATCAGCGCGCGCAGGAGGGAACTCTCCACGCTCGTTCCCACCTATCTTGAAGCCCGCAAGAGCGTCATTTCCAGCTCCGCCGTGGAGACACTTGAGGATCCCCACCTGATTCACCGGGTCCTTATCGATTACGGACGTGACGTTACCGAAAAGGTGCTCATTGCCCAGCCAGGCCAGGGTTCAACGGCGGATGTGCAGGAGGAGAACGTTCGAAAGGATCTGGAGCTGCTCGCGAAGGGCGTGAAGCGCAAAACCCTGTATGACATCAGCATCCGCGACCACGTGCCAACCCGGAAGGCCGTTGCTGCGATAACGGCAGGCGGCGGACAGTTTGGAGCACTGCCCCGGGTACCGCTGCGAATGCTCATTTTCGACCGCAAGCTCGCCCTTGTTGCTCGGCAGCTTAAGCATGACGACAAAGCGGCGCTCGTTGTGCGTGACCCGCACCTGATTCACATCCTCACGCAGCTCTTCGAGTTCGCCTGGGAGCTCAGCGAGCCCTTCCTCGTGGATGAGCCGCTGGACTCACCCCTCAACAGCACCCAACAGGCAATCCTGAAGGGACTCGCGTCAGGTTTCCCGGACGAGATGATTGCCCGGCGTCTCGACATCAACGTCCGCACGTGCCGCAGGCACATTGCATGGATGCTTGAGCAGCTCGGAGCTGAGAGCCGTTTCCAAGCCGGAATCAAGGCGCATAAGGCAGGGTGGATCTAGAAAACTTCCGTTGTCTATCAGTGAACTGATCCCCTAGACTCGTCACGTGACTTCTCAGGACGAACTGAACTCCACGCTTCTGCCCGCCGAGACCGAGGTTGCCCTTGAACGGGCTGCGGAATCGGCTCATAGACACGAGGAATTGTTCTCCGAACGCGCCGCCAACATCAAACAGTCTGCAGTGCGGGACGTCTTCGACATATCAATCCGCCCGGGACTTGTCTCACTCGCCGGTGGCAGCCCCTACCTCAAGTCCCTACCCCTTGCGGATCTTGGCAAGACGGCAGAGCGCATCATCGCCGAACACGGGCTTGAGGCCCTGCAGTACGGCGGTGGACAGGGCATGGAGCAACTCCGTCAGCAGATTTGCGAGGTCATGGCCGCAGAGGGCATCCCCGAGGCGGATCCTGCAGACATCGTCGTCACCACGGGTTCCCAGTCAGCACAGGACGTAGCGGCCAAGGTCTTCTGCGATCCCGGCGATGTCATCCTGTGTGAGGACCCCACCTATGTTGGCGCGCTCAACACCTTCGAGGCATATCAGGTGGACGTGCAGGCAGTCGCTATGGACGAGGACGGTCTTGTACCCGAGCGTCTCGAGCAACGCATTGACGAGTTGCTCGCTGAGGGAAGGCGCATAAAGCTCCTCTACACGATCCCGAGCTTCAACAACCCGAGCGGCATCACCATGGCCGCGGATCGTCGCCAGCGTATTGTCGAAATCTGCCGTAGAAACAACATCCTCATCCTTGAGGACAACCCGTACGGCATGCTCCGCTTTGACGGGCACCCGCTGCCGCCAATGCGCGCAGATAATCCGGACGACGTCATCTATCTCGGCTCCTTCTCGAAGATCTTCGCCCCGGGAGTGCGGTTAGGGTGGGCGCTGGTCCCGAAGCACCTTCACCGCCGCTTCTACCTTGCCTGCGAAGCAGTTGTGCTTTGCCCGTCTCCGCTCACCCAGATGCTCGTTTCGGCCTACCTGAGTGACTACGACTGGCGTGGACACCTGGAAAACACACGCGCACTCTACAGCGAACGGTGCGAGACCATGCTCAAGGCCCTCGCCGAGCACTTGCCGGAGGGTGCATCCTGGACCACGCCCGACGGCGGGTTCTTTGTCTGGGTGACACTTCCGGAAGGCGTGGACACCTATCCTCTCCTACACCAGGCGATCGACGCCGGTGTGGTCTTCATTCCCGGTGCGGCCTTCACTCCCTCGGACGAGCCCTCGAACAAGCTGCGACTGGCCTTCAGCGCGGTTTCACCCGAGGACATCAAAGAAGGCATCCGCCGCCTCGCTCCCATCCTTCAGGGCGCAATCGCCAAGCAGCACAGCACCACCTAGGCGCCCTTAGCGACTACCGGCGTTAGTCGAGCAGGAGGGCTGGCTCCTCCAGGATGGACGCGACGTCGGCCATGAAGCGTGCGCTCAGGTCGCCGTCCACAACCCGGTGATCGAAGGATCCGCCGAGCGTAGTGATCCAGCGGGGGATGACCTCGCCGTCGAGCACCCAGGGCTTCTGCTTGATGGTCCCGAAGGCCACGATCGCAACCTCACCCGGATTGATGATCGGCGTACCGGTGTCGATCCCGAGGGCGCCAATGTTGGTGATCGTGAGCGTCCCGCCCTGCATCTGCGCGGGCTGCGTCTTTCCTGCGCGTGCGGTGGTCGCCAACTCGTTGAGGGCAACCGCAAGCTCCTTCAGCGAGAGGTCCTGGGCGTCCTTGATGTTCGGAACCATCAGCCCCCGCGGCGTCGCCGCCGCGATCCCCAGGTTCATGTAGTGCTTGACCAGGATCTCCTGGTCCGTCCAGGTAGCGTTCACATACGGGTTCCGGGCGGCCGCCCAGATTACCGCCTTCGCCAGGATCAGCAGCGGTGAAACCTTGATCCCCTCAAAGTCCCGCGAGGATTTCAGCCGCTTCACGAACTCCATGGTGCGGGACGCATCGACATCCACGAAGATGCTCACGTGCGGGGCCGTGAACGCACTCTCCACCATGGCCCGGGCGGTCGCCTTCCGCACACCTTTGACCGGAATCCGTTCGATGCGCTCATCCTGCGGGCGGCTCGCGGCACCCCAGAACGACGGCGCCGAATCCTGCTCCGCGTCCCGCTGGGCCTGGTAGCTGAGGAGGTCCTGTTTGGTCACTTCGCCGGACCCGCCGGTTGCCGGAACGTCTGCGAGATTGATTCCGAGATCGCGGGCCGCCTTGCGCACGGGCGGTTTGGCGAGCGTACGTTTCACAGCGCCGGACGAAGGCGCGGGATTGCCGTCTCCCGGCATCCGCGCGGGCGGCGCGCTTGCGGCGGCCGGCGCCGTCGTCGTTGTTTGCCTGCCGGGGCGATCGATTCTGGGGCGGCGGCGTGAGGAGTCGGCCTTGGGGCCCGTTCCCACCAGCGGAGCGTTGGCCTCCGCGGACGACGACGGCGCCTCCTGGCGGGGCGGCGTTACCAATTCGCCGGGCACATGGTTGGCAGGAGGAGGGGAGTCGATGGCGTCCGCGGTCCCGTCCGTCACGGAGATGATCGGTGTGCCTACCGCGACCGTTTCGCCCTCCTGCACGAGGAGCTCAGCGACCACTCCGGCATATGGCGAAGGCAGCTCCACCAAGGACTTGGCGGTTTCGATTTCCACGATCACCTCATTGACGGCAACTGTGGCTCCGGGCTGGACCTGCCAGCGGACAATCTCAGCCTCGGTAAGGCCCTCGCCAACGTCCGGGAGTTTGAAGGTATTCAGCGTCATGGGTCCTTCTAGTACGCGAGGGCGGTGTCGAGCGAGTGCAGGATGCGGTCGATATCCGGCAGGTAGTGTTCCTCGGTTCGCGCGGTGGGATAGGGCAGGTGGAAACCGCCGACGCGCAGCACCGGCGCCTCCAGCGAAAGGAAGGCGCGTTCGGTGATACGGGAGGCAATCTCGCCGCCGATCCCGCCGAACGTCGGTGCCTCATGAATGATCAGGAGCCTGCCGGTCTTCTGGACCGACGCCGTCACCGTGTCGAAGTCGATGGGTGAGATGGACCGGAGATCAATGACTTCCACGCTCGTGCCGTCCTCTGCTGCCGCGTCGGCAGCTGCGAGGGCAACCGGTACCAGGGGGCCGTAGGCGACCACAGTGGCATCGGTGCCTTCCCGGAGCACCTGGGCTTCGAACGGGGAGGAAGGTACAGCACTCAGATCAACCTCCCCCTTCTGCCAGTAGCGGCGCTTGGGTTCGAAGACGATCACCGGGTCCGTGCAATCGACGGCCTGCTGGATCATCCAGTAGGCGTCATGCGCGTTGGACGGCGTGATGATCCTGAGCCCGGCAGTATGCGCGAACAAGGCCTCGGGTGACTCGGAGTGGTGTTCGATGCTTCCAATCCCCCCGCCGTAAGGGATGCGGATCACCACGGGCGCGGTCAGTTGCCCGTCGCTGCGCGCATGAATCTTGGCCAGCTGGGTGGTGATCTGGTTGAACGCGGGGAACACGAAACCGTCGAACTGGATCTCGCACACCGGCCGGTACCCGCGCAGCGCCAGGCCGATCGCGGTGCCGACAATGCCAGATTCCGCCAGGGGGGTATCCACCACGCGGTCGGAGCCGAATTGCGCCTTCAAGCCCTCGGTGACGCGATAGACGCCGCCAAGGTCACCGATGTCCTCGCCCATGAGTAGCGCTGTGGGATGGGTGGTCAGCGCGGCGCGCAGTCCCTCGTTGAGGGCTTTGGCAATGGTCATTGTGGGCATCAGCTCAGCCCCTCCTCGCGGGCGAACCCGGCCTCATAGTCCTTCCAGGCCTGGAGTTCCTCCTGGATGAGGGGATGCGCCTCGGCGTAGGTGGTCGCGAAACGGTGTTCGAGTCCGGGCGCCTCCATGGCCAGCACCTCCGCGCGCAGTTCCTTGGCGAGGACGGCGGCTTCCTGCTCCAGATCCGCAAAGAAATCATCGCCAGTTCCCGTAGCGCGCAGGCGCCGTTCCACCCGGACCAGTGGATCGCGCGGCACCCATTGCTCCTCGTCGGCAGGCAGGCGGTACTTGGTGGGGTCATCAGCCGTGGTGTGCGCGCTCATCCGGTAGGTGAACGCTTCGATGAGCGTGGGCCCGGCGCCGTTGCGTGCGCGCTCAAGGGCCCAGCGCGTGACTGCCTGCACAGCCAGCACGTCATTGCCGTCAACGCGGATTCCGGGAAAGCCGTAGCCGCGCGCCCGGTGGGCAAGGGGCACCCTCGACTGCACTTCAGTGGGCACCGAGATGGCCCAGTGGTTGTTCTGGCAGAAGAAGACAACCGGCGCGTTGAACGAGGCGGCGAAGACCATCGACTCGTGAACGTCGCCCTCAGAGCTGGCGCCGTCGCCGAAGTAGGCAACCGTGGCAGCCTTCGGGAGAGCAGGGTCAGCCGCCTGATCGCGTTGCATGCCCATTGCGTAGCCCACCGCGTGCAGTGACTGGGCAGCGAGGACCAACGTGTAGAGGTGAAAGTTGGAGTCCTTTGGGTTCCAGCCACCGTTGGTGATTCCCCGGAAGAGCTTCAACAGGTCAGCGGGTGCAACACCGCGCGCAACTGCCACAGCGTGTTCGCGGTAGGTGGGGAAGACATAGTCCTGCGGCAGCATGGCGTATGCGGACCCGACCTGCGCCGCCTCCTGCCCCCGCAGCTGGACCCACAGTGCCAGCTCGCCCTGGCGCTGGAGTGCCGTAGCCTCCTGGTCGAACCGGCGGATCAGGTACATGTCACGGTAGAGCGTTTCGAGCTCGCCCCCTGGGGGCGCGTAGTCGCTGTAGGGGCCGCCGACCTTCAGGTCCCCGTCAGGTGAGAGGAACTGCACCATTCCGGCCGGATCACGCGCCAGATCCGGTGGGTGGTGGGCGTCGAACTGCTCCTCGGCGTCAAACTCGGCCGCTGGAAGGCCCGATGTTGCCATACTTTGTTCCTTGCCGGTCATATTCCATGAGGCGTATATTTACCCGGCTTTCATGCGCTGAAGCGCATGCGCCGTCCTCTTAGACTAACGACGACGGCGCTCCCTACCCATTTATGAAGTGCTAGGAAACTCCCGGACCCTTTGTGTAGGTTGCACAAAGGGCGAGGAAGCGGGAGTTGGCTTCGGCTTCTCCGATGCTGACGCGGATCCCTTCCGTGCTGAACGCCCGGACGGAAAGCGCCTGCTGCTCGGCGAGCGTAGCGAATTCAGGCGTGTTCTCGCCGAGGGAGAGCCAGATGAAGTTGCCCTCGGCCTCGGGTATGGACCAGCCAAGTTCCCGTAACCCGTCCACAACCCGGGTCCGTTCATCGACGATTGACTGGACCCGGTCCCGTACCTCGTCGATATGGCGGAGCGAGGTCACGGCCGCGTGTTCAGCGACCTGCGAAACGGCGAAAGGTGTTGCGCTCACGCGAAGGTGCTGGGTCAGGGCCGGCTGCGAAATGGAGTAGCCCACCCTCAGCCCTGCAAGGCCATGGGCCTTGGAGAAGGTCCGGAGCACAATGACGTTGGGGTAGTCGCGGTAGAGCTGGAGACCCTCGACCGCTTCCGGGTTCCGGACGAATTCCAGGTACGCCTCGTCCAGGATCACAACTACGTGGTTTGGGACCCGTGCCAGGAAGTCCCGCACCTGGCGTTCCGTCAGGGCCGGGCCAGTTGGGTTGTTCGGCGTGCACAGCAGGATGACCCTGGTCCGGTCCGTGATTGCGGCGGCCATGCCGTCAAGGTCGTGGGTAGCGTCAGGACGCAACGGCACCTGGACGCTTTTCGCGCCTGCGAGCCCGACGCAGATGGGGTAGGCCTCGAAGGACCGCCAGGGATAGATGACCTCGTCCGGAGCCTCGAAGTCATTCTGTCCTGCAAATGCTGCGAGCACCTGGTTAAGGGCTCCAAGACTGCCTGCTCCGGTCACGATGTCCTCGGCGGGGACCCCCAGGAAGTCAGCGAGTTCACTTCGCAACGTGGTTGTCATCGGATCCGGGTAGCGGTTGATTGCGGTCTGCTGTGCGATCGCTTCAAGAACTGCAGGCAACGGCGGGAGTGGGTTCTCGTTCGATGAGAGCTTGTAGCTCTCCAGGCCCTCGATGACCACCGGAGGTTTTCCGGCGGCGTAACGGGGAAGACGGCCAAGAACGCTGCGGGGGTGGATGCTGGTGCCCTGTTCCGCAGCTGCGTCGATGTGGTTTTCAGGTGCGCTCATGTTCTCAAGCGTACTGGGCGAAAGTCCCGCGCCCAGCGCAGCGAGGTGAAGGGAGCCCAGGTAGCGCGTACTGGGCGAGGGGGCTGTGATTGAGTACGCGCTGTGGGCCGTGCCGGTCATGATTGTTGTGATGGAACCTCCGGCTGCCGAAGACCACACACTCCGATTTCAGGCGACAACTTTGAGCACAAACGAAAAGCTGGATGATCTCCCTACGGAGGGGTAGTTCGCATGCTCCTCCATCTAGTGAGCACACAGAGCGTCGAGCCGCTACACCTCGCACTCGGAAAGAATCGCGAAGAACTTCTCGCCGAAATGGAGGGCGTTACCATTACTTTCGGCCATCCAGAAACTTCTCCCACGGCCGCTGACAGACGAATAAGCCAGCGCGAAGTTCTTCGCACAACCACGTCGCTCACACCAGGACTAGAATAGCCCCGCCGGCGTGAACCGGCGGGGCTATGTCTTCTCTCTCCAGGCGCAGAGCACGGCCCGACGCCAGGCGGAACAAGTTGACTCGTTCCGCCTTCGTCGTCCCCGCAATTTTGAAAAGGTCTAGCTTCTTTCTCTGCGATGCATGCGCAAGGCTTCGATGAACGCGGCAACCACGATCACGATTGAACCGATGGCAGTCATATATCCAAAACCTGGGTCATCGGACTCAAAGGCTCTCAGTGAGAGCACGGCCATGATTCCTGCCGCAAGTCCAGTGAATAGTCCCACCATGAAGCTCTTTGAACCGGCCCTAGTGGTCGTGGTCCCCGGAACGTACTTTATCTCGCTCATCATTCCTTCTTTCCTAGATCACCGGGCCGCAGGTGCGACAAACGCCCGCTCCCTGGCGTGCGCAGCAAGTGCGCAACGCTGGGCCGCAGGCGGATACGACGCACGCTACACACAGGAGACCGAAGGATCCGACACACCCTGCCAAACACGCCGCGCAGCCGACGCCCGTGAAGACGCATCCAGCAGCATCCGAGGTGTCGCAACTACCAGCTAAGTACATCCGGGAAGCTGAGCCGCATCCTCCGCATGGGTCTGCTGAAGTCGTTGCTGCACCGGAAATCCCTGCTGGAACCGGCTCAGACCGGATACCGTCGAAGCTTTCTTCTAGGGTCTTGAAATGCCCGTCCTCAGAACCAAACTCGAACAACGTAGCGCTGGTGAGATACGGACTCGGATGATCGTTCTGCTGGAAGTGCAGGTAGGTTTCAGATTGTGGGAAGGCAACAATCGTGTTCGTTGTCGTCCCTGCATTGGGCACCTGCACTTCGCGCTGAACGATGGCATACACCTGCCCAGGTACCTCAACCCCGTCGATCTTTGTGGTTCCCTCACCTGAGTGCTGCAACAGAACAGCTCCCTCCGCCATTCCCTTTGGTGTGGGGATGGTTTTGCCTGTCCGGAGGCTATTCAGGGTCTCTTTGTCGAGAATGTTGGTTACATCCGACACGGAGAGCATTCGCTTCATTCGCGGGGCCAAGGTGGTCGCCTGAACGTTATGTAACTTCGCGCCCTTCGGAAGCCCGGACGCTGCTGCGGGGCTGGCGCCCGTCAGGGACCCGGTTGAAAAAACTGCCGCAGCGGCAGCAATTCCGGCACCGAGCTGGAGGAAGCCTTTGCGGGATACAAGCTTTGGGGCTTTGTGCTGCCGGACGGATGGCTGCACCTCACCTTTCCGCTCGATCCCTAGTGCTTGGAGCACCTTCGCCGAATCTTTGACGCCTAGTTCCCGGACGAGCATTGGGGCCATGCCCCAGCCTGTCCAAGCTCGTACTTCCCCGTTTCTTTCCCGGATGAGGGTGGGCTCCCACGGTGCGTCCTTTCCTAGGGCTTGGGTCCTCCATGCAGATACCAGAGGATCGTTGAGACTGAGTGTCTGCAACTGACCGCCTGAAGCCTCTGAAACGATCGCCGAAATCCTCTTGCAGGTACCGCAGTTGGCATCGAATCCGAGGACTAGACGATCGGCTGAATCTGACCCGGTTGAGATGGATTGCGACTTTACTTCACTCATGTATTTCTCCCGTTATGTGATTGTCGCCTCGTTGTCAGTCCAACAAAGGCCCGTCCTCGATGTCAACCTGGCGTTGAGGATCTACCTCGAATTTTGCGACGCGACCTGTCTCGTCCGAAGTTACGTACGTCCTAGTCAGAGAAGCTTCATCTGGAGCAGATGTACACACCCAGCTCGGTCGCTTCAGCGCTGATATCAGACGAAAATCGCAACGGGGATGACCTTCACTACGGGCCCTGGGACAGTGAGGTTGGTGACAGGTCAACCTACTCCTCGACGGATCCGGACTTGTCGGCGGACTGCAGCTCTCGGAGTTGCGTAAGCGCAAGCACTTTCAACGATTAAGAATCTTGTTGCGGTTGAGGATGGAAAGTCATCCATCACCCTTCAGCGCGCACCGGGGATACACGGAGCCCCAGGGAGCACGTACTGGCCGAGGGACCCGCAGTGAGCGGGTGTGTCAGCATTGGTGCATGTTGAAGTTCATTGTCAGGGTCCTGATCAACGCTCTCGCTCTGTGGGTTGCGGCGTGGCTGTTGCCCGGAATCGAGCTCGGTTCGGAAGCTGCGACCGAAGCCTCGGGGAACGACACCGTTGGCAGCATCCTGTCCTACCTGTTCGTGGGGCTGGTGTTCGGCCTCGTCAACGCGCTGGTCCGGCCAATCGTTTCGCTGCTCTCGCTCCCCTTGACGACCCTCACGCTGGGCTTGTTCACCATCGTTATCAACGCGGGGATGCTCATGCTCACCTCCTGGCTGACCACCTTCACCCCGATCGGCTTCACGGTGGACGACTTCTTCTGGACGGCGATCCTCGGTGCGATCATCATCAGTCTGGTGTCGCTCGTTGCCGGTGCGGTCACGGGTAGCAACAAGCGCTAACGCTTCGCATCCCGAGCCTCCTGGCCCCCAAGCTTGCGTACCTCCGTGCTGCGTCGCGACGGCGGCGCGGGGAGCAGGGATGGTCTGGTCACCGAAAAAACGTGCCGTTTGGCCGTCGAACCAACGACGGCGGCGCCCAGTGCGGCAGTAATCGGTGCTATTGACGGGTGTGCGCTGTCATCGACAGCGCGGGCTCCAGCCTCGTAGCTCCGCAATTTGTGTGCCGGGCCCAGCCCGAAATCCTCCCCAGGGAGCAGGAATACTGGGTTATCCTGCACCACCGTGACCTGATTACGGGCGTCGGCCTTCGGTTGCATGTCAGCCCACGGCACAGCGTCGAGCTGGTGCTTCAGGTGAAGGTAGTTTGTACTCTCCGGAGCTGCCTCATCGTCAGTCGGTGATCCCGCGGTGATGACCGTACTCACCGAATATTTCTCCTGCACGGGTCCGCTGTTTGCCAGGTTCATGGCGTGCATTCCGCCCTGGCTGTAGCCGACCAGGACGACGTTCGCGCCCTCAGGCGCGCCCGCCTCTTCAAGCCCGCGGGCAACGGCGTCGTTCACGTAGAGACTGTCCGCCTGTTCAGCCTCCGGGACGCCGAAAGCGCTGAAGGTATCGGCCCATCCCAAGCCTTCCGTGCCCTGAAGCACCACCACATAGGTAAGTCCGTTCTCCCCTTCCACCTCAAGCACCTCGAACGCCGAACCGGGCTCACCTTCCACTTGGGAAACTCGCGCAAGCAACCCTTCGACGGTCCCCCTGAGCGGGATCTCCGAGGTCCCGGTCTTCTGAACGCGCAACGGAGACGAAAGGAACGGCAAGCCGCTGACTGAGTCGCTGAGGTTCTCAATCGGGGCGAAAGCGGCGAATCTGAGATGCACTTCCAGTTCCGCCATTGCGTAGCCAACCCTGCTAAGACGGATTCTGTCGGCGGTTTCGTGCAGCTCTGCTTCGGCTGCCTGCACGCTGGCCTGCACAACATAAACTGAATCGAGTGCGCGAGATCCGGCTGCGTAGACCTTCACTCCGGCCGGACCCGACTGCAGCCTCGTAACGCCCCCGGCCATCCATCCGACGCCATCCATCACCTCCCGCATGCGCTCAGCTGCATTCTGAATGACCTGTACGCCCCTATCCAGTTCCTCCCACTGGAAGCGAATGCCTCCGGCTCCGCCAACAACCCGTGCAATTGCGTCTTGATCCGGCCGGGTGACAACCGGCAGAAGGTCATCGCTCATTGCCCCGCCGCCATCGTCACTTCCGCTGCCTGCAAAGCCGAGGAATATGCCTCGAGATAGACCGCAGCCTCGCGCATTCGGGTGGCGGCGTCGGCAACCGCCTGGATACGCTCACCGAGATACTCCTTGAACTTCCGCCCTGCAGGCGATTCCCATTCAATGTCCTGCGCCCCGCACAGACGCGTGTGGACCTCCTCAAGGGTTTCTGCCTGAACCCTAAGGTGTCCTGCATACTCAGCAGCCACCTCACTGGACGCGGCCCCGAACGAAAGTGCCGGCGTCGTACTTTGAAACATGCTCCTGCCCCCTCTGATCCGCATCTAGCCTCTTCGAAAACGCTAGGCCTGCGAGAAGGACGACGACGGCGCCGCGTGCGGTATGTGCGTAAGTCGCCCGGAATTGGTGGCTGTGGAGGAGTTGTCATCCAAGCAGGGGAGGCGCGCGGGTCATGGAAGAATTGGTTCCATGCCTTCCACTGACTCCTCCCGGGTAAGCCTTGCGTCCGTCTCGATCCATCAGGGTGATAGCCAGGTTCCCATCGCACTGGGTCCCCTCGATGGCAGGTACCGCCCGGCCGCCGCGCCGCTCGTTGACTACCTCTCCGAAGCAGCTCTCAACCGCGACCGTGTGCACGTGGAAGTGGAGTGGCTCATTCACCTGACCCGTAACTCAGTGCTCCCGGGGACGAACGCACTGACCAGCGAGCAGGAAAGCGACCTGCGGGAGATCGTCACCTCCTTCGACGGCACCGCAGTGAGTGAACTCGCGGAGATTGAGCGAGTGACAGTCCACGACGTCAAGGCCGTGGAGTACTTCATCGGAAGCCGTCTTGAGGGCCTCGGCATCGCGCACCTCAAGCCGCTCGTCCATTTTGGCTGCACCTCGGAGGACATCAACAATCTCTCCTACGCGCTCGGCGTGAAAGGTGCGGTGGAGGAAGTGTGGCTGCCGGCGGCGTCGTCGCTCGTGGAGCAAGTGAAGGCGATGGCAGAGGAATCGCGGTCGATTCCCATGCTGTCCCGCACCCATGGGCAGCCGGCCACGCCCACCACCCTCGGCAAGGAGCTCGCCGTCGTCGCACACCGGTTGGGCCGCCAGCTCGAGCGGATCCGCAGAACCGAGTACCTGGGCAAGATCAATGGCGCAACGGGCACTTACGCAGCGCATGTGGCATCAGTGCCCGGCGCCGATTGGGAAAGTGTCGCCCGGCAGTTCGTTGAAGGCCTGGGCCTCACGTGGAACCCGCTTACCACGCAGATCGAATCGCACGACTGGCAGGCCGAGCTGTACGCCGACGTTGCCCGGTTCAACCGAATCCTGCACAATTTCTGCACTGACGTGTGGAGCTACATTTCCATCGGTTACTTCGCGCAGGTGCCGGTCGCCGGCGCCACCGGTTCCTCAACCATGCCGCACAAGGTAAACCCGATCCGCTTCGAGAACGCGGAAGCCAACCTGGAAATCTCCTGCTCGCTGCTGGACGTCCTCGCCTCCACTCTCGTCACCTCACGCTGGCAGCGGGACCTCACCGATTCCTCCTCGCAGCGGAACATCGGCGTCGCCTTCGGTCACTCCCTGCTCGCTATCTCCAATGCGGCAAAGGGCCTTGAGCGCCTCGACGTTGCCGACGCCGTCCTCGCCGCCGACCTTGATACCAACTGGGAAGTCCTCGGCGAAGCGATCCAGATGGTCATGCGCGCCGAAGCGATCGCCGGAACCCCAGGCATGGAAGACCCCTACGAGCGCCTGAAGGACCTCACCCGCGGCCACCGGGTGGATGCCAACCGGATGCGCGAGTTCGTCCTCGAACTCGGGCTCTCCCCCGAGGCCCAGGAGCGGCTGCTCGCACTCACCCCGGGCAGCTATATCGGCATCGCGGACAATCTGGTGAACCACCTGCGCTGATCCGCCCACCACACACAGAGATAGGATCGCCCGATGGCAGGCGTGTTGATCGGCTTTGCCATCGTGGGCGCGGTAATTTTCGTTGGGTATGTCGCCGGGCGGCTTGAACTTGCCGGCCGGGATGCGGCAAATGTGCTCAGCCGCACGGCCTTCTTCATCACCAACCCGGCGCTGCTCTTCACCATCCTGGCCCAAGCGGACCTCGCGGTGGTGTTCTCCGCCTACGCACCCGTTGCGCTCCTGGGTTCGGTTGCGTCGGCGTTGCTGTACGTGCTGCTGAGCAGGATCTGGTTCCGCCGAAGGGCCGCGGAGACAGCGGTTGGTGCCATGACCGGCTCCTACGTGAACGCCAATAACATCGGCATCCCGATCGCCCTCTACGCTCTCGGCGACGCGACGGCGGTGGCCCCGGTCCTGCTGGTGCAACTGCTGATCCTGACTCCCTTCTACCTGGGGTTCCTCGACCTCAGTTCCGGCGGCAAGGCCTCCTTCAAGCGGATTATCACCCAGCCTGTGCGGAACCCGATCATCATCGCCTCCGTCCTGGGCGTACTGGTGGCATGGACCGGCCTTGAGATCCCGGACGCCGTGTTTGAGCCGCTAGTGCTCCTCGGCGGAGCGGCCGTTCCCCTGGTATTGCTGGCCTTCGGTATGTCCCTGCGCGGGAGCCGCCCGCTCGGAGCACGCGAGTACCGGGCGGAGGTTATTGTCGCCACCCTGATCAAGACGGCGGCGATGCCGTTGATCACCTACTTCCTCGCCCGATTCGCATTCGGGCTCGAGAACGAACTCCTCTTCGCCGCTGTGGTGATGTCCGCGCTACCGACAGCGCAGAACACCTTCCTCTTCGCGAGCCGGTACAACCGCGGCATACCGATCGCACGCGACGTGATCGTGCTGACCTCCGCCCTCGCGGTGCCAAGCCTGATCGTGGTGACAGCTCTCCTAGCGTGAGGCGAGCGCCGTCGTCGTGCGCTGGTGGCTGTCCCAGCGCCGTAAGCCGGCCAGGGCGATGCTCCCATGGTCAGGCGGCAGGATTTCGACAGCCCGCGCGAGTTGATCCGGACTCAAGCCGCGCGCAAGCGTGAGGTGCGGGATCCAGCGCCCGGGCACACAGTTTTCAGCGATCTTCGGGACGTCGGCGAGCGCCTCGTGCACCTTGCGGTGCACCTCGAGCAGGGCAACGCCGACGACGACGGCGCGCGCCAGCACCAGCCCCCGCCCAGTGCGGAACACCATCAGGCCGGCAGTGTGCGCGGTGATGGGTAGTGCTTCAGCGAGACCCGCGAATTCGGCATCTTCATCGCCCGGTACTGTGGGCGCGGCGAGAAGCGTGATGTGTGGGCGATTGGAAGACGCCGTATGCCGCGCCTGCGACGGAAGCCCGGCGTCCAGCAGCTCGGCCCAATCGCGGCGGATCAAGTCCTCCGCCTCGACATTCAGCAGCAGTTCGACACTATCCATGCCTAGCGCGGGTGCTGGCGATAGTCACCGATTCCGATGGATCCGTCCTCCTCGACCGAACCGGTACGAGGATCAAACTGGGGTCGCTGATAGGCCAGTTCGCCGCCACTTCGGCCGCCGAAGGGGCGACCGTGATCAGCGTACTCTTCACGGAAGTAGGCAAGGCACCAGTCGCCGAGGTGTACTCGTGCCCCGGTCCGCAAAATGGTGGGACCGTTTGCACTGACACTTCCCGTCACCGGTCCGTGCGGAATAAGGACGTATTCGTCGTCGTCGTTGTGTTCCACAGTTGCGTGAAGCGGGAGCAGCCCCGGCAGGACGAGGTTGGATTCCGGGGCACTCCCGATGACGGTGCTGCGCTCGTCCAGATTTACCTCCCTGGGAATCTGTCCGTTGTAGCTGTCAGAGTTCTGGACGAAGATCAGCCGCGGGCGCCCACTGCCCGGTACAGCATGCGTGGTGGTGATCTGCCGCCTGATCCTCCGGTTGACGGTTGGAACCAGCGGAAACGGAGTGGACGGCGGCAACAGCGGTGCCCGGTTGGACCTGCCGCGCGACCGGATCAGCGGTGCCAATGCCGCGAGTGAGCCGGTGCGGATGTGCGGTGACCGGGTCATCAGGCGCTGCGCCATGGAGGTCTCGACTTTGCCAAGACTGACGATGGTGCCGCCCGGGCCGTCCACCGTCACGGTGAGCCCGAGACCCGCGAGCCTGGCCGCCAGATCGCGGACGCCGTCCAGCGAACCGACTCCGCCAAACGCGGCGACGGAAGGATCCTCGCAGGAGATAACGACCTCGGTGCCCGCCGCCTTCACGGTTCCGCTCCGAGTTTGTGGCGCGCCGCCGTCGTCGAACTGGTCCGTTACGGAGAAAGTGAGGTCGACGTCCAACCGGGCCTGGCGTGGCACGCTTCAGTCCCGGTGGGTGTCTGAACCGGGGGCATCGTTGTCGCTGGTGGTCACGCGCAACGTTCCGTTCAGTTTCCAAGTGGCGCGGGGCGCGTCGGGCCCGATGTCACGTGGCACTTCGACAGTCATGTCGATGAAGCTGTAATTGACGGCCGCGCCCTTGCCAGTCAGATAGGACCACATCTCTTCGGCGAGGTCGGCCCAGTCGCGGATGCTGTGGTTGTTATCGAGAGGGGCGTTTTCAGGCATGGAAATTCCTTCATCCAAATGCTGCGTCCGGTGCCCTCTACCCACCGAACATGACACACCCGAGCCTAACCGCTACTCCTGGTGAAATGAACCCATTCGAGCAGCCCCGTCAGCGCAGCCAGTGTCTGGCCTCGGCGGCCAGCTCCTTCCGACGGTCGTCGTCCATCCGGTCCAGCAACTGCACGCTCAGGCGCGTCCGGGGGTTACGGGCAAGCACTTCCCGGTAATCCGCGACGAACTGCCAGTACAGCGCGTCCCACGTGAACTGCCAGTCCCCCTGCCGCAGGTCACTCATCTTTCGTAGGTAGTTGCTGCCGCTGACGTAGGGCTTGGTGGTGATGGCGTTGCCGACGGCGAACTGGCTCATAGCGTAGACGTTCGGGACCATGACCCAGTCGTACGCGTCGATGAACATCGTCATGAACCACTCGTAACCGTCATCGGGATGGATTCGCAGGAGGCTCAACGCGTTCCCGAGGACCATGAGCCGCTCTATGTGGTGGGCATAGGCGCTCTGGAGGATGCGTTGGATGACTGTGTCGACGGGCTCCAGACCCGTAGTGCCGGTGTACCAGGAGTCGTCCAGAGACCTTCGCATGCCCAGGTGGTTTCCGCTACGGAACCGCCTGCCGTGGAGCGCGTAGGACGCCCGCATATACTCCCGCCACCCAATGATCTGCCGGATGAAGCCCTCAACGCTCGCGATGGGCGTGCGGTGCCGCGCCGCGAAATCGAGGGCCAGTTCGACGACGTCGGCCGGCTTGAGGAGACCGGTATTGAGACTTGAACTGAGAGCAGAGTGGAAGAGGTACGAGTGGGCGGAGGAGATGGCGTCCTCGTAAGGGCCGAAGAGCTCGAACCGTTCGGAGAGGAAGGCTTCGAGGGCACCGGAAGCCGCTTCGTGCGTCGTTGGCCAGTTGAAGCCGTCGGCTGAGCCCGGGTTGTCCGGGAACTCCTTGCTTACCCACTCCCGGGCGAGGCGGACGTCGTCGTCATTGTTGAAGGAGGGAAGCCCGGGCACCATGAGCTTCTTCGGTAACTTCTTGCGGTTCTCGGTGTCGAAGCTCCAGCGGCCGCCGGTGGGTCCGCCGTCGGGCTCTATCAGGATGCCAAGGCGCTTGCGTTGCCACTCGTAGAAATTCTGCATGCGCCAGTTGTTGTTGGCGAAATACCGGTGAAGCTCAGGCTCACTGCAGATGAACGCCGGGCTTTCGGCGACGGTGGTGTTGATGCCCAGCTGACCGAGCGTATTGGTGAGGCGCTGTTGAAGCCAGTCGTCGACGACATCATAGTAGGAGCACGCGGTGATGTTCAGGCGCTTCAGCACCTCGCCAAGCTGCTCCTCGGTGGGTTGGGGTGGACTGGTCTCGATGTACTCGACCTCGTGGCCTGCGTTCTGCAGGCGCCGGGCGAAGGCTTTCATGCTCGCCCGGTGAAGGATCAGTTTCTGGACGTGGAACCTGTATTGGCGAAAGAAGAGGTCATCCTCCACAAGAACGTAGCGCGTTGAATCCGGCGCGCGCAGGTGCTCTTCAAAGAGCTGGTGCGGGAAGATCAGCCGAACGTGCATGTGCTCAGGGTAATACCGGTGGCTGTCGGGGGTGGCTGCAAGACTAGGCTCATGGCATTTGACCGGTTTCCCATTCGACGTTTGGAGGAGAAGCGTGAGCAGCCGCTGAAGCGTGATGCCTGGCCGGCCACCCTGCCGCCGGTCGCGCAGCTCCTCGATGAGGGCCTGGAGCTTGGTCCCGCCACAGTATTCGTGGGTGAGAACGGGTCTGGGAAGTCCACGCTGATTGAGGCGATTGCGGGCGCTTACGGGCTTTCGCTCGAAGGCGGTTCCACCGGTGCCATGCACAGGACGCGGGCGTCCGAGTCTGCGTTGAGCGATCATCTTCAGCTGATCCGGAACGCCGGTACAACCCGCCGCGGGTACTTCCTCCGGGCCGAGACCATGCACGGATTCTTCACGTACCTGGAGAAGAATCGAGGGCTGCCGTCGGGCCGCGAGGACGTTCCCTTCCATGAGATGTCCCACGGCGAGTCCTTCCTCGAACTCGCGGTGGACCGGTTTCGCGGTGCCGGCCTGTGGGTCCTTGATGAGCCGGAGTCCGCGCTGTCGTTTTCGGGTTGCCTGGCTTTGTCCGGGGTGCTCAAACAGCTCCTCGCGGACGGGAAGTCGCAGGTCCTCCTCTCGACGCACTCCCCGCTACTCGCTGCGCTGCCGGGAGCGCGCATCCTCGAAGTCGGTGAGTGGGGGCTGCGGGAGCGCGACTGGGAAGACCTGGACCTCGTGCACAACTGGCGTGAATTCCTCAAGGCGCCCCAGAGATACCTGCGGCATGTCTAGGTGCACAGATCCATTTCGTGCAGGTTTTATGTTCCGGAACGACTAAATCCCGGCGTGTCTTGACCGACACGCCGGGATTCAATGCCATTCCTGCTAGAAATCGTATGCCAAGCGGTGCCTACTTGCGGAGTGTCTCCGATTCCGTGGCCGCTTCGGATCCCTTTGCCGCGCCGTCGTCGTGCGTCTCGTCGTCTTGCGTCTGTTGTCCGCCGCCGCTTCGATGACGCTTGATCACCTTCGCGACGAGCGGCCAGCACAGCACCAGCACGATGATGACGTAAGTGCCGACAGCGATCGGTTCGGTGAATAGTCCTGACCAGTCGCCGGCACTGAGTTGGAGCGAAGTGCGCAGCTCCTCCTCAATGCGGGGGCCGAGTATGAGGCCAAGAATGAGAGGAAGAACGGGTAGCCCATACCGCCGCATCGCGAATCCAAGAATTCCCAGCACCAGCAGAAGGACCAAGTCAAAAGCCTGCCGGTTCACTGCATAAGTACCGAGCACCGCGAAGAAGATAATCCCGGCGTAGAGGTACGGCCGCGGCAGCTGAAGTAGGCGCGCCCACGCCGGAGCCAGCGGGAGATTGATCAGCAGTAGGAGCGTGTTGCCGATGAAGAGACTGGCAATAAGCGCCCACACCAGCTGCGGCTCGCTGTCAAACAGCAATGGGCCAGGCTGGATGCCGTACTGGACGAATGCCGCCAGCATCACTGCGGCTGTCGCGTTGGTCGGCAGGCCGAGCGCGAGCATCGGCGTCATGGTTCCGGCGGCTGAGGCGTTATTGGCGGCTTCAGGCCCGGCCACCCCTTCGATCGCACCATGTCCGAATTCTTCCGGATGCTTCGAAAGTTTCTTCTCTGTTACGTAGGAGAGGAAGGTCGGGACCTCCGCGCCGCCGGCGGGAAGCGCACCGAAAGGGAATCCATATGCCGTACCGCGTAGCCACGGCTTCCAGGATCTCTTCCAGTCCTGCTTGCCCATCCATGGTCTTCCCACGGGGATAGTCTCTACAGGCTTTCGACGGAGGTGTGCGGCGATCCACAGCGCTTCGCCCACGGCAAAGATGGCAACTGCTACAACAACGATATCCAGTCCGTCCACCAGCAGTGGTTGGCCGAAGATCAGCCGCTGCTGACCGGTGACTGAATCGATCCCCACGTCACACCCCGGCAACCGTGCCGGGCCGTTATCGCCGTCCCGATACCATCCCTGCCTTTCTGGAAGCCTTTGACCATGCCGTCAAACCGGGCCCCGCACCCCGGACCAGGAGCGATACCAAACGTCGGCATGACACGAAGGTCGGCATAATCGCTTTCGACGCTCAAGATGTGAACGGGAACGCCCTGGATGGCGGCGAACATCCATTTCTGTTCCTTATTTTTTCACGGAACGGGCCTCGGTCCAGCCTGTGGCGATATCGGTGAAAATTCAGGGTGAAGCGGAACCGCCCTTGGCGTTGCCGCCGTCGGGGCCAACCAGGTCGATCTTCACGAAGCTCGGCCGGTGATCGTCCCACTTTGCCCAGGTCCGCACCGGGATCGAGTCCTTCAGCAATGTCTCGGGCGTGGTGTGGGACCGCACCCTCGCGGGTCCCGTTTTGCCCGGTCACCCTCGAGCCGGCGGTCCGTGGTGGCCGGGGAAAACTACAGCATCAACTCCGCAGTCGCGTCGTCATCATCGGTCTCCCCGTGCGGGCGTATCCGCAGCACCATGTCCGGAAGCGCCGCGGCCAACAGCCGCCCACACGAGGTGCCTTGCACGGCCCAGCAGAACCGCAGGGCCGTGGTCTCTCCTCTCCTCCCGGTTAGTAGGCTGGTGGCCGCGTCGGCCGCCCTACCGCTACGCGGGCATCTTTGATGAGTCCACGCGCCCCCTTCCATAAGGAACCTCAAGCTGATTACGATGAGCGTGGTACCAGGCTAGTGAAGTAACAGGGGTAATAACTCACCGAAGCGAGGACAGAGAATGAGAATTGCATTAAGAAGGACGCTGGCAATTATGGCAGCATCGTTGGCTGCTGGCATGATTCTGATACCTGCCTCACCGGCGAGCGCTGCTACTTTAAGTGGCTCGTACTTCAACGCCGTGACAGGCAAGTATGAGGGAGGTTACTCGTATATCGACTGCCGAGGGTGTCCAGATGACGGTGCGGTAATCGTATCGAATGTCAGCAACGGCTACCCCGTCAGGGTGCGACTGTACGCCGATGGGCACACCTACCTCAGTACGTACCTTTCGGACGGCTATAGCGGTAAGTGGCACGCTGGCTATCCGCCGGCTGGGGCGAAGGTCCGCTTGGAACTCTGCACTGTGAACTCGAGCTACCAAGTAGTCGGGTACTGCACCAACCGCTGGACAACCAACAGCACTTACTGACAAATTTTCGAATTAGTCAGGCGCGTGAGTGGCCGTCTTTGCACTAGGCGCGGCTTGTCACGTGTTTGTTGGCACGCACCTTGGCTGGCCGCCTCCTTGTGATGCACTCCGGAACCTAAAAAGGTCGTGAACTGCTTCCAGCCCTTGGCGAACGGTGCCCTCCCAAAAGTGGCTTAGTCTGTTCGTACTGCTTCGGAGTCGTCCCGGGTGACCGACCTGCGTGAGCGTCTCGAGTACTACCGCAGCGCCTACCGTGGGCTGGAAACCCTCCAGGACACCGCTGAGCAGTCAGATGTTAATCGGGTGTTCGGCGGTAGCACGCAGGCAGAACGGCTTCCCAAGGGCTTGAGCCAGGAAACCCTCAAGCTCGTTGAAAAAGCGCTCTCCGGCTGTGACCGAGACGTCTCTGCCGCTGACCTCGCCGCCCAGCTGGGTATTTCCCGGGTAAGCGCGCGTAGATATTTGGAGTACCTGTCCGACACGGGCCGTGCAGAAGTCACGCTGCGTTATGGAGAAGTGGGTAGGCCGGAACGGCGGTACACCAAGGCCTGAACCGGCTTCATTCCGTTCAGGTATGGCGGCCGTGAAGCGTGAATCCCCGGCGTGTCTTGACCGACACGCCGGGGATCAGCTTCAAACCTGCGGGGAATGGCAACTCAGACGCTTGCCCGTTCGGCCAGGATGACGTCGATCTGGCCCATGGCCTCCCGCATACCCTCCTCCATGCCCATGTCGACCATCTGCTGCAGTTGATCGGCGCTTTCGAAACGGGATGCGACGGTCATCCGGGTGCGGCCGGCGTCCAGTTCTTCCAGGGTAACGACGGCGTGGGTCTCCCCCATCTCCTCCGCCTTGGAGCCGTCTTCGTTGGCGAAACCGTCGTCGAACTCCAGGCGGTGCGGAGCTTCCACGGTGGTGAATTCCCACCAACCGCGGCTCTTCTCACCGTCGGGGCCGGTCATGTAGTAGCTGGCCGAGCCTCCGGGGCGGAGTTCGTGCTTCTCGAATGTGGCAGGCCAGGTGGGCGGGCCCCACCAACGCTCAAGCTGGCGCGGATCCTCCCAGACCTGCCAGACGCGTTCGACGCCGGCATCAAACTCCGCGACGAGGGTGAGGCTGAGCGCCTCGATATCCTTTTCCGTACTGATGACTGCCATGATGCTGCCTTCCTTATTAGGCGAAACCGCTACTTCTCAGCGAGGATGTCGGCGATCCGGTCTACGCGCTGCCGCCAGATCTTCTCGTATTCGTCAAGCAGACGCCGGGCCTTTCGCACTGCGTCAAGATTGGCCCGCACAATCTGCTCCCTTCCACGCTTCTCCTTGCTGACCAGGGAAGCGCGCTCCAGCACAGCCACATGCTTCTGCACTGCTGCGAAACTCATGGCGTAGTGGGCGGCCAGGGCCGAGACCGAATGTTCGCCGGTGATGGCGCGGGCGACTATGTCCCGCCGCGTTGCATCCGCCAGTGCGTGGAACAACCGGTCAACGTCGGAATCTGAAAGCTTATCTACAACCATTTGGTTGTAGATTATTCCTGTTCGGCGGTGGCGTCAAGAGGTTCCTACAGGACGGTATAGCGCGTCTGCACCGCTCCGCCCTTGAACGACTTCATCTCGGCAAGCTGTAGCCGGATATCCGCAGGCAGAGCGCCAAACAGCGGTTTTCCTTCGCCGATCAGCACCGGGACGCGGGTGAGCGTGAGTGAACGGATCAGGCCGGCCGCGAGGAAGCTGCGAACCGTTCTGCCGCCGTCGACGTAGACGCTGCGGGCGCCGTCGTCGTCAAGCCTGGCAACCGCCTCCTCCAGGGAGCGGACGATATGAACGCGTGAGTCATCGGTCTGCAAACGGGTGCTGAGGACAAGCACGGGAGTGTCACCATAGAACCACTCGCCCATGGAAAGGACGATTTCGTAGGTACTCCTGCCCATGACCATGTGATCAACGGACCGCATGAACTCCGTGAAGCCGGACTTGTCGGGGTCATCCGCATCCCCCGCGGTGCCGCCGGTGAGCCAGTCGAGATCATCATCCGCGCGGGCAATCATGCCGTCAACGCTCATGCCGATGAAAACGTGTCCCGCCCACTGCCGATCGCTCATGGAAGCATCGTAGACCTGGCGTCAACCGCGCAACAGGTGCCTACTCCCCGCCAGCCCGCACCCCTTCGCGCACCACGAGGTCCACGATCGCGAGGACGTCGTTGAGATCCTCCTCGGTCTGGCGCTCGGAGCTGGCGCCCTCGAAAAACGCGGCGTCATAGTAGAGACCATCCCCCATGAGTTTGATGGCGCGGGCAACCCGCCGGCTCCCGAGGTGTGCTTCCAGCGCATCGAGCCATTGCACCTGGATCAGCGTAAAGCTGGCCTGGGCCTTCGGGTGCCCCTGCTGGGCGAGCCGCGCCATGGCAACGAGCGCCCGGTCCAGCGGACTGTTCTCATACATCGACGTGCGCACATAAAACCGGGCCGGGCCCTCCGGGTCCGCAATCATCAGCTCGCGGTCCCGTGCGGCAAGGGCTTCCAACCGCTCGGCCAGCCCATCCACCAGCGCCTCCTTGGACGGGAAGTGGTACAGCAACCCGCCCTTGGAAACATCGGCAGCAGCAGCAACCGCCTCCATGGTGGCTCCTCGCTCACCATCCCTGATGAGGATGTCTTCGTAACTGTCGAGGATCCGTTCACGGGCACTGGCCATGAGGTTCATCATACTGAAGCTTAGCGGCTTTACTGTACCGGCTGGACGGTATAGTCTTTTGGGCATGACGCAGTACATCCAGCCTTCGACCCAGGAATTCGTTACCGCCACGACACCCCGCGCGGGCCGCCGAGAGTGGATGGCCCTGGCTGCGCTCATGCTTCCCGTCCTTCTGGTGGCGGTCGACAACACCGTGCTGAGCTTCGCCATGCCGGAGATTTCGCTCGCCTTCAACACCAGCGGGACCACTCTGCTGTGGATCATCGACAGCTACCCGTTGGTGCTCGCCGGCCTGCTTGTCGCCATGGGCAGCTTCGGTGACCGCTTCGGCAGGCGCCGCCTCCTCATGATCGGCGCCACCGGCTTCGCCGTCTTCTCGGTGATCGCCGCTTTCGCTCCGACGGCGGAATTCCTCGTCGCCGCCCGCGTTGGCCTGGGCGTTTTCGGCGCCATGCTGATGCCGTCAACGCTCTCGCTCATCCGGAACATCTTCCTGGACCGCAACCAGCGCCGGGTCGCCATCGCCGTCTGGGCTGCGGGTTTCTCCGCCGGCGCAGCCCTCGGCCCCCTGGTGGGCGGAGCACTCCTGGAGCACTTTTGGTGGGGTTCTGTCTTCCTGCTCGCCGTGCCGGTGCTGCTGGTATTGCTCGCCGTTACACCTTTGCTGGTTCCGGAATCCTCCGACCCCAATCCGGGCCGCGTGGACTACCTGAGCATCGTTCTGTCCATCAGCACCATGCTGCCGATCGTCTTCGCCATCAAAACCCTCGCCAAAGGCGGGTCGACGACGTTGGCCGTCACCGCCGTCGTCGTCGGACTTGTGGCCGGTACGGTGTTTGTCCGGCGGCAGCTGAAGCGCGAGAACCCCATGCTGGACGTGCGCCTGTTCGCGGTGCGGCCGTTCACGGGCGCCGTGCTGGTAAACCTGCTCGCGATCTTCGCGCTCGTCGGGTTCCTCTACTTCGTGTCGCAGCACCTGCAGCTGGTGCTCGGGTACAGCCCGCTGGAGGCAGGCGTGATCCTGCTGCCCGGACTCGTGATGACGATCGTCGCCGGCCTGGTGGTGGTGCCGATCGTCAGGCGGATTCCGCCGCACGTGGTGGTTCCGGCGGCGCTGCTGCTCTCAGCCGGCGCCTACGCATTCGTTGCCCTGACCGGCCAGAACGGCTCCGTTGCAACACTGCTGACGGCGTTCGTCCTGCTGGGAACGGGAGTAGGCGCCTCCGAGACCGTCTCGAACGACCTCATCCTTTCCAGCGTCCCCGCACCGAAGGCAGGCGCGGCGTCGGCGGTCTCCGAGACGGCCTATGAAGTGGGATCAGTCTTCGGAACCGCACTCCTCGGCAGCATCCTGCTCGCCTCCTACCAGCAGCACCTCGCGCTGCCTGCCGGATTGAGCACAGAGCAGGGCACGACGGCGACGGAGACCCTGGGCGGCGCGGTCAACGTCGCGTCGGAGTTGCCGGCGCAGACCGGATCCTTGCTGCTTGACTCGGCGTTCCACGCGTTCGACAGCGGCGTGGTGCTCACCTCCGGGATCGGCGCGGCCGTCATGGTCGCTGCGGCCGGACTGGCATTTTGGAGTCTCAGGAAGGTCTAGTGTTCCTGGATGCGGGCCTCACCCTTGCACCTAACCCACGGAACCGTCGCATGCATGCAGGTGACGCGGCATCGAAACCGCGTCACCTGCAGCGAGTCAACGGTTCCGCGATCACTTTGCAGCGGTCGGCCCTGGTTCCGGTAACGTCCCGGAACATGACAACACTGGAGATTGCAGTACAGGACGCTGCGGGTGCGCGAACCGCCCTTGAGAACGGCGCCGACCGGGTGGAGTTCTGCGCCGCCCTGCGGATGGGCGGGCTCAGTCCCTCGCTGGCCGCGGTGGAGCAGGCGGTTGCCGTCGGGATAGGTGTGCACGTGCTCGTACGCCCTCGCGGCGGCGGGTACGTGTACTCGCCGGCCGAAGTCGACCTGATGGTCGCCGAAGCCGAACTGGCGGTGCGAGCGGGGGGCGCCGGCGTCGTCATCGGTGCGCTCACTGAAAGCGACGTCTCCCTGGATGCAGAGGCACTGGGTCGGATTATTGCTGCGGCGCGGAGCGTGAATCCTGCGGCGGAGATCACGATCCACCGCTGCGTCGATGTCCTGCTTGAGCGGGGACTACCCGTAGAGACCTTGATCGGGCAGCTGCGTCAGCTCGGTGTGGATCGTGTGCTCACCTCGGGCGGTGCGCGAATCGCCGGCGAAGGCGTAGGGAAGCTACTGGAATTGAGCAGAATCGCCGGCGGCAACCCGCAGATCCAGGCCGGCGGCGGAGTGCGTCTCGCCGATATTGCCGCCCTGGCGGGTCTCGACGGGATTCACCTATCCGCACGGGCGGTCCGCCGAGATGGCGCATCAGGCCCAGGCGGCGGCAAAGAGGACTACGACGTCACCGACCCGGAACTCGTGGCGGCTGCGGCTGCGGCACTCGCTTGACCCTATTCCATCCCGCCGCTGATGGATGCAGCACCAACCACAGTCACCATTATCACGATGAGCAACACCCAGCCCAGGATCATGATGCCGTTGAGGATTACTCCCGTGATCGCCATCCCGCGCCCCGCGGGTTCTGACTTCAATCCCGCGAAACCGAGGATGAGCCCAATCAAAGGGGCTATGAACGTCCAACCGAAGAAGATGGACACCAGCCCCAACACCATGCTGGCGACGCTCTTTCCCCTCGGCGGCGCCTGTACGTAGACGGGTTGATAAGGGTGCTGACCGGGCTGATTCTGGTAGTAACTCATGGAGATGACCCAACTGTAGTTTGAGACCTATGGCTGCAGGCACCGCATGGACGGCTGCAGCCCTCATAGTACCTACGCATCCGCGACGTTCAGAGCCCGTGTGGATAACCTGACGCGCCGCGTGATTATGGGGTCGGGGACCCGGGCCAGCGACGATGCCGGGACATCGCGCGGCTCCAGGCTCCACGTGGGCCCGTTCTCAGGAGGGCCCTCAGAAGCCGTTCACCCGATAGCGCACATGAAGCGCCGTCTCGGTGCTCTGGGCCTGCAGCGGCTCCAGGATCACCTCGCGCTCGGGGGAACCCTCGAAAAGCCTGAGACCGTGCCCGAGGAGCACGGGAGCCACGTGCAGGGAGATCTCGTCCACGAGACCGGCGTCCAGGTACTGGCGGATGACATCGACGCCGCCCATTACGCACACATCGCGGTCTCCCGCAGCGCGACGAGCCGCTTCGAGGGCACCTGCCACACCTCCTGTAACGAATTCGTAGACCCCGTTCTCCGGCACCGCGGCTGGGGGTTCGTGGGTCAGGACGATCACCGGGCGTCGCGCCGGGCCTGTGGGCCCGTCGGCCTCCCACCAGCGGATCGAGTCGTCGTACGTGCGCCGACCCGTGACGACGGCTCCGAGTTCACCGACGCTTTCCTCGAGTACTTTCTGCCCCTCTTCGGAGCCCATCCATTCATGGAGACGCTCGCCGCCTCGTCCCATCGGTTCGTCGAGTGTCCGCTCCGCGCCGGCGACGTATCCGTCCAGCGAGATGCTGATGTCTGCGACCAAGATGCTCATGACTTCCTCTCCCGGGCGGGACCCTCCCGCACCTTTTACGCTCATAGAACGTCGCCGGAACCGCGAACTCATCGGTCGGAGCAGAATTCGTCACAAACGGGTCTTGCCGCGGTCTCCCTCCAACTCCATGGGCAGATCCAGCCATGAGAAGACGACTCGCTCAAACGTGGTGATCTCGGCGACGAGTCCGTCCGTGAATCGGAGGACGTCGAGCTTGAAAGCCGCGAACCGCTCCTCTCCCGGCGCCCTCAGATAGCAAGCGGCCGCCGGCATCCGGTTCACTGCGGTCGGAAGAAGCATCCACTCGCCCAGACCTTCCGGTCCGAACGCCCTCGCGTGCAGGGGCGCGAGGGACTCCCAGCCCTCGAAGCACAGTGGCTGGGGAGGCATCGTCACACGGATGTCGTCGCGGACAAGGGCCGCCATCTCGACCGGGTCGGGGTTCTCATGGATGGCGATGTAGCGTTCGAGAAGTGCTCGTTCCTCGGCGTCGAGGGTCGTTCGACGCACGGTGTCCGGCCTCGGTCGATCCTTCCGGATCGTGGACCGGGCGCGCTGGAGGGCGCTGTTCACGGCAGCGACGCTGATCTCGAGGATCTCGGCCGCTTCCGCCGCGGACCACCCGATCACGTCGCGCATGACGAGGACAGCACGCTGCAGGGGCGGGAGGAACTGCAAGGCGGCCACGAACGCCAACGCGATGGTGTCGCGTGCGATGGCGACCTCGTCGGGCGTCTGCCCTGGTGCCGGGACAGCGTTGAGGAGGTAGTCCGGATACGGTTGAAGCCATGGCAGGTCGGCGAACGACTGCGCCCGCGGCACCCGCTTCCTCCGGCGCAGTTCGTCCAGGCAGACGTTCGTGGCGATGCGGTACAGCCAAGCTCGGACGTTGTCGCCGCGGTCGAACGACTCGCGGTGCACCCAAGCTCGGACGACAGCGTCCTGAACGGCGTCCTCGGCCTCTTCGAACGATCCGAGCAGTCGGTAGCAATGGACGTGAAGCTCGCGTCGATGCTCCTCAAGGACGCGTTCCCAACTGGACTGATCGAGGCGGCCGGGCACGATGGCGTCCCTTTCCGGCTCGACGGCCTGCTGCTGGCGTGGCTGCCATCAGCATAGCGTCATGACCGCGTGCCACTTGCCCTATAGGCCAGACTTATAGCACCCATAGCCTGAACCGGCCTTCGCAAACTTGTCTATACAACTAGATACTTAAGCGACTGTTAGTGATCTGAATCACCTATAGCAGTACCGTTCCTCCCCACGAACGCCGACTGTAGACAGGATCCGGCTATGCCCGATACGAATTCGCCACAAACCGCTTTGCAGGACGATCCGCTGAATGCGCCCGTTGGGCTGAAGAGTGCCACCAAACGGCAGGAGCTGCGCAAATGGCAGTTCCGGATCTTTGCGCTGTCCTGGTTGGCCTACGCAGCTTTCTACTTTCCCCGATCCGCGTTTTCCGCAGCGAAGGTCGGAATACTTGATGAAGGTTTCCTCACTCGGCAGACCCTCGGGATCCTGGACTCCGCTTATCTGGCCGCTTACGCCATTGGCCAATTTGTCTGGGGAGCCTGCGCCGAGAAGTACGGCACCCGCGTGGTGGTCGCCGGCGGAATGATCATGGCGGCCGTCGCAGCGCTGCTGATGGGCATCATCCCGGCAGTGGCCCTGTTCCTGCCACTTATGATCGTGCAAGGGCTCGCGCAGTCCACGGGTTGGTCCGGCCTGAGCAAGAACATCGCGTCCTTCTTCACCATCAACAAACGCGGACGCGCCATGGGTTTCTTCTCCACCAGCTATGCCTTCGGCGGACTTGCCGGAGCGCCTGTCACCGGCTGGGTCGCCTACAGCCTCTTCGACAGCTGGCGCCTGGCGTTCGTCGCAGGCGCCGTCGCGATCACCATCGCACTCGTGCTGTTCCTCATCTTTCAACGCAACTCCCCACGGGATGTGGGGCTGCCGGGCATCGACGAGGATCCGGCCCTTCTCGATACAGAACACGACCGGAAGAAGATTCCCGTCGCAAAACGCGAACCCCGCACCCGGCTCTCAATCAAGGACCTGCTCGCAGCTGTCCGTCATGACCGAATGGTCCTCAAGCTCGGCATTGTGTACTTCCTCATCAAACCCGCCCGGTACGCAATTCTGTTGTGGGGTCCCATCCTGATCCTTGAGGCCATGCCGAACCTAAGCACCATGACCGCGATTCTGGTGCCCGTTGCCTTCGGCGTAACGGGAATGATTGCACCCATAGCCGCCGGCTGGGTCTCGGATACCGTGTTCGGTGCGCGCCGTGTTCCACCGAGCGTGCTGTGCCTGGCGCTCATGGTGCTTTCCCTCGCTCTCTGGCAGGTTGTCACCGAGAGTGGATCCATTGTCCTGATCACCGCACTACTCGCCTTCATCGGCCTCACGGCCTACGCATCAGACGCCATGATCTCCGGCGTCGCGGCCGTTGACTTCGGAACCTCCAAATACGCTGCGGGAGCAACTGGATTTGTGAACGGCTGCGGGTCCATTGGCGCCATACTCGGCGGCCTGCTCCCCGGTTTCTTTTCGGGCCCGGTCATCTTCTACACCTTCGCGGGAGCCGCCCTTCTGGCGGTCGCAATCCTGGTGCCCTCCTGGAACAAACGTCCGGCCAACGCCTGATTGAGCATTCAAACCACATCACGTACCAACAGAGAGACAGGCTTCATGAATTCGACCGTCGCAGAAGACCAGCACACAGACCTCATCATTGTCGGGGCCGGAATTATCGGCCTTGCACACGCATACGAGGCATTGCGTCGAGGGTATTCGGTACGAATCATCGAGCGGGACGAGCGCCCAAACGGAGCGTCTATCCGAAACTTCGGCCACTGTTGCATCACCGCCCAGGACGGGCCCTACCTCGAGACGGCGTACAGGTCACGGGAGGGCTGGCTTGCCGCAGCACAGGCAATGGGCTTTTGGGCACCTGCTGCGGGTGCTGTGGTGGTGGCGCGGAGTCAAACCGAACTGGCTGTCCTTGAACAGTTGAGCGACAAGCGTGGCGCCGAGAACGTTCAGTTACTGACCTCTCAGGAGGTCAGGGGACGCCTGGCTTCGGAGGGCTCTCCGGACAATGCCATTCTGGGCGGGGCTTTCCTGCCCGCCGACCTTCGGGTGGACCCCCGCACCGCTGCCGGGGATATCGCCGATTGGCTGCAGGCCCAGCAAGACGTCTCCATTCACTGGCGGACCACCGTCCTCGGGATACAGGAAGGCGGAACGGTCAGCACTTCCCGCGGGGATTTCCATGCCGACAAGGTGCTCACCTGTGTTGGACACGATCTCGATTACCTCTTCCCGGAGGTGGCCGATCGCTATCAGGTGCAACGCTGCGCACTGCAGATGGCCATGGCGCCGGCCCCTCGCGGCTACAACCTGGACTCTGCAGTCCTGACGGGTACGTCGATGACACGGTACGACGGCTTCACAACCATGCCGGCAGCCGAGGCCCTTCGTCAGGAGATCCAGGGACACAGCCCTGAGCTGCTTGATCTGGGCGCAAACGTCATGTTCACCCGGCGTCCCGATGGCACCCTGTTACTTGGGGACAGCCACGTCTACGGCAAGACGATAGATCCTTTCCAGGAAGAATGGATGACGGCCCGGCTGGTTCGTGAGATCGAGAAGATTCTTGGCACCTCCCTCACTGTCACGCAGCGGTGGCAGGGCATTTACGCCTCAAGCTCGCTGACTTCGCTGCTGGTCGAAGACATCGACCCCACGACCACAGCAATAACGGTGACCTCCGGCATTGGAATGACGCTTTCCTTCGGGATTGCTGCCGAGACGGTAGACCGGCTATGAAATCCCAGGCACCCTTCGGCGCGCTGCTGACAGCCATGGTGACGCCCTTCACCAACGAGGGGAAGCTTGACCTGGAGACCGCAGCACAACTGGCAGAGGAGTTGGTGAGCAACGGCGTCGACGGCTTGGTGGTGTGCGGCACCGCCGGGGAGGCCACAACTCTGCGGACCTGGGAGAAGACGGAGCTGATTCGCGTCGCCAAAAGGACAGTTGGCGACCACGCAAAGGTGATCGCCGGCACGGGTACGAACGACACAGCGCAGTCAGTCATGATTGCTGAGCGAGCAGCCGAGGCGGGCGCGGACGGGCAACTGGTGGTTACCCCGTACTACTCGAAACCGAGCCAGTCCGGGGTAATTGAACACATGACACGCATTGCTGACGCCGCTGACCTCCCGGTGATGCTCTACGACATCCCCGGCAGGGCCGGCATAGCGCTCAGCAACGATTCGATGAAGCGGCTCGCGGATCATCCGCGCATTGTTGCAGTCAAAGACGCCAAAGCCGACCTCGCTTCAACGACGGTGGTTCTGCAAGAAACGAACCTGGCTGTGTACTCGGGCGACGACGCGCTGACCCTTCCCTGGCTGGCCGCCGGCGCAGCGGGACTGGTCAGCGTGTCAGCGAATGTGGCGCCCGGACCGTTCAAGGAACTCATTCAGGCGGTTTCCGCAGGTGACCTTACACGCGCACGTGCTCTCAACTTCCAGCTTGCCCCGCTGGTCCGCGCCGTGATGAGTCACGTTCCGCCTGCGGTGGCCGCCAAGGTGCTCCTGCACCGGCGAGGCGGTCTTCCCTCCGATGCTGTGAGAGGCCCGCTCTCCCGACCGCTACACAGCGAGTTGTCCTGCCTGGAGACAGAGTTGCACGGCACAGAGTGGGCGCTCAACTAGCAACCCCCTTAACACAATCGGCTCTCCAATGCGTACACATTGGAGAGTCGATTCTTTAGGAGTTGTCTAGGCGGAGGGGTCAATGCCTCCACTGCACAGGGCGCCGGGTTCCCGTGTCTGCTCGCCCTGGATGTACTTGGTGAGGAACGTCTCAATTCGCTCATCCGCTGCCGTGTCAACACCGAGCTGCAAGCCCCACGCCGAAGCCATGATGGGCGATTCCTGGCCCTCGTAAGGGCTCAGGAGCACGTAGCTGCGATCCCCGACGAGCTCAGTCAGCGCGTCGATCTCGGACTGCGGAAGGTCCGGCTGGTACGTGATCCAGACGGCGCCGTGCTCCATCGAGTGCACCGTGTTCTCATTCGGCAGCGGCTGGGTGTAGACGCCGCAGTTTGTCCAGACCGCGTTGTGGTCGCCGCCCACAGGAGGCGCCTGGTCATACTCCACCGGGCCATCTACGTGATTGAAGGAGGTCACCTCGATCTCCTCCACCCCCTCGATGTCAGACTGGGCGAGCGCATCGAGCCGGTTGTTCTCCTGGACCTGCTGCACGATCACCAGGCTCACAGCCACAATGATCGCGACAATGACAAGCGCGATACCGCCGAAGATGAAAGTATTCCGCTTCCGCTCCCTGGCCCGCTGCTGGGACTGGATGGCCGCCAGGCGCGCCTGGCGGTCTGCATTCTCCTGAGCTCGCTTCTTGTTCAACGCGCTGATTCCTTCTGTATTTACGTGGGGTCGGGGTCTAATCTACCGGTCGGAGCGGCTACAGCTCTGCCAGCAGGTCTTCCATGGCGGTGATTTCGATTGCCTGGCCCGCTGCCATCTTCTCGGCAAGCTCGCGGACCCCCGGCTCCTGGGCGAGTTCGACGCCGGCCCGCGCCATCTCGACACCGGCCTTGTGGTGCTCAATCATCAGCTCAAGATAGACGCGTTCAGCGTCGTCACCGGTGGCCTCGGACAGGCTCTGCATTTGCTCCGGGGTGGCCATCCCCGGCATGAGGCCTTCGGGGGTAAGCATGCTACCGCCGTCGTCATTCATGTGCCCGTGACCCGAGCCGGACATCCAGGCCATCCGTTCCGAGTCACTGCTCTGGGGCAGGCCCCACTCCTCGAGCCAGCCAAACATCTGGCCGATCTGGTGCTGCTGGGTCATGGCGATGTCGTACGCGATGGCGCGGATAACGACGTCGTCGGTTTGCTCCCGTACTATCCGCGACATCTCCACGGCCTGGGCATGGTGGACCTGCATGTCGCGGGCGAAGCCGGCGTCCGCACTGCTGTTGCCCGGATGCTGCGGCGCCGCGGCCACCCGTCCCGCAGTGAATGCGAGCGCGAAAAGACCCGCGACTGCAAGCAGGCCCAGGACGAGGAGGACGCGCTTCTGCCACGCCTCGAGGTTGAGGGTCATAAGGGGAATGCCTTTCGTATCTTCCCTATCTAACGTAGGGCATCCCCCGAACCGTTCCCACCCATACCCCTAGGGGGTACTTGACCGCATACCCCCAGTGGGTATACCGTGAGGGTGTCACGAGGAGGAAACCATGACGCAGACAACCACTGAGCACGGCTACACCGCTGACAAGGAGGCCTATCTCCGGCGGCTCAAGCGCATCGAAGGACAGGTGCGCGGAATCGCCCGGATGGTTGAGGAGGACAAGTACTGCATTGATGTCCTTACCCAGGTATCCGCAGTCAACAAGGCTTTGCACGCCGTGAGCATCGGCCTCCTCGAGGAGCACATCGCCCACTGCGTCGTGGGCGCCGCCAATGAATCCCAGACCACTGGAGATCCCGCGGCGGTCAACGAAAAGGTGCAGGAAGCCTCGGCGGCCATCAGCCGCCTGCTGCGCTGACTGTTTCAACATCCCACAAAGGAGCACATCATGAGCACCACCACCGTAAGCATCTCCGGCATGACCTGCGGCCACTGCGTTGATTCCGTCACCGAAGAAATCTCCGCAATCGACG
The DNA here is from genome assembly GCF_054511355.1 of Arthrobacter tecti. NCBI lineage: Bacteria > Bacillati > Actinomycetota > Actinomycetes > Micrococcales > Micrococcaceae > Arthrobacter > Arthrobacter tecti. Next base: position 173,646 of record NZ_JBTNCT010000006.1, read on the forward strand.
GTGTGCAGAACGTCGCCGTTGACCTGAACAAAGGCGGAGTTTCCACCGCCACCGTCACCTCCGAGGGCGAGCTTGACCCAGAGCAGATCGGCGAGGCCGTCGCAGAAGCCGGCTACCTCGTCGTTTCCAACGACGCTTAATCTGCGCCGGCGAACAGCCGGCAGGAAGGACCGATCATGACCACCGAACCGGCAACAGCCCAGACCACCCGCACGGTCGAACTCGACATCCAGGGGATGACCTGCGCATCGTGCGTAGGCCGGGTGGAGCGCAAGCTGGGCAAGCTCGACGGCGTTGAGGCGAGCGTGAACCTGCCACTGGAATCGGCGGTTGTGACGGTCCCGGAGCACATCTCGGACCAGGACATCGTGGACACGGTGAACGCCACCGGGTACAGCGCCCAGTTGAAGAAGCCACAGCATCCGGGGCCCTCCGCGGAGGGTGAGCCAGCGACGGACGGAATGGACCACGACCACATGTCGCACGGCGGCACGGCATCCCAGCTGCGCCCGCGGCTTGTTACCGCCGCCATTCTGACTGTGCCGGTGTTCCTCATCTCGATGATTCCCGGGCTGCAGTTCCCGCACTGGGGCTGGGTGGTCGCCGCACTGACCACGCCGGTGGTCACGTGGTCTGCGTGGTCCTTTCACAAGGCGGCTGCGATCAACGCGCGACACTTCTCCTCCACCATGGACACGCTGGTGTCCATCGGTGTTACCGCGGCATACCTGTTCTCTCTCGGACAACTCATCGCGGACCCCATGGTTACCGCGCACGTCGGGATGGACATGAGCAGCCACGCGCTCTACTTTGAGGTTGCCGCCGTCGTCGTGACCTTCCTGCTGCTCGGCCGCTACCTTGAGGCAAACGCCAAACAGCGCGCGGGAGATGCACTGAAGTCACTGCTGAACCTGGGTGCCAAGGACGCCACCGTGCTGCGCGAGCAGGACGGCGAGCGCGTCGAGGTCAAGGTGCCGGCGTCGTCGTTGGTTCACGGGGACGAGTTCGTGGTGCGCCCGGGCGAGAAGATCGCCACCGACGGCTTCGTGGTCGAGGGGCGCAGCGCCGTCGACACCTCGCTGATTACCGGCGAATCCGTTCCCGTGGAGGTGGGGCCCGACAGCACCGTGACGGGCGCGACCATCAACACCTCCGGGCGGCTGATTGTCCGTGCCACGAGGGTGGGCAGCGAAACCACCCTGGCGCAGATGGGCAGGCTCGTGAGCCAGGCGCAGAGCGGAAAGGCACCGATAGCCCGGCTGGCTGACCGGATCAGCGCCGTGTTTGTGCCTGTGGTGCTCGCGATCGCCGCGCTGACCTTCATGCTCTGGGCGCTGCTGACCGGTGACATCCAGGCGGCGTTCACTGCCGCCGTCGCCGTCCTCGTGATCGCCTGCCCCTGTGCGCTGGGGCTCGCGACGCCGACTGCCCTGCTGACCGGTACCGGGCGGGGAGCGCAAATGGGCATCCTCATCCGCGGGCCGCAGGTTCTCGAGGACACCCGCACCGTCGACACCATCGTCCTGGACAAGACCGGCACGGTGACCAGCGGGCGGCTCTCGGTGACCGACGTCGTCGTGCTCGGCTCGCGCAGCCGGGATGAGGTGCTGAACCTGGCCGCGGCCGTCGAGTCCGCGAGCGAGCACCCGATCGCACAGGCAATCTCCGCCTCCGCGCCGGGGCATCCGCGCGTTAGAGACTTCGTCAGCTCGGCCGGCGGCGGCGTGCGCGGCATGGTGGACGGCGCGGTGGTGCTGGCGGGGCGGGCCGGCTGGCTGGAGGAGAACGACGTCGACATCACCGCCGCGCACCGCTCGGCCCTGGCGGCGGAGCAGGAAGCGGGTTCGACGGCGATCTGGGTTGCGGTGGACGGCGCAGTTGCGGGGCTGATCAGCCTGCAGGACACGGTGAAGGAGTCCTCTGCTGCGGCGATTGCGCGCTTGAAGGAGCTTGGGCTGCGGCCGATGCTGCTGACCGGCGACAACGCCGCCGTCGCCCGCAAGATCGCGGCGGAGGTAGGCATTGCCCCAGGGGACGTGATGGCGGACGTGCTTCCCGAGGGCAAGGTCGACGCCGTGAAGCGGCTGCAGGAGTCCGGTGCCACCGTTGCGATGGCCGGGGACGGCGTGAACGACGCCGCGGCTCTGGCTCAGGCGGACCTCGGCATCGCGATGGGGTCAGGTACCGACGTCGCCATCGAAGCCGCGGACCTGACCGTGATGGGCAACAGCCTTGAGCAGGTGGCGCAGGCCATCGAACTGTCCCGGAAGACACTCGGAACCATCAAGACCAACCTGTTCTGGGCGTTCTTCTACAACACGATCGGCATTCCGGTGGCCGCGCTTGGACTGCTGAACCCGATGGTGGCAGGCGCTGCAATGGCGGCGAGCTCTGTGCTGGTGGTGGCGAACTCGCTGCGGCTGCGCCGGTTCGGGAAGTAAGTCTCTTCCGAATCGCCCTTCCCGAGTGCGGGAGGGGCGATTCCTTGCACTGCAGCCGTACCTCCGATAAGTTTGTGCAATGTCACACAACAATGAGGTTAGCGATACGTGATCAGTAGCGAGTACACAATTCCCGGCTTGCATGTGCGGAACCACGTGGTGGACGTTCCCCTGGACTGGTCCGCTCCGCACAGCGCAGAGAACATCCGCATCTTTGCGCGCGAACTCGTTGAACCCATCAGGCGGAGCGAAGACCTCCCGGTTCTGCTCTACCTGCAGGGCGGCCCGGGCGGAAAAGGCCCGCGACCTTCGGAGCGCAGCGGCTGGATCTCGCAAGCGCTCCAAACGCACCGGGTGGTGTTGCTTGACCAGCGGGGTACGGGGCGGAGCTCAAGGATTGACGGGCGCACTATGGCCCGCTTCGCTGATGGAGCACAGGCGGCCGAATACCTCCTGCACTTCCGCGCCGACTCGATCGTCACCGATGCCGAACACCTGCGTAAAACCGTGTTCGGTGACCGCCGCTGGTCCACACTGGGTCAAAGCTACGGCGGATTCCTCACCATGACCTACCTGTCCCAGGCGCCGGAGGGACTTTCCGCGTGCTACGTCACAGGCGGCCTGCCGAGCGTGACGCCGGACGCCACCGAGGTTTATCGACGAACCTTCCCGCGCACCGAAGCAAAGAACCGCTTGTTCTACGAGCGTTTCCCAGGCGATCTCGAGGTCACCTCCCGCATTGCGGACCGCCTGCAGGCTGGAGGCGTGCTGCTGTCCGACGGCGATGAGCTGACCGTGCGACGGTTCCAGACCCTGGGGATGGACTTCGGCATGAAGCCCGGATTCGAGCGGTTGCACTGGCTCCTCGACGAAGCGCTCTCATCCGGAGATGGCGAAATATCCGACACCTTCCTGGCACAGGTCCATGCAAGGACGTCCTACGCGGACAGCCCACTCTTCGCCGTCCTCCAGGAAAGCATCTACGGCGACGGCGGCAATGGCCCGGGAATCTGGGCCGCACAGAACGAGCGCGCCAGACATCCGCAATTCGACGAGGCGGCCCGGCCCCTGCTCTTCACCGGCGAGATGATGTTCCCCTGGATGTTCTCCGAGATCCGCCTGCTCAGGCCCTTCGAGCCGGCGGTCGAGGCGCTCGCAGCACGCCAGGCGTGGAGCCGAATCTATGACACGGATCGGCTTGCCTCCAACGAGGTCCCCGTGGCGGCGGCGGTCTACTACGACGACATGTTTGTTGACGCCGGCCTGCAGCTCGCGACCGCCGCCACTGTCGGCAACGTGCATGCGTGGGTCACTAACGAATTTGAACACGACGGACTGGGTGCGGACCGCGTCTTCGCCCGGCTCCGCGAGACCATAGCCAACCTTGGAGGAGGAATCCAATGACAGACCTGACAGAGAAGACATCCCAGCCCACCCCCACCGGAGAGGGGTCACGGCCGCCGAACCTCCGCAAAATCCCCGCGTTCCTCGAACACATGAGCCAGGGTTGGGGTACCCCCGATCGCACACCGCCGGTCGTCGCCGGAGCTGCCGCTGCCGCCGCGAACCACCGGGCACGGCTGAGTTCCCGCTATCCGGGACGCACCATTCTCGTGGGTGCCGGGCGCGCGCCGGTCCGAAGCAACGACGCCCACTATGACTTCCGCCCGCACTCCGATTTCTACTGGCTCACGGGTTGCGCCATTGAAGGTGCAGTGCTTGCCCTGCTGCCGGTAAGCGGCGGCCATGACGCCGTCCTGTTCATCACACCACCGGCCTACCCCGGCAACGAGGACTTCTTCGCGAACGCGAACTACGGGGAACTCTGGGTGGGCTCCGCCCCGGACCTTCCGGACTGGGCCGAAGCCCTCCAGCTCACGGTCCGCCCGCTCGCCGAGCTCAGCCCAGCGCTGGGCGACCTGAAAGCGCCCCTGGTTGCCGGCGTCGTCGATCCCGAAATTGCCCTTGCCAACGCGCTTGAGCCATCCAAGGAACTCAACCGGACGCTCGCGCAGCTGCGGATGATCAAGGATGAGTGGGAGATCAAGCAGCTGCGGGAAGCGGTCGATCTCACGGTTGAGGGCTTCGCTGCCGTCATCTCGGAGATTCCCACAGCCATTGCAGGGCAGGGAGAACGGTGGCTTCAGGGCACGTTTGACCGGCACGCCAGGGCGTACGGTAACGCTGCGGGATACGCCACCATTGTGGGCAGCGGAAAGCACGCACCAACCCTGCACTGGGTCCGCTGCGACGGCCCGGTTCTTGAGAACGAGCTGCTCCTGCTGGATATGGGGGTCGAAACCCGGAGCTTCTACACCGCGGACGTAACCCGCACGTTCCCTGCCTCGGGCACGTTCAACAGCACCCAGCGCCGGGTCCACGACCTCGTCGAGAAGTCGCACCGAGCCGGACTGGCAGCGGTTGGACCGGGGAAGCAGTTCTCAGACTTCCACCACGCGTGCATGGAAGTGATTGCGCAGGGTCTACACGACTGGGACCTGCTACCCGTATCCGTGGACGAAGCCCTTTCGGACCGCGGCCAGCACCACCGCCGCTTCCTGGTCTGCGGCGTGGGGCACCACCTGGGCCTGGACGTACACGATTGCGGGCAAGCGCACCATGAGGACTATGGGGGCGCCGCGCTGGAACCGGGGATGGTCCTCACCGTGGAGCCGGGGCTGTACTTCCACGAGAATGACCTCACAGTTCCCGCGGAGCTGCGTGGAATCGGCGTACGGCTTGAGGACGACATCCTGGTTACCCCTAACGGTTCGGATGTCCTTTCGGACGCCCTGCCGCTGGACGCGGACGGGATTGAAGCCTGGATGCGGGCTGTTCCGAGGGCCTGAGGCCTAGCGCGGCCCCGACGTCGTCGTTGTATGTGCGGGCACAGGTTCGACGACGTTGGGGACGGGTTGGCTGCGCAGTTCGTCCACCCGGACCAGCACCACTCCCCCGACGATCAAAGCCCCGCCCAGCAGTTGAATGGCCGACGGCAGCTCCCCGAGGATCAGCCAGGACGCGAGGACCGCGAACATGACCTCGGTCAGGCCAACGAAGGACGCCACCTTGGAGCCGAGGCCCCGCGCCGCGAAGATTCCGGTGACGTAGGAGAGAACCGTGGAAATCAGCACCAGGCCCAGCACCGGAACCACCCAGGTGGTCTCCCAGCCGGCCAGGGTTACGTCCCGGAACTCGAATGTGAATGGCATGACGCCGAGCAGTCCGAAGACGAGGATCGTCAACGCGCCGACCACCATGCCGCCGCCGGCCATGATGAGGGGCGGGAGGTCGTCGTCGGCCTTGGCGGACATGATGAAGAACACGGCGAGGCAGACGGCGGCGCCCAGCCCGTAGAGCACGCCGATCGGGTCCAGACGCTGGTCACCGGTGAGATCCAGGACCAGGAGCAGCCCGAGCATCGCGACGATCGACCCGCTGATAGTCAACCTGCTCGGAGCCTTGCGCGAGCGAAGCCACAACCACCCGACAATGAGCACGGGCGCGAGGTACTCCAGCAGCAACGAGACACCCACAGACATCCGCTGCACCGCGTTGAAGTAGAAGAACTGGCACAGCGCAATAGCTGTTGCCCCGTAAATCACCAGCGTCAGGGCATTGCGGCGCAGTATCCCCCACCTGCCGCGGAGGCTGATGAGCAACGGGATCAACAGCACGACGGCGGCCCCGCCAATGCGGATCCCGACGGCGGCACCTGGGCTCCAGCCGACCTCAAGGAGTGACTTGGCGAAGGGCCCGGAGACGCCGAACGCGGCGGCTGAGAGGATCGCGAACCATAGCCCGGTCGCGGTTCCGCGTTTCATGGGGCCTCCTGCACTGTCATAACCAAAGTGTACTTATGGTGATGACGTTAGACCCGTGCGCTGTTATGAGTCAAGACAGCTTATGACCATTACGTTCGGGTTGTGCCGGAGCTATGCATCGACTGGGCTACTTCGCCTTCGCCGCAGCCTTCGCGGCGCGCTTGGTCTCGCGCACCTTCGTGAGGGATTCGGGATCGACGATGTCCGCAACCGACCGGTAGCACCCATCCTCGCCGTAAGCGCCGGCTGACTCCCGCCAGCCCGCACCCGTGAACCCGTAGCGCTTGCCCAGCAAGGCCAGGAAGATCTTCGCCTTCTGCTCACCGTAGCCCGGCAGCGCTTTCAGCCGGCGCAGCACTTCCGCGCCGTCGGGTTCGCCGCGGGTCCAGATGGCCGATGCGTCCCCGTCCCACTCGTCAACCACGGTGCGGCACAACGCCTGCACGCGGCCCGCCATGTTACCGGGGTACCGGTGCACGGCGGGTGGGGTGCGGCACAGCTCAACGAAGGCGTCGGCGTCGTAATCGGCGATGGAAGCCGCGTCGAACCGCCCCAGCCGTTCGCTGATTTTGGCCGGTCCGGCGAAGGCCGTCTCCATTGCGACCTGCTGGTCCAGGAGCATGCCCACCAGTAGCGCCAGGGGGTCGTTGGACAGCAACTGGTCGGCGGTCGCGTCGCCGGTGATGTTCAGTGTGGGAGCCATGCCCCAATGCTAGCGACCGGGGCCGCGCTACGCCGCGCTGATGCCGAACAGTCCGATGATCAGCGCCATCACCAGGTACGTCACCAGCTCGTGCGCGCAGTTCAGGGCTGTGAGTCCGGCGGGGCGTCCCTCGAAGGCGTCGTGGGTGATGAAGCGCGACGCCGTGAAGCCGGCCCACAGGATCAGCGCGGTGATGAGCGTGTTCACCAGGAAGCTTCCGCCGTAGAACTCCTGCGCGATCGCGGCGCCTCCAGCCAGCACCCAGGCACTGATGAAGCTGACCACGAGGGTGACGAGGATCGGCTTTACCGCGTCCTTCGTGTCTCCGCTCGGAGTTACCTTCGCCACCCGCATCCAATAGTTCCCGAATACCTTCGGGGTGTACCAGATCGTCCCCACCACCATCGTGGACAGGGTGGCCAGGATGACGGCGAGGACGTTGATCTCGGGAACAGCCATTGAGGGTCTCCTTGATGCGCGGGACAGGGCTTACGCGAAGTGTAGCCCGGCGGAGAACGACGACGGCGGCGGCACGTCGAGCGCGCGCCGCACCTCGGTGCCGCACCAGAAACCGCAACCGCCGCGTCAACGCCCCTTCAGCGCCGCGGCCGGAAACTGCCCGGAGGTTCAGGGCTGCCGGTTCGAACCGGCAGCCCTGCATGTCCGGGCAGTTTCTATGGACGCACCCCGCGCGGGGTGCGTCTATCCGATCAGCTGAGGCGGCCGTTGATGCGCTGCGGCACACCGATCGGGTTCGCGTCCTGGAGCGCCTCGGGCAGGAGGTGCTGCGGGAAGCCCTGGTATGCGACCGGCCGCAGGAAGCGGTTGATTGCCGCTGTGCCCACGGACGTGGACGTGGAGGACGTCGTCGCCGGGTACGGTCCGCCATGCTGCTGGGCGTAGGTCACGGAGACGCCGGTGGGCCACTGGTTCCACAGCACGCGGCCGGCCTTCGTTGCGAGCAGTCGGATCAGCTCCGCGACGTCGTCGTTCTCTTCGCCCTGGATCGTAGCCGTCAACTGGCCCTCCAGTACCCGGGCCACTTCAAGCAGCTGCGCCTCGTCCTCGTAGCTGACCACCAGCGCCGTGGGCCCGAAGCACTCGGCGAGCAGGGTGCTGTGCTGCTCCAGGAGATCCTTGACGCTGGCGTGCAGCAGGGTTGGCGCGGGCGGATCGGCGAGCGCATCCTCGGTACGGACCAACGTCTGCACGGACGAATTGCCGGCCAGGCCCTCGAGGACCTCGACATACCCGGACTGGATGCGGTCGTTCAGGAGTTTCGCGGGTACGGGCAGCTCGGTCCCGCTCAAACGCTCGGCAATTCCGGAGTCCGCCGGGACCAGCAGCACGCCCGGCTTGGTGCAGAACTGGCCGGCGCCCATGGTGAAGGATCCCGCGAACCCGGAAGCGATCTCCTCGGCCCGGGCTGCGGCCGCTGCCCGCGTCACGAAGGTGGGGTTCACGCTGCCGAGTTCGCCGTAGAAGGGGATCGGCTCCGGACGGGAATTCGCAAGGTCGAACAGCGCGCGGCCACCAGGAATTGATCCCGTGAACGAGCCCGCCTTCACTCGCGGGTCAAGGAGTGCGTCACGGCCGGCCTGGGTACCGTAGATCACCGCGAACAACCCCTTCGGCGCGCCCGCCTTTTCAAGGGCGCCGACGACGACGGCGGCCGTCGCCTCCGAGAGACCCGGATGACCCGAGTGGGCCTTCAGGATTACGGAACAGCCTGCGGCGAGCGCTGAGGCGGTGTCCCCGCCGGCGACGCTGAACGCGAACGGGAAGTTGCTCGCCGCGAAAACCACGACGGGGCCGAGCGGCTCGAGCTGGCGCCGCAGGTCCGGACGCGGTGCGCCCATCGGCCATTCCGGATCGGCGTGGTCAATCCGCGCGTCAAGGTAGGAGCCCTCCGAAAGCACTTCAGCGAACAGCCGGAGCTGGAAGGTGGTGCGCTTCAGTTCGCCGCGCAGGCGAGCTTCGGCGAGGTGGGTTTCCTGTTGCGCCAGCGGAACGAGTTCATCCGCGGCGGCGTCCAGCGCATCAGCGACTGTGGTCAGGGCTTCGCCCCTTGTGGTCGCCGGGGTTGCACCCCAAGCGTCCGCCGCTGACGTGGCGTCTGACACCAGTGCCTCCAGCTGATCCGTGGTTGTGGCGTCGAGAGTTGTTGTCATGGTTCTACCCTTCCTTCTGGAGTTCTTCGGTCAAGTGATTCAAAGGGGCCCCGGTAAGATCCAGTGCGGCCAACTCGGCCAGCGAGGCAGGTGCCGCAAGTGTCCGCTTGCCGAGCGAGCGAAGGTCTTGCGCCGTCGTCGTGCGTCCGCAGAGGCTCGCCGTGATGTCCGCGACGGCGTAACCGCACACGCGGCCCTGGCACCATCCCATTCCGGGCCGGGCCAGCATCTTCAGGGTGCGCGGGTCGGCGGCGCCGAGTTCGGCGTGAGCGTCCCGGATTTCCTGATAAGGGACCTCCTCGCAGCGGCACACAGTGGTTTCCGGGGTCAGCCACCGCGTCCAGTCCGCCGGAACGGGGTGCGCGGTGTGCATGGCGACTGCGAAATTGCGGTACCGCGAGATGTCTTTCTGCAGCCGGGTGAGGGTCGCCTGCGAAACCTGGCGGCCGGCGTCGTGCGCTGCGGTCAGCGCGGCCAGGCGCCCTTCGGCGACAGCCATCACCGCCCCGCCGACGCCCGTGGCTTCCCCTGCAAGGTACACGCCGTCGACGTCGGTGCGCTGGGCCTTGTCCGCCACGGCAACCAACGAGCCGTCCACATCCCTGCGGGTGGACACACCGACCATCAGCGGCAGCTCGAGCGACGGCGTGAAGCCCCAGCCCAGAGCTACCAGATCCACGTCGATCCGGCGGGAGCTGCCGTCCACAAGCTGCCCATCGGAGCCTAGACGAGCCACGGTCACCGCTTCGGCCCGAGCCTCTCCGTGGATCTCGGTAATCACCGTTCGCATGCGGTAGCGGATCCGGTACCGGGCCAGCAGCGCAGCATACTGCGCGCCCTCAACACCCTTGGACGGCACCCGCACCGCCGAGCCGACATGCGGCAGCCAGCTGGTGAGCGTTCCCGCTTCACAGATCCCGACGACGCTCGCCCCCGCCTGGGCAAGCCCCGTTGCCACGGGCAGCAGGAAGGGTCCGGTGCCCGCGACGACGGCGCGGCGCCCGGCCAGCGTGCCGCTTCCCTTGAGCAGTGCCTGCACGCCACCGGCGGCCATGACGCCGGGCAGGTCCCAGCCGGGGATGGGCAGTTGGCGGTCGTAACCGCCGGGGCAGAGGATCAGGCGTGATACGTGCACGACGGCGGCGCCCGGCTCGGGCGCGGCCGCGTGCGTCGCGTTGAGCCGGAGGTTGAAACCCGTGGCCGACCGGTCGATCAGCCACACCTGGGTGTTGGGCAGGTACGTGGTGCGTCCGGCGTCGCGGTCGGCGTACAGGCCGGTCCGGAGGCGCTCGAACGTCTTCCAGTCGTGGTGGCCGGCGTGCCCGGCGTCGGGAACCTGGTCCTCGTCGGCGTGGCGCCAGTACTGGCCGCCCGGCTGGGAGGAGGCGTCGATCAGCACAACCGAGAGCCCTGTCTCAGCAGCGGCGACCGCGGCGGCAAGACCGGCCGGACCGGCGCCGACCACGCCGACGTCGTACGTTTCAGCGCCCATCGGTGCCCGCTTCCGCAACCGGGCAGCCGTCGGACTCCAGCGTCATGCCGTCCCTCGCAGGGACCAGGCACGCGCGCTGGTTCGCTTCGCCGTCGACGGTGAGCAGGCAGTCGAAGCACACACCGATGCCGCAGAACAGGCCACGCGGCTTCCCCTGTTTCCGCGTGGTGCGCCAGGACGTGACACCCGCCGCTGCCAGCGCGGCGCCGACGGTCTGCCCCGGCTCGATGCTGACGGTGCGTCCATCGAATGTCAGTTCGCTCATACCCGTGCCTCCTCGAATCGTTCGGGTGCGAAGGCCGCAAGCGGCAGGTCCGGTGCGACGCCGGTCAGCACCTGCGTGATGAGCTTGCCCGTGCCGGCCGACAGCCCGATACCCGCACCCTCATGCCCGGCCGCATGCCACAGGCCCGGTGCGCGGGGGTCCGGTCCGATAACGGGCAGGTGGTCGGGGCAGTACGGCCGGAACCCGTGATAGTGCCGCATGGCCTTGACGCCCGCGAGCATCGGGAAAAGCGTGATTGCCTTCGCTGCGAGTGACTGCAGCACGGCCACGGAGACCTCGCTGCTGAACCCCACACGCTCACGGGAGGAGCCGATCAGCACCGTCCCGCTGTCCGTGCCTTCAACCACCGGCGAGGTCTGCAGCCCGGCGTCGGAGCTCGCAACGTTCTCGACGTACTCGGCGGCGTATACCTTGTGCCGGATGAGGACGGGAAGCGGCTCCGTGACCAACACAAACCCCCGCCGTGGTAGGACCGGAAGTACGACGCCGGCGAGGTCGGCTACCTGCCCCGCCCACGTCCCGGCGGCGTTCAGCACCGCGCCGGCACTGAAGTCGCCTTTCGCAGTGCGCACGCCGGTTACTGAGGTGCCGCTGCGCAGGAAACCGGTGACTTCGACGTCGGTGTGCACTTCGGCGCCTAGCTCCCGGGCGAGCCGCAGCAGGTGCGCGACCATCAGCATCGGCTGAACCTGGGCGTCCTGCGGGTAAAACGCGCCGCCGGTGAGGTCGCGGGAAAGGTGCGGCTCATACTCGTGGAGGGAGCCGGCGTCGACGTCTGTCACGTCGATGCCGCTGCTGCGCTGCCGAATGGCGAGTTCCCGGAGGGAGGCAGCGCCGTTCTCCGTTGCCGCGACCACCAATCCGCCCTTGGACTCGAACTCCCAGGACGCGCCGAATTCCTGCAGGTCCTCGCGCCAGACCTGCTGCGAGTAGAGGGACAGGTCAAGCTCGGGTCCGGCTTCCTTGTCGGACACAAGGATGTTGCCCTCGCCGGCGCTCGAGGTACCACCGGCGATGGCGCCGCGTTCCAGGACCACTACCTTCAGCCCGGCCTTCGCGGCAAAGTAGGCGCTCGCTGCGCCAACCGCTCCGGCGCCGATGATGACGAGGTCCGCGCTCATGAGAGGTGGCCTTCGTAGATGGCTGTCGCTACCGCGAGGTCCTCCCAGGACATCCCGACGCCGGTGAACAATGCCGGCCGATCAGCGCTGCGCGTGAAGTCTCCGCGCACCAGTTCGGCCAGGTTCGTCAGGCTGTGCTCCTGCCATTCCTCGACGCTCCGGGCGGGAATGAGGTCACCGGACTCGCGCATGGCCGAGGCACGGCCTTCGACGACGACGTCGGCGCGCCTCGCCAGTTCCGGGTCGATTTCCCGTGCATCCAGTCCGTGCGATCCGACAGCCGCGACGACGGCATGCGGCTGGACCAAACTCCCGTCGAACAGGGGCTCCGAAGCCGAGGAAACACACAGCACGACGTCGGCGCCCGCGACGTCTGCCGCGGAACCCGGCCGGGCATCCAGGCCCAGTTCCCTACACCGGCTTACAAGCGCATCGGCTTTATCCGGCGTCCTGCCGACAATCACCACACTGTCGATCGGCGCGACTGCGTGTACGGCGAGGATGTGCCGCCACGCCTGCGGTCCGGTGCCGAAGACGACGACGGCGCCTGCCCGCGGTGCCGCGTCTCCCCCGCGCGGGTCCGCAGCGAGGAGGTTCTTGACCGCGAGCGCCGTCGTCGCCGGCGTACGGATCAGGGTGAGCTCCGCGCCGTCCATGAGGATCAGCGGGCTGAGCGTTCCGGAGTCGAGGAGTGTGTACACACCCTGGATCTTGGGCTTGCCCGCTGCCGGGTTTTCCGGGGCGATGGTGGCGAGCTTGACTCCGGAGTAGCGTTTCCCGGCGGTCGGCATCAGCAGGAACTGTCCGGCGGGGGCGTCACTGAAAAGCCGGGGGCTGTCATGTTCCGGATCAACATCGGTGCGGAGTGCTTCCTCCAGGACGGCGACCGCCGTGCGCTCGTCGATCGCATCCCGCAGCGCCGCCGCGTCAAGGTAGGTCAGGCTCACAGCAGGAACCCCGCGGGGAAGGGATCGCGTGGATCGAGGAAGTACTGGGCCGTGCCCGTGAGCCAGGCGCGGCCGGTAATGGTCGGAACAACCGCTTCGAAGGGCCCCACGGTGGTCTTCCCGATGAGGCGCCCAATGAACTGTGTGCCGATATAGGACTCGTTCACGAAGTCCGTGTTGAGCTCCAGTTCCCCACGCGCGTGCAGTTGGGCCATCCGGGCGCTGGTTCCGGTGCCGCAGGGCGAGCGGTCAAACCAGCCCGGGTGGATGGCCATCGCGTGCCGGGAGTGTGCGGCAGTGGAACCGGGCGCCTTGAGGTAGACGTGGTGGCAGTCTTTGATGTCCGGGCGTTCCGGGTGCACCGGCGGAGCCTGCACGTTGATGGCGTCCATGATGCGCAGTCCTGCGTCCAGCAGGATGCTTTTGGCAGCCCGGTCGAACGGCATCCCCAGCGAGTCAAGGTCGACGACGGCGTAGAAGTTGCCGCCGAAGGCGATGTCATAGGCAACCTCGCCGAGGCCGTCCACACTCACGCTCTGGTCCAGCGCGAGGGCGAAGGACGGCACGTTCCGGATGGTGACCGAGGTGGCTGCGCCGTCGTCGACCGCCACTTCCGCGACCACGAGGCCGGCCGGGGTATCCAGACGGATGGTGGTGACGGGTTCGGTGACCTCGACCATGCCCGTTTCGACGAGGACCGTCGCAACACCGATGGTGCCGTGGCCGCACATCGGCAGGAGCCCGGATACCTCGATGAACAGGACCCCGAAGTCCGCGTCAGGCCGGGTGGGCGGCTGAAGGATGGCTCCGCTCATGGAGGCGTGTCCGCGCGGTTCATACATCAGGAGCGTGCGGAGGGAGTCGCTGTTCTCGATGAACCACTGACGCCGTTCCGCCATGGTGGCGCCCGGGAACGTGCCCACGCCACCCGTGATCACGCGAGTGGGCATACCCTCGGTATGGGAGTCGACGGCGTGGAAGATGCGCCTCGTTTTCATCGTCAACCTCTCCGTCGATGCCTTGGAACGTCCAGTTCACAATATTAGACGAGTATTGGGTATTGTGCCATGTGAAATTGTACTGCTATTGTAGTGTAATCACGGTAAGTGTTTCCAGAAAGGCGCCCCATGTCATCCAGCCCCGTTACCCGCTCCCAGCCGTGGCACGGCGTCCTCGTAGCCACTACATTGCCCTTCCGCCAAGCGGAAACTGGAGCGCTCGAGGTGGACCTCGAGAACTATGGCCAGCACGTGGCCTGGCTTGCCGAGAATGGCTGCGACGGCGTAGCCCCCAACGGCTCGCTCGGCGAGTACCAGAACCTTTCCGACGCGGAGCGTGCTGCGGTAGTCGAGACCGCCGTCGCCCACGCTCCCAAGGGTTTCACCGTGATGCCGGGTGTAGCCGCCTACGGCGCCCACCAGGCCCGCCACTGGGCGGATCAGGCGGCAGAAGCCGGCGCCCAGGCGGTCATGCTGCTCCCCCCCAACACCTACCGTGCTGAACCCCGCGCCGTCGTCGATCACTACCGCGAGGTCGCGAAGGCCGGCCTGCCGATCTGCGCCTACAACAACCCGATCGACACCAAGGTTGACCTGGTTCCCGAACTTCTCGCCGAGCTCTACAACGAGGGCCTGATCGTGGCGGTTAAGGAGTTCACCGGTGACGTGCGCCGCTCCTACCAAATCGCTGAAGTGGCACCGGGCCTCGAAATCATGGTCGGCTCGGATGACGTTCTGCTGGAAGGTGCGATTGCCGGTGCGGTTGGATGGCTCTCGGGCTACCCGAACGCCATCCCCCGCGAGACCGTCGCGCTGTACAACGCTGCAGTTTCCGGCGACCTGGAGACGGCGGTTCCGCTGTACCGGATCATGCACCGCCTACTCCGTTGGGATTCGAAGACCGAGTTCGTGCAGTCCATCAAACTGTCCATGGACATCGCGGGCCGCTACGGCGGACCTTCGCGCGCACCGCGCCTTCCGCTTCGCGCCGACCAGCACGAGCAGGTTACGGCCGATACCGAATGGGTCTTGGCTGAACTCACACGGCTTGCCGGCGAAGGAAAGATCGAGCGCAGCAGCCGTTAGTTACGCTTTCGTAAGGCGGGTTCCGTTCAACACGGGACCCGCCTTACACGTTAAGTGACGACGTTGCCGCCCTGAATGACGGTCCGCGCCCGGCTTTCATCCCACAGCACAGCCGGGTCCTCGAACGGGTTTCCATCGAGCACGACGGCGTCTGCCGCGGACCCCGCCGCAAGGGAGCCGATGCTCTCGTTGCCGATCAGCTCAGCATTCACGCTGGTCATGGACCGCAGCGTCTCAAACACTCCCGCAGCCTCGATCTGGAGCCGGACGCCCATGAGCTGGTCATTGTCGAGGTTGCCCATCAGATCCGATCCGAACCCGGTCTTGACGCCTGCCTCGAGTGCGCGCTGGATGGCGACCATCCCGGCGTCGAGCACTTCTGCGTTCTTGGCCTTGGAGATGGGGTTCAGGCCCACCTCGTCGCCACGCCGGTTCATCGCGTCATAGGCGGCAAGGGTGGGGACGAGGAAACTCCCATGTTCAGCCATCAGCTGTGCCGTCTCAACGTCCATCAGGTTTCCGTGCTCAATGGAGCGGACGCCGTTGGTTACCGAGTGCGCAATTGCCTCCGAAGAGTAGGCGTGGGCGGCTACGTAGCTGCCGCGCCGGGCTGCCTCCTCTGTAACCGCACGGATCTCTTCGCCCGAATACTGCGGCAACCGGATGGGGTCCGTCAGGGACACCACTCCCCCTGAAGTCATGATCTTGATTGCGTGGCTGCCGGTGCGGAAGCGTTCCCTTACGGCTTTGCGCAGATTGTCGACGCCGTCGACCACCTCACACATATGGCCGTGGGTGAAGCAGACGTCAATCTCGCCCGATCGGGGATCCCCGTGGCCGCCGGTCTGGCTCAGCGCCGCACCCGTGTAGTAGTAGCGAGGCGAAACGATCAGCCCCTGCTTGATGGCGTTGGACAGTCCGATATCGCCGCCGGCTACATCGCGCACAGTGGTGAACCCGCGCCGGAGTGCGTCACCGAGACGCCGGGCGCCGACCAGCGCTGAATAGCTCAGGGGCCCGCGCTCATACTCGAATCCGTCAAGGCTGATTCCATACGCATGGAAGTGGGCGTCGATCAGTCCGGGGATCACCACTTTCCCGCGGGCATCAATCACCCGGCCGGCGTTGCCGTGCGCATCAGGGCCCTGAACGATCCCGTCGCGGAATACCAGCGACCCCTCGACCAGATCAGGGCTGCCGTCGAAAATCAGAGCGTTCTCGACTGTCAGCGTGCTTTGGCTTATGGCCACGTGCTACCTCTTTCACGATAAATTTCACTCCGACGACGGCGGGAGCGTTCGTTACGACGTTGCTTCCTGGCTCTCCGCCGGCTTCGCCCAGACACCGCGGACATGCGTAATGTGCTGGCGGACCAGCTTTTCGAGCTCCTCAGCCTTGCCCGCCTCGATGAGGTCCACCATGCGCAGGTGCTCTTCCGCCGATTGCCGCAACCTGCCCTGCTCGGCAAGGTTGGTGAGGCCAAGCAGCCGGCTGTGGGAACGGAGGTCGGAAATCAGTTCCACCAGCCGGGTGTTGCCGCTGTACTCGAGCAACCGGATGTGGAATTCGCGGTCCGCGTCCATGTACGCAACGAGGTCACCCTCCGTGCCGCGATCCACGATTTCCTGCGCCATGGCACGAAGCATCGGGATATCGGATGCCGGGATGATCGGCGTGACCTCACGCACCACAGGCGGCTCAAGCAGGATCCGGATCTGCGCCATGTGGTCCAGGTCCTTTTCGGACACCTCGGTGACCCGAAATCCCTTGTTGGGTTCCACGGTCACCAGGTTCTCGCGCACGAGGTCCAGCATCGCCTCGCGGACCGGCGTAGCGGAGACGCCGAACCGCGCTCCCAGGCTCGGTGCCGAGTAGACGATTCCGGGCACCATCTCGCCCGAGATAATTGCCGCCCTCAAGGCTCGCGCAACGGTCTCCCGAAGACTCGTCTTCTTGATCGTGTGGATCTCAGACTTCTGTTCTACCGCCACCGTACGAAACGCCTCCGATCATCCCGGACCCGGCTGGGGTCCGTATCGTATGACATTCTATGCCCGTAGAATTCCCGGCGCCCAGCACTTGCGGGCGGCACGCTGGAACCTAGCGGGCGCCGTCGTCGTCGTTGTTGTTGCGCGGCTTGGTGCCGCGGGGGTTGCCGTGTTCATCAAGGTTGGCTGCACCACCGCGGATCTTGGCGGAGGAGCGGTTGACGCCGGTGCCCTTCCCGAGGTGATCGGCGTTGGGTTTCGCCGTCATGAGGAGCATCGCACTGATGACCAGGGACGCGATGAATGCGATCCCCGCCGCGGTGATGCCCAGGTCAACGCGCAGTTCCTCGGTGCCGCCGCCGGTGGCGAAGATCATGGTCGCGATGCCCGCTATCACGCCAAGAACAGCCGAAAAGACGAGAGGACCCTTGACGCCCCTGGGCTGTTTGGACACGGTTCCTTCTCCTCAATTTTCTACGGTTAGTAGAAACCTAGTTTACGGGGTTGCCGCGGGTTCCAGGATCGGCTGCCTGGCGGGCATCGTGCCTGTAGCTGAGGGCGGCCAGAGCCAGCAGGACGGCGGTGATCACGGCCCCGCCGCCGCTCACGCCCAGCAGCGCGTGCGCGCCCAGCGGCTGGAAGAGCGGCAGGAGAGCGCCCGTGAGCACCGAGACAACGCCGACGAGCAGGAAGTCACGCGCGGCGGCGTGCCTACCCCGGTTTCGTATTCCGACGACGACGTCCACCACACCGGAGACGATCAGCACGAGCGCACCAGTCCCGGCGAACATCGCGTCCGTGTGGATCCACAGGTTCAGCAAACCCGCCACGACGAGAAGGACCGGCGCGGTGCCTGTCAGCCATGCGGGTGCGGCGTCCTGTGCGCGGAGGCTTCGTTCCTGCAGGAACACGGTAGCCGCCGTCGCGAGGAAGTACAGGCCGCCGGCAACGGACAGCACGTGCACGGAGGGCTGCCCCCAGAAAATGGTCAAGAGTCCGAACGCCCCGGCAGCTGCCGCACGCAGCAGAAAGGCCCGCCACAGGGCAGGCGATGCGGCAGTGCCCTGGAATCCCGCGTTCATGTTCTGCCTTCCGGAAGCCTTTTTTGGACGTTGCAAGTGTAGTCCTAGCCGGCACCGGTAATCATCCAGCGGTCCGTGCGCACCCGCCAGCCGAGCGTCAGCGCCCGCGCCGCCATGTAGCCGACCCCGAAGGCGGCCCACAGCCAGACGATTCCCGTGAGCCCTGTGAGCCCGGCGCCGAAGACGATCGCCAGGAGCGGCACGTAGAGGACCAGATTTACGACGCCGGCGAGCGCCAGATACCTTGCGTCACCGGCGCCGATCAGCACGCCGTCGAGAACGAAGACGTACCCGCAGATGGGTTGCGCCGCCGCGAGCACCCAGAGCCCGGCAGCGAAGGCTGCCTGCACGGTCTGGTCGGACGTAAAGATCCAGCCGGCGAACGGAGCAGCAACGGCCAGCAGCACTCCTGTCAGTACCCCGAATCCGATGCCCCAGCGGATCATGATGCGCGTAAGGGCGTGCGCCAGCGGCTTGTCGCCTGCGCCCAGCTCCTTGCCGATGAGCGCCTGTGCGGCAATCGCGAGGGCGTCCAGCGCAAACGCGAGGAACGCGAAGACGGTCATGACCAGCTGGTGGGCGGCGAGTGAGACCGGGCCCTGGGCTGTGGCGACAACAACCGTTGCCACGATCGCGAAGCGGAGGCTCGCGGTGCGCAGCATCAGCCAGGATCCCACGCGCGCGGTGGCCCGTACGCCGCGCCAGGTTGGCCGCAGGGACACGGTGTTCCGGCGCGAGAAGCGGTAGATGATGACGAGGTAGACGGCGGCCATGCCCCACTGCGCAATACTGGTCCCGAGCGCCGATCCCGCCACCGACAGACCGAAACCGTAAACCAAGACGTAGTTGAGCACAATGTTGGCACCGAACCCCGCACCCGCGACAACCAGTGGGGTCTTGGTGTCCTGCAGCCCTCTCAGTACGCCGGTTGCGGCGAGGACTACGAGCATGGCGGTAAGGCCGGGCATGGAGTACCGGAGGTAGTCGACTGCGAACCGGTGCACTTCTCCCTCGGCGCCCATCAGGGCGGTCAGGCCGGGTGCGAAAATCCAGCCCAGCACAGACAGGACCGCACCCAACAGGAGGGCCAGGCCAACGCCGTCGCGCCCGGCGGCCAACGCATCCTGCATGCGGCCGGCACCCAGGAAGCGGGCGACGGCGGGAGTGGTTGAGTAGGCAAGGAAAACCATGAGCCCGACGGCGGTCTGCAGCACCGTCGCGGCCAGTCCCACGCCGGCCAGCTCGTTCACGCCCAGGTGACCGACTATTGCCGAGTCGGCAAGCAGGAACAGGGGTTCGGCAATGAGGGCGCCAAGTGCCGGTACGGCCAGGCGCAGGATGGAGCGGCTGAGGTGCCTGCGGTCGGGAACTGTTGCTGTCACGGATCAAGCCTAGGGGGCGGCGGTGACAAAGGCGCTCCTGGAAACGGCCCGGAGGATCACACCTGCCGGTTCGAACCGGCAGGTGTGCATGTGCGGGCAGTTTCCATGGGGATGCAGCGGGGTCCAAGCCCGGTCGGTAGGCTTGAAGAACGGACGGTCAGGAGGGGCGCCATGAAAATCGGGATCAAGCACTTCATCGCTGGAGGTGCGCTTGTCATTCTCAGCACGTTCTTCGTGCCACAGGGGATCTCCGGGTTCGCCACTGCCGCAGCCCGCAACGAGCCGGTACACCCCGGATCGGGGGTTCTCCTCGCGGTCGGGGCTGTGATGGTGGTACTGGCCATCGCGCTCTTCGCCCGCGGGCACATGCTTCGGTACCGCCACCGTCGCTCCGTCCAGACCTGGGAGACGCGCGAAGAGGTTGACCCAACGGCGTCGCGCCCCGGCCACTTCTCGGACCGGCCGGGCTGGTGGGACAGGCCCGCCAATCATATGGGAGACAACACCGGTCACAAGCGGGACTGAGTCCAGATTGGTTTAGGGCGTGCACCCGGCGATTTCGCTCCCGGGTCCGCTGTTCTGCGTTGGAAGCGGTGCGGGATCACCAGCTCGAGTGGGTTCCTGGCCAGCCGTCGGCGTGGGTTCCGGATCGCCTTCCTGAGGCGGAGTTGGGGCTTCGGTGGTGGGACGGTTTCCGTCTTCTCCGATCGCCGTATCCACCCAGACATGCAGTGCGTCAAAGTCGGGGGCGGCCGGATTGATTACCGTCGGGGTGATCGGATGGTTCGAGATACCGCCAGCTCTGACCTTGAACAACAGTTCCACCATGGCGTCGAGTTCACTCACCCGAATATCCGTTGAGATGTTGCTTTCGGCGGCCCGCGCGAGTTGGACGAACGAGCCCGCGATCCTGGCCGGATCGACCGAGTCGATCATTGCCCCGACAAGCCTCTGCTGACGGCAAATGCGGTCAAAATCGTCAGATCCCTCGCGCGAGCGTGCGTACCAGAGGGCATCCCCGCCATTCAAAAGCTGCCGGCCCGGCGCGATGAAACGCCCTGCGTCCGTTGGGATGCGACGCTCCACGACAATCTCAACACCGCCAAGGGCATCGACCACCTCCGCGAAGCCCTGCAAATTGACCATGGCGTAGCGGTCCATGGCAAGCCCCAGTGTTTGTTCAACTGCCTGCCGGGTTGCGATCAGCCCCGGATTCCCGGAATGGGGAAACAAATCCGGATGGTCTGCAGCCCAGGTCCAGACTGCATTGATGAGGTTCTCGGTGGGTCCGTACGCATCGAACCCGTTCGGAAAGGCATCGTGCATGGGACTTCCCGCTGGAAATTCGACGTACTGCAGATTGCGCGGAATGCTGAAGAGGCTGGTGGCGCCGCTGCGGGTATCGATGGAAGCGACCATGATTGTGTCCGGTCGGGTGCCGACGCGGTCCTGGGCTGCGTCATGCCCGAGCAGCATGATGTTCAGGCGCGGCTGGCCCACCCAGGGGTCTTCCGGCTCGGGCGTTGTGCGCGTGTCGCGGCGTTCTCCTAGACCAAAGCTGGCGTCGTCGTCGGTAATGAACGAGTTCAGCAGGAGTGAGCGCTGCGCCTCGAGCGCGCGCACTACAAACCCTGCCGGCACTCCGACTGCGGCTACCAGGACAACGCACACCGTCATACTGACAATTCGCTTTCGGCCTCCGAGCCCGAAAAGGGAATTCATCAAGTAGTTGCCCGCCACAACGAGGAGTGCCCAACACAGCGCGAAGACCACCAGGGCCAGGGCAACGCCTATCAGTGCATTGGGCCGGACCGCGATTCGAAGGATCAGATCCAGTCCACCAAAAAGGAAACATGCGGCAACGGCAATGATAGGGACGGCCAGGAAAAAAACGAGAAACGCCCAGCCGGAACGTCGCCCGGACTTCAGCAGAGCCGTACCCGGCAACACCGCGTTAGCAACGGTCCAGCCGACCGCAGGCCGCAAGCGCCCGCGGGAAGGCTGGGTGTTGCCCAGGCTGCTCTGTTCCGGACGCATCTAGCCCGGGGTTTTCATGAGGGTGGGGTCGCAGGGTGTGTTTAAGCGACGAAAGGTGCTTCTGAGCTGGGAAAATAGTGTTGTTGACGCACTGTTCCACCGGCTGAAAGA
>NZ_JBTNCT010000007.1:0-149267 GCF_054511355.1 Arthrobacter tecti
CATCGCCACCGGAATCCATACCCCCAATTCTCCCAGCCAACACCGCCAGGGCACCGCTAATACGTCGGCGTTTTAAAAACAGCGCCCGCCATTACTGACCCACGCACCTAGCGCGCCAACCGGCTTCGGAACAGCAGCCACACGAAGTACGGTGCGCCGAGCAGCGCCGTCAGCAGGCCGGCCGGCAGCTGCTGTGGGGCGATGGCGGTCCGCCCGATCATGTCGCCTACGCAGACCAGCAACGCTCCCAGCAGAACCGCCGTCGGAATGGCGAGCTTGTGCCGCGCGCCGACCAGTGCCCGGGCCGCATGCGGCGCAACAAGGCCTACGAACCCGATGACGCCGATTCCCGCGACAGCCGAACCCGTCAGCACCACCGCGGAAACCAACAGGATCATCCGGGATCGCGGCACTGAAATGCCGAGCAGCTTCGGTGTGTCCTCGTCAAGGGAAAGTAGATCCTGCGTGCGGTGCAGCGACGCGATGACGGGCACGGTGATGAGCAGCGCAATGCTCATCGGAATCAGGTTCTCCATCGAGCGGCCATACGTCGATCCGGAAAGCCAGGTGAGCGCCTTCGCTTCGTTGAACGGATCGGTCATCACGATCAGCAGCGTGATGCCGGCCATCGCCGCCGCCGAAACACCGATACCGACCAGCACAAACCGGTCCGTCTGCAGCCCACCCCGGAACGCCAGCCCAAACACGACGGCTGCCGTCACCGCTGCGCCGATCCCCGCCCCGGCGCTCACGGTCCAGAAGCCCGCGAGGGGGACAAGCGTGATCACGAGGATCGCGCCGAGACCAGCCCCGCCCGAGACACCGATGATCGAAGGCTCAGCCAGCGGGTTCCGGGTCACAGCCTGGATCACCGTGCCGGCCAAAGCCAGCGACGCCCCGGCCAGCAGCGAGGCAGCAACCCGCGGGAAGCGGGCGTCCATGACGCTCGACACCACCGGCCCCGCCTGCCCGGTCACCCAGTTCGCAAGGTCGCCAAGGAGCAGCTTCGCGTCCCCGAGCAGCAGCCCGGCTGCGATGCCAGCCAGCACCAGAAGAACCAAAAGCACGACGACGACGGCGCCCGCACCCGGGCGCGTGGGGCGCAGCGACACGGAACGGGCCTCGCGCGTGGGGCCGGACGTGCGCATCCGGTGCGCAAGGATGACGAGGAAGATCGCGCCGAAGATGGTGGTGACCACACCGGTGGGCACCTCGACGGCGGTTTGCGCACCGATGATCGCACGAAGCAGAACGTCAGCCCCGAGCACCAGGAAGATACCCATCAAAGCGGACGCGAAAATCAGCGCCACGTGCCGGTGAAGACCGGGAATTTTCGCTGCAGCCAACCGGACCACTGCCGGAGCGGCGAGTCCCACGAACCCGATCGGCCCGGAGATGGTGACGGCGGCCGCTGCGAGCAGGACTGCGAGCACAATCGCCAGCACCTGGGTGCTGCGGACGTTGATGCCCAGCACCCTCGCCTGGTCATCGCCGAGGGTGAGCAGGTCCAGGGAGCGGGACTTGATGAGAAGAACTGCCACGACCACGCCGATCAGCGGCGCGAGCAGTACGAACTTCTCCATGCCGCTCTGGGCAAGCGAGCCGGACCCCCACGCGAAGAGGTTGCGGGTTTCCTGTGCGAAGAGAAGCAGGAGGGCGTGCGTTAATGCGCTGAAGGCCAGGGCGATAGCCGAGCCGGCGAGGACCAGCCGCACGCTGCCGGACTGACCGGCACCGGAAAGTGCCAGCACCAGGCTCGCCGCAGCGATGCCGCCAAGGAACGCGACACCCACTGCGCCGAGCAGTGGAACCTGAATCCCGAAGGCGGCCACGGCAACGATCGCGAGGTGCGCGCCGGCGTTGACCGCGAGCGTATCCGGGGAGGCAAGTGCATTGCGGGAAACGGACTGCATGATGACGCCGGCAACACCGAGCGCAACACCCACCAGGACGCCTGCCACCAGGCGCGGCACCCGGCTGGCGGCGACGACGGCGGCGGTGTCGGCGTCGTCGTTCCCCAGAATGAGCCCGATGATGTCCGCGGCGTTCACGGTGGAAGTGCCCTGCGTGATGTGGACCAGGGCGAGCACGGCGGTCGCGGCGACGAGCAGCAGCCCGAACACGGCGAGCCGGAACCCTGGCCGCGCGTCAGCTCCCTGAATTGCTGAGGGCTGCGCGCGGGTCAGGGTTTCCGGGGTCATGGTGTGGTTTTATTTCTCGGTTGCTGCTGCGACTGCTGCGTCGATGATTTGCTCCATCGACGTGGGGCCACCGAAGACCCAGATGGAGTCGGGGAAGCGGTGCACGTTGCCTTCCTCGACGAAGGGGAGTCCCTTCCAGACGGCGTTGTCCTTCAGCTCATCCTGGTAGGGGTCGCCGAAGGCGTCGTTGGCCATGTACCAGAAGTGCGTGTCTTCGGGGAGGGCGGTGAGACCCTCGACGTCGGTCTGCGCGAGTCCGTAAGCGGGATCGCCTTCGAGCTCCCACGCATTCTCGAGGCCGAGCTCAGCGAATACGTCCGATACCAGCGAACCCGGCGCGAACGGACGGATGGAGACGCTGCCGGCGTCAACGTAGGCATCGGAGAACGCCACCTTGGTGCCTGCAGCACCGGCCTCTTCGATGGCTGCGCGTCCCTCTTCAACCTTGGCATCGAAGTTGGCCTTCAACTCGGAAGCCTGCTCTTCGGCCCCGGTGGCCTTGGCTATCATGTCGAGGTTCTCGAACATCTGGCCGATGTTGTCGGAGGAATCACCGCCCGGAACCACGATGACGGGAACGGTTTCCTCGATCTGCTCGATTGCGCCGTCAACCAACTGGTCAGTCACGAGCACCAGGTCCGGCTCCAGTGAGACGAGCGTGTCGATGCTGGGCTCACCGCGCAGGCCAATATCAGTCACGGTGTCATCCAGTGGTGCGGAGCTCACCCAGGTGTTGTAGCCCTCGATGTCCGAAACGCCCACCGGCATGACCCCGAGCGAGACCAGGTTTTCGATGACGTTCCATTCGGTTCCGGCAACACGCACGGCGGGCCCGTCGAGGACCACTTCCTTGCCCCGGTGGTCCGTGATGGTGATGGTTTCACCCGATGCGGCTGCTGAGGTTTCGGTATCGCCTGCAGCTTCCTCGGTGGTGCCGCAGGCCGAGAGTGCGAGCATGGTGACCGCCGCGAGGGCAGCAAGGATCTTCGGTTGTTTCATGGGGTTCTTTTCTATCGGGCGCGGACGGCGCGAATGGTTGGGAAGGTTGGTTCAGGAAGCTCGAAGAATGGTGGCGGAGTGGTTGCCGACGGCGTTGTGCCGCCCCACCGCCCGGGTGTGCACTGTCCCGCCGTCGACCGTGACGTCAACGCGGACGCCGTACGCGCTGGTCAGGTTCTCCGCGGTCAGCACGTCGACAGGCGTTCCCTGCGCGAGCACCGAGCCACTCTCCAGCAGCACCACGTGATCGGCGATGGCAGCGGCCTGGTCCAGGTCATGAAGGACAACACCGACCGTCACCCCATGCTCGGTCGCAAGATCACGTACGACGTCGAGAATCTCCACCTGGTAGCGCAGGTCCAGGTACGTGGTGGGCTCGTCGAGGAGGAGAACACCGGTGTCCTGGGCCAGGCAGCTCGCAAGCCAGACACGCTGCAATTGACCGCCGGAGAGAGCTGCGACCGGTCGATCGGACAGTTCCGCAGTGCGGGTCAGCGCCATGGCGTGCTCGACGACGGCGATGCCCCGGGGGTCATTCCCCGTCCAGCGGGTGCGGTGCGGGTGGCGTCCGAACTCGACGACTTCCCTTACCGTGATGCCTGCTGGAACCGGACGGCTCTGTGCGAGGAGGGTGATCTTCCGTGCAAAATCCTTGGGGGAGAGCGCAAAGACATTGTCGCCGTCGGTGGTCGTCACGGTGCCGGAATCGGCATTGTGCAGCCGGGCAATGGTCCGCAGGAGTGTTGACTTACCGCTGCCGTTGGGGCCGATGAGTGCTGTCACGGTTCCAGGTTGAAGTCCGAAGGACACGTCGCTGACTGCGGGCTGGCGGCCGTAGGAAATGCTCATGTCGGAAACATCGAGGCCCTGGAGCGCCGTACGGAAGGCGGAGTCAGTGAGAGTCACCCCACTAAGGTAAGGCGATCCTTAGTGAATTGACAAACATTACGGCATGTATCAGTTGCGTAATTGCTGCCCCTCGGATCATTGCAACACAGCAAATGAGTTTATTCGGTCATTGACAAAAGCCCTCGCTAGTCCGTACGCTTGTTGCATGGGTCACACCGATAACGCCGCTACACCGGCTCCGCACAACATCTCCGACAGTCCTCGGCCACGGACTCTGCTGAGCATTCCGGAACATGAAGCGGACGCGTTCTTCACCGCCGAGAGCTGGGCTGAGCTCAACGAGCTGTGCGACGTGGTTGAAGCCCGTCCGGACGCGCTCCAGGACCTGGGGCGCTTTCGTGACGTCGCTCAGGGGACCAGTATTTTCATCACGGCATGGGGTTTCCCACGGTTGGACTCAGAGCGGCTGGAACAGGCGCCAGACCTGCGGTTCGTCATGCACGCAGCCTCCTCCATTCAGACCCTTGTCATCGAGGAGTTCTGGGCAGCAGGCATCCCGATTGCCCAGGCAGGCGATGCCATGGCTCCTTCGGTGGCCGAGCTGTCGCTGACCTTCACGCTTGCACTCCTGCGGCGAACACCCCGGTTTGATCATGCGCTCCGCTCGGGTGCTGACTGGTCCGATGCCCGGACTGCAGCGTCCAGGCCGCGCGAGATCAGTGGAGCGCGCATCGGTGTGATCGGGGCCTCCCGTACCGGGCGTCGCTACATCGACATGTGTCGCGCCCTCGGCGCCGAAATCGCCGTTTATGACCCCTATATCCAGGAAGCAGATGAGCTCCGGGCCTACGCAGCCGATCTCCCCGAAGTGCTCTCGTCCTGCGACGTGATTGCCATCCACGCACCGGAGACTCCGGAGACACGCGGCCTGCTCGGAGCTGCCGAGTTGGCTGCCATCAAGGACGGCGGGCTGCTGGTGAACACTGCCCGCCCGGCGCTGGTGGACGAGGATGCCCTGTACCGGGAGGTTTCCTCGGGCCGGCTGGACGCTGCACTCGATGTTTTCGGGAATGAGCCGCTCCCGGCAGGGGATCGCTGGCGAAACCTCCCCAACGTCCTCGTCACCCCGCATCTGGGTGGTGCAACCGTTGATTCCCGCCATCGTGCGGGGCGGATCGTCGTCAGCGAAATCCGCCGCTTTCTCCAGGGTGAGCCGCTGCAACACGCCCTCACTCCGGACCGCTTGAAGGTGATGGGCTGACCATGGCGCACAATATTCTGATCATCCACTGCCACGACCTCGGGCGCTTCCTCGGCACTTACGGGGTGGAGACCGTTTCAACGCCGTATCTGGATGCCTTCGCGTCGGAGTCCACCGTCTTCGAGGCGGCGTTCGCCACGTCTCCGCACTGCAGCCCGGCGCGGGCGTCACTGTTCACGGGTACGTATCCGCAGACGAACGGCGTTCTGGGCCTAACGCATGAACCCTTCGGCTGGGACTTGAACGACCCAAGCTCGCACCTGGCACACAGGCTGCGCTCGGTCGGCTACCGGACGGAGCTTGTGGGGGTGCATCACGAATCCCGTGTGCTTCCCGACGACCAGGTTGCAATCCGCCTGGGTTTTGACCGGGTACGCACCGGCGGGGACCGTGACGTCGTCGTCGAACGCACGCTGGAAGCCCTCGAGGACGCATCAGCGGCTGGCTCACCGTTCTATCTCCAGGTCGGGTTCCATGAACCGCACCGCTCGCCGTCGGACCGTGACCGCACCGGCGTCATGGGCTTCCTGGGTGCTGCCGTTGAGCCGGATACCTCGCGCGGGCACACGGTTCCGCCCTACCTGCACGACGACGACGACGCCCGCGAGGAGATCGCCGAACTCCAGGGTGCGGTGCGCCACATGGATTCGGGTGTCGGTGAGATCCTTGCCCGCGTTGAGCAACTCGGCCTGGACGAGGAGACGGTTGTAGTCTTCACCACGGATCACGGACTCGCTCTTCCCCGCGCGAAGTGCACGTTGTACGACGCCGGCGTTGAAGTCGCCCTCATCATGCGCGTTCCAGGGCGGGCTAGTTGGAGCGGCCGTCGGGTTGCCGACATCGTCAGCCATGTGGACGTGGTGCCCACGCTCTTTGAGGTGCTGGGACTGTCCGGCACAATAGATGTAACCGGAGAAAGCCTCGTGGAGTTGGTTGAGGAAGATCAGCCGGCCCGCACGTACGCCTACGGACAGCTGACGTATCACACGTACTTCGACCCCAAGCGGTCGGTGCGATCAAAAACCCACAAACTCATTGCGAACTTCTCCAATGCACCCAGGGCTATGGACTCCACACAGTCATGGATTCACCGAAGCATTCCGGTGGATCTGTCCGGGGCGACCATCGGTACCAGCGCCGCGATCGAGTTGTACCACCTGGCAGAGGATCCCAATGAGACAGTCAATCTCGCGGACGATCCAGCAGCTCGGCCGGCACTCGGCGAACTTGCCACAGCACTGCTCGGATGGATGCAATCGACTACCGATCCGCTCCTCACACCCCGTCCGGAACACCGGCGGCAACGCATCACCCTTGATCTCCTCAGGCATGCAGCGGATTCATCCGTGCCTGAGGTGCCCATCGGCAACCTGAACCAGGGAACTCTGGCCCAGGAACCCGTCTAGCCCATTTATCCATCCGTCCAACCAGCACTGCCGCAAGCCGAAGCTATTCGGCGAAATCTAGAGAAAGAGAACCAGCAATGACGCACCGACTCTTGGGTATCACTGCCCTCGCTGCGGCCACCGCGCTCACCATGACCGCGTGCGGCAACTCCAGCTCAGCTCCCGTCGCACAGACTGACGGCGAAGTGAGCGGAGAAGTAACCATGTGGATGTACCCGGTCATCAAGGACGAAACCAAGAACCGGGAGTTCTGGGAGAAGACCGAGAAGGCCTTCGAAGCGGAGAACCCCGACGTCGACTTCAACGTCGAACTACAGACCTTTGACAAGCGGGACACCCAGATCTCCGCGGCACTTGCCGCCAACTCCGGCCCGGACATCGTGATGATCACACCGGACCAGGCGTCCACCTACCACACAGTCGGAGGGCTGCTGCCGGTCGGCGAGGCCATCGCCGACGAGCAGGATGCTTTCTACCCGTCCGGTATCGAAGCTGCAACCATCGAAGACGAGGTGTACGGCGTGCCGATGTTCCAGAACATCAGCACCACGGCCTACAACAAGGAGATCTTCGAGGAAGCCGGGCTTGAGCTCCCCAAAACCTGGGATGAGATCAGGGAAGCCGCCCCCATCCTTGCAGAGAAGGACATTTCGGTCCTTGAGTACGTCGGCTCCCCGGAGCAGACCCTCAACCTGACGTTCTACCCGTTCCTGTGGCAGGCAGGAGGCAGCATCTTCACCGAGGACGGAAGCGACATCGCTTTCGATTCGCCCGAGGGCATCGAGGCACTGCAGTTCATCCTGGACCTTCAGGAAATGGGAGGCGTAGTTCAGAGTGCAGGAACGGACAGCCCCGCAATCGAAGGATCGCCGATGGCACGCGGTCAGGTTGCCGTCCGGGCGACCACCAGCCTTCCCGAACTCGCCCAACTGCGCGGAGCGCTCGGCGAAGAAACCGTTGTGCTTGGAGAACCGCTCAAGGGTGAGGTCCAGGCTACGTTCGGCAACCCAGGCTTGATGGCCCTGACCTCAATCAATGAGGAAGACAACCGGCAGGCTGCCTACGCGGTGCTCGACTACCTGTCCACGGCCGAGTTCCAGACAGAATTCAACAAGCTCGCCGGGAACTTCCCAACCCGCACAGACGTCGAACTGCCCGGCAGTGGCCCTGACTACGAAGCACTTGAAGCGGCCCTTGAATACGCGATCCCCGGTGAGCCGAACCCCGCCGCACGCCAGGTGATGGCCGCTCTCGCTCCCTACCTCCAGTCGGCACTCCGCGGTGATCTGACGGCAGAGGAAGCGCTCACCCAGGCGGCAGAAGAAGCCCGGGGAATCCTCAGCCGCACCTGACCCCTCCTGTCCCGGGGGCGCTAAACGCCTCCGGGACACAGTTTCTACCGATTGGCCAAGCTCATGTCCACGCATTTAGCATCGAAGCGGTCCCAGCCCGGACAAGCCCGCCTCCGCCGTGAAGCGGTCACCGGCATCCTGTTTGTCCTGCCAACCCTCATCATCTTCGCTGTGTTCAAGTTCCTCCCCATCGGCGGCGCCGGTGCAATGAGCCTGACGCAGTACAGGCTGAACGGGGACGTCGAATTTCTCGGCGCCGAGAACTATGAGCGCCTGTTCGCAGATCCCAACTTCTGGCAGAGCCTGGGCGTCACACTCGGTTACGTGGTGATATTCGTTCCCCTCATCATCGTCATTTCACTGGCGGGCGCAGTTCTCCTGAACAACCTCAAGCGCCATGACGGCCTGTTCCGGTCGCTTCTGTTCATCCCGTACCTGAGCTCGTTCGTCCTCGCAGGCATCATCTTCAAATGGATCTTCTCCAACGACGGCCCGATCAACGTAGCGCTCGCCGGTGCCGGACTCGGTGTTATCCCCTTCCTGTCCGGGGACCAGTGGATTGTTCTTCTCTCCCTGGCAATGGTCGCGGTGTGGAAGGGGTTCGGATACTCCATGCTCATTTTCCTGGCCGGGCTGAAGGCGCAGCCGGGGGAGATCCACGAGGCGGCGAAGATCGATGGAGCCACAAGCTGGCAGACGTTCCGTCACATCACCCTGCCGTTGCTGAAGCCGGTGACATTCTTCGTGCTCGTCATCGAGACAATTGTCGGCTTCCAGGTGTTCGACACGATCTACGTGATGACCGGAGGCGGGCCGGCCAATGCGAGCCACAGCCTCATCTACTTCCTGTATGACCAGGGCTTCGAGTTCTTCGATTTCGGCTACGCCGCAGCAATCGGAATTGTGCTCTTCTTCATCGTCCTAGTGCTCTCGCTGGTTCAGCGGCGGTTCTTCAATGAAAAGGCGTAAATGATGACTACCGTATCTTCCACTTCACAGCCAGCGGGAACATCCAGGGGCCCGTCCCGTCCTCACACGGGGAACCCCGGGCCAGGCGGCAGGCAGCGCAAGCGCAAGTCCTTGAACACCCCGCGATGGTCCATCGCTTCGCTCATCGTTATCTCTTTCTTCACCGTCGCGCCGCTGCTGGCAGTCGTCGTCCTGGCTTTCTCACCAGCCGATGAACCAACTATCCCGTACGCGTTGCCGACGTCGCTGACCTTTGAGAACATCACCCGGATCTTCTCTGTCGGCGCGTTCCCCACCTGGCTCTTGAATTCAGTCCTGTACTCCGTGATTTCGGTAGTCGTGGTCCTGCTGACTGCCTCGATGGCGGCATACGCCCTTGCCCGCAAGCGTTTCCCAGGGCGGAATATCCTCCTGTGGTCAATCATCGCGACGCTGATGGTTCCCGTGCAGGCGACGCTGATCCCGACCTTCATCCTGATTGCGAACCTCGACGGCGTGAACACCATCTGGGGGCTCATCCTTCCTACCCTTGCCAACGGCCAGGCAGTCTTTTTGATCCGTCAGTTCATCCTGGACCTGCCGGAGGAACTCTTTGACGCCGCCCGCATTGATGGCTCCGGAGAATGGCGAACGTTCGTGTCAATCGTTCTGCCGCTGATTCGGCCGGTTCTCGCCACACTCGCGATCTTCGTTTTCCTCTGGCACTGGAATGACCTGCTGTGGCCGCTTGTCGTCGGTCAGACGGACGAGGCGCGGACGCTCACTGTTGGCCTCGCCACGCTGAACACGGAGCTTGTCTCGACGTCGAACATCATGGCGGCAGCTCTTATCAGCTTCATCCCCTGCCTGCTGATCTTCCTGTTCCTGCAGCGGCAGATCGTCTCAAGCATCACCTCCTCCGGCGTGAAGGGATGAGCCTACCCTCGTCCGGGGGAGTGCGGTTTGGGCTGGTCGGGGTGGACTCGGCCCATTCCACACAGTTCACGCAACTCTTCAAGGAAGGTCAGGTTCCAGGCGGTGACATCGTCGCCGCCTGGAAGGCACCGACGTCGTTGGACTTTCCACCGAGCCGCGACCGGAACGACGTATTGGCCGCGCAGGTCGCGGAGTTCGGCGTCGAATTCGTGGACACGCCTGTTGCCCTTGCGGACCTGTGCGATGCCTTCCTGGTCATCGCGAGCGATGCGCGTACTCACCCCGCGCTGTTCGGGAGTCTGGCACCATTTGGCAAACCCGTATACGTGGACACCCGCTTCGCCCTCAAACGAAGCGACGCCGAGGCCATGCTGACAACGGCGCGAACTCACGGGTGCCTGGCACTCGCCGGTTCCCCAAAGCGGTTCACGCCCGAATTCCGGTCCGTGCTGGGTCATGGGCGGGTGGAGCGGATTGAGCTTGAGGGTGCCCTGCCCACGCAGCCCGGCCACCCGGGGCTTGCCTGGTACGGCGTGCATCTGGTGGATCTCGCGGTTGCGGCACTGGGGCCGGGATACTCCGAAGTTGAGGTGCTGGCGCCGGGCAGGGTGCGGCTTCTCTGGCCTGATGGGCGCGAAGCGCTGCTCAGCGGGGAACCCGAATGGAATCCGTACACCAGGGGTGTGGTCCACGTGGACGGCGCGCAGCACGCATTCGAGATCGAAGCTGCCGGGAGTATGCACGTCGGCCTGCTCACGTCGATCATCGAATCCTGCCGAACCGGCGAACCCAATGTGCCCGAGCAGGAGATTCTCGACATCGTGTCGATCGTCGAGGCTGCCGGTCGCCGCATGTGAGGAGCCGATTCCCGACCAACGGGAAAGGCGGTGGTGCCCTGGGCACCACCGCCTTTCTCGTGCGTTACGAACCGTGAGCTAGAAGCGGCGCGGAACCTCCACGCGGACCAGGTTCCGGCCCTTCAGCGTGTAGAGACGCCCGCGTTCATCGGCCGAAATGTGCGGCTGGCCGCCGTACCAGGCGCCCTGAACATCGCTAAGTAGTACGCGGAGTGCGAAGGTGCGGTGGTCAATGCTGTAGAGCGCCTTGCTCGAGATTCCGTAGACCCGGCCGTGGGACACCACGAGATTGGACCGCCGGTCAGCCTGCGCCCTGATATCAGCCCGGTGGACGATGCTTCGTTTAGCCAGATCGACCACACGGAACCCGCCGTCGTTCAGGACAACGTAGAGGTGCTTGCCCAGCACAGCCATGCCGGTCACCGGCGCATTGTGCTCCGGATCAAGGCTCCACAGGACCTTGCCGGTCAGTGGGTTGACGGCGGCAATCTCACCTGCCGGTCCAGCACCCGTGTCGCCTCCGCCAAGGTAGGCTACACCCTCATGCGCTACAACGGCGGGGATGGATTTGCCCGCACCGAGCGGACGGTCGTAAACCGTCATGTCATCGGTTGCCGGGTTGTAGACGCCGAGGCAGCTGCCGCCTGCGGCGTCGGACAGGGAGACCACCAGGACGCGCTTGTTGGTCTCGTCCCAGGTGACGCATTCGGGCCGGTTGAAGTCGGAGGGCAGCGGCGCCGCCTGGGCGGGCTCCTGGCCCGGGCCCGGTGTGTACGCCCACAGCCCGAGGCCGCTGTACTGGCCCATCCAGAGGCGTTGATCGGCCCAAATGGCGTCCTTGGTTTCCCCCGGAGCAATCAGGTTGACCACCTCGCCGGTCCTGAGTGAGTGCCGGGCGATCGCTCCGTTGGCGGCGACGTAGGCAAATCCGCCGCCCGCCGTGACACTCATGGCCAGCTGTGGTTCCGCCGGGGCGCCGGCGGCGATCAGCTCGGTGCGTGTGGCGGTGAGTGCCTGGAGGTCGATGTGAGCCACGAAACCGTAGGCGGACACCGCGTGGAGCTTGTCTTGCGCCCAGGCCATGCCCCATACCTCGCCGAGCTCGAGACCATCCACCTGGAGCGGGCTGACGGTCATGGTGGAGAGGTCGCAGATACGGGCGTTGTTTGCCCGTGCAAGGAAGAAGACGTTATCGCCGTGGACCTTCATGGCCTTTGTCGTGATGCCATCGTGCCGCACCACCTTGTAGGACGAAGGGTCGTTGATATCGATGACCGCAACGTGGGAGCCGGTGTTGTTCGCCGTGCCTACGACAAGCCGATCGCCCTCGAGACGCAATTCGCGTATGGTGTCGTCGTCCGCCAGTTCTGCGGGGAGGATCGATGTGAATTCCCCGGTTGCCCGGTCATAGGCGGCAAGTACAGCCTTGCTAGCTTCCCCGCCGCCCAGCGTGTTTCCAGCACCGAAGTAGACCGTGCTCTCGGTGGCGGCGATTGCCCGCGCGCCGGTGGCGGTGGGCTCGGCGATGCCAAGCGCGGTGATCTCGCGCGTGGCGGGATCAAACTGCCAAAGATTGCCGCCGGGTTCGCGTCCGCCAAAGAACACCATCCCGTCCGGTGCTACCGCCAATGCCCACACGCGCACTTCTCCGGCCCGCCCGAGTGCCTCTGCCGGTGACGTCGGATTATGGAGATCCCACCGGTACAGGGTCGGGATGCCGCCGGCCGCGTTCTCGGTGCCGATATAGAGGTACCGGCCGGTTGGGTCGGCGCCCAGCGCCTGGGTGGAGCGCCCCTCCGGTATCGAGGTCTGCCCAACCACCCGCCCAGAGGGGATGTGGTAGGCGATCACGAACATCGGTTCGACATTGCGCGATCCGATATAGATGGTGTCTTCAAACTGATAGGCGCTCTTCGAGCCGAACTGCACGACGCCGGGTCCCAGGTCGCTCACGAGGACTTCCCGTGGGGTAGCAGCAGAAGCAGGGTCCGCGAGGGCGCCTGCAGTTACCGCAGCAAGGGCTCCCGCTGCGCCGAACTGCAGCAGACCGCGTCGGGATAGCTCTGTCAGCGGGCTGTTGTCGGAACTGTACCGAGTCATCATCGACCTTTCGTTCGTTTAATTTGTCACTGACAAATCTAATGCTTGTCGCGGTATCGTGGAAGGGGTAGCGACGTTTTCCAACCGAAAGGTATTTCCGTGAACGAGCACGTGGGGCACTCCCTTCCGTCATGGGCAACTGAGGCGAGCCTGGGCATCTTCATTCATTGGGGCCCGTATTCGGTGCCGGCCTGGGCGGTTCCTTCGGGCGTCTCGGGCTCGGTCCCGGAAGAGGAATGGTTCGCCCATAACGCCTACGCCGAGTGGTATGCCAACACCATCCGCATCAACGGCTCACCGGCAGCGCAGCATCATTTTTCGACCTACGGCGATATGCCATATGGCGGGTTCCTCGACCTGTGGCGAGCTGAGCAATACCAGCCGGCCGAGTGGGCGGGGCTCTTCAAGGCTGCGGGCGCGGACTACGTGGTGCCTGTGACGAAGCACCACGACGGCGTTACCCTCTGGGATGCGCCCGGTTCCGGGCAGCTCAACACCGTGCGGCGAGGACCTAAACGTGACCTCCTTCAACCGCTTGCCGACGCCGTCCGCGCTGAGGACATGCGATTCGGCGTGTACTACTCGGGCGGTCTCGACTGGTCTGTGACCGACCTTCCGCCGCAGGAGACTTTCGATTCGGTCACGGCCCTGCGCCCGAACGATGAGGCGTACGCGGCTTACGCAACGGCGCACGTCCGCGACCTGATCGAGCGTTACCAGCCCTCCGTGCTCTGGAATGACATTGAATGGCCCGACGCCGGGAAATCCAACGGTACGCTCGCTGAACTCTTCGCGTACTACCGCGAAGTAGTTCCTGACGGCATTGTGAATGACCGGTGGGGTACGGACGACTGGGACTTCCGCACCAGTGAGTACGCCCTCGACGCCCACCATGAGACCGGGACGGGCTGGGAACACAACCGCGGACTCGGGTTCTCCTTCGGTTACAACCAGCTGGAGGATGAGTCCACTACCCTCCAGCCCCGTGAACTGGCACGCCAGTACGCAGACATCGTTTCCCGTGGAGGCCGGCTGCTGCTGAACGTGGGACCGGATGCTGCCGGTCGCATCCCGGCTGTCCAACGGCGCACGCTGGAGGGCATCGCACCCTGGATGGCCAGGGTGAAGCCGACTACGGCGGGACGGGAGCTGCTCAAGGAAGCCGACATCGCAGTCACCTTCCCGAATGGAACCGACGGGTGGTGGAGGGGCTGGTCAACCGGGGACGCCGTCGTCGTTGTAACGGATGAGCCCGACGTCGAAGTAGTTTCCCGGCAGGGGCGCAAAGTGCAGGTCATCGAGCTGCCAGTCTGACTGGCCGTCACAGCAAAGCTGCCGCAGGTCCTCAGTGGACGCTGCGGCAGCTTTTTGTCTAGCTAGCTACGGGTCACTGGCCTGAACGGCGGCCCTTGCGGTCGGCACGTAGCGTGGCCACGGAATCAGTGATGCGGATGAGGTTGCGCTCGCGCAGAGTGTAGAGCCGCCCCTCTTCGTCAGTGCCCACCCGCGGCCAGCCGTACCAGCCGCCGTCGAGCCCTGGAACAAGGGTGGACGGCGCGAAGTTGGTGGGGTGGATCCGGAACACGCCCTTGCTTGAGACGCCGTACACCACGCCCTGGTTGGTCACCAGGGTTGCCTGGTCGGGGGAGTGGAAGGAAATATCAGCCGAATGCACAACCGACCTGCTTTCGAGGTCGATGATGAACAGGCCGCCCCCGTGGGAGATTCCGTAGAGGTGCCGTCCACGAACAGTGAGCTCACCGATTCCACGTGACTGGCCGGTCTCGAGGCGCCAGAGCTCGCGTCCGGTGACAGGATCGAAGGCAACCACAGTGGCCTGCGAACCCTGCGACGTCAGGTTCTCGCCGCCAAGGTAGGCGATGCCTTCATGGCTGGTGATCGCGCGGGTGAGCTGCTCCTTGGCGATGGGGTTCTCGTAGACGTCCACGGAGTCGGTATCCGGATGGTAGACGCACAGCGAGCCTCCACCCAGGCGGTCCGACTGCACGCCGACCAGAATCAGGTTGTTGACGGGATCCGCTGCAACCCGCAGGAGCCGGTTCTGCAGGTCTGGAAATGGTGCGACAAGGCTCGGCGGCGTGTTTGTCCGCGGGTCATGGGCCCACAGGCCGCCTCCGTTGTACTGGGCAAACCAGACCATCCCGTTGTAGAACGTGGCGCTTTTGGCCTCGCCCTGCATGGGGAAATCGATCTTCTCACCGGTGGCGAGATTGTGCTGGGTGACCTGCGCGTTGGCGCATGCGTAGGCGTAACCCCCGCCGGCCGCGATTCCGAGGATCATCTGCGGGCCCGGCCGCACTCCCGCCTCGAGGAAGTTGATTTCCCGGGCCTCCAAGGTCACAGGATCGATAACGACGGCGTGCAGCAGCGTCGAGACGACGACTATCTTTCCGTCCCACTCCTGCACACTGACCATTCCGGCCAAATTCGCGCCCGGAACCCGCAACGTCGCGGCCTTGCGCGTCTGCGGGGCATACGCCATCAACCCGGCGCCCCGGAAGTAGATCTTGTCCCCAACCTTGCAGAATTCGCGTACTTCCTTCGCGGCAACGGAAACCACCATGTAGCTGGTGGGGTTTGACGCGTCCATCACGACCAGCGGAGTTGGTGCGGTGAATGCTGTGACGCCCACATACAGTTTGCCGTCGATAACGGCTATGTCCCGCACGCCGGAGCCGGCTTCGAGGACCTCTGCGGGCGTGATGTCGGTGGTTCCACCGGTGGCGCGGTCGATCGCGAAGAGCCGTGCCTGGGTTCCGCCGCCGGTCAGTGTCATCACACCGCCGGCGAAAACGGTGGTGTCCGTGGCTGCGACGGCGGCGATGCGGTCCAGGTTCGACGGCATCGACCCGAGCAGGGTGGTTTCACCGGTTGCCGGATCCCACTGGTAGGCAGTCGTCGGATTCCACCGGCCTGCGAAGAACACCATTCCGTCAGGCGCTACGGCGATCGACTGAAGGTTTTCCTCCGGCCTTCGTGCGATGTCCTGGGCCTTCTTCTCCGGGTCCGTCACATCGATTCGGTAGAGATTTCCCGTGGTCTCAACCTTATTGTGGTCACCGCCCGCATAGACGTATCGACCGGAGGGATCCACGGCCATAGCCATCACCGCGTTCATGTACCCGAGCGGGGTTTCCGAGACTGCCTGTCCCGTGCGGAGGTTCACCCCGAATACGACGGGCGGATCCATGTTCCGCGATCCGCAGTAGAGGACGTCACCTGCGACCACTCCGCGGTAGAGGCCGAGCTTGGTGGAGGCGGCGCCGAGATCCTCGATAACAGGGCCGGTGCGAAAAGGATTAGCGCCCGCCGGGGCGGAGGAAAGCGCTCCGGCGGCAATGGTTGCTCCTGCCACGCCGGATAACTGCAGGACGCGGCGCCGGTCAATCATGGGTTGCGGTGTCATCATTCTCTCTTCGTTGAGGTGGAAATCGTGGGTGGGACAGTGAGTGATGAGCTAAGCGGCTGCGACAGTCCGGAAGCCGCAGTTGCTGCTGGAGGACTCCGGCGAGTTTGAGGTTCGCGCCGCCACGCGGTACCGGTTGCAGTAGGAGTCGTGGCACAGGTAGGAACCCCCACGCATTACGCGCCCGGAGCCGATGGTCGGCCCCGGCGGGTTCTCTGCGGGAGACTTCCTGTAGTACCTGGGCAGGAACCAGTCAGCACACCACTCCCACACGTTCCCGCTGACTTCGTACAATCCGTAGCCGTTCGCTGGGAAGGACCGTACCGGCGCGGTGCCGAGGAATCCGTCGTCGACCGTGTTTGAGCCCGGAAAGGTTCCCTGCCAGATGTTGCAGAGGTGGCCGCCGTCGTCGTCGTACAGGTTGTTACCCCAGGGGTAGCGGGCGTCAACCAGCCCCCCACGGGCCGCGTATTCCCACTCGGCTTCCGTGGGAAGACGGCGGCCGGCCCAGCGGCAGTAGGCAAGTGCGTCATTATGCGAGACGTGGACAACCGGATGGTCGCGCACATCCGTCCACGACGAGCGCCCGCCCAGCGGATGGGCCCAGTAGGCACCGCGCACGTTGAGCCACCACGGCGCGCCGGCGGCTGCCCCGACAATGTCGGCCGGATCGGCATTCACCACGAGATGGAAAACAGCCGATGTGCCGTACTGCTCAGCCTCCGTCCGATACCCCGTGGCGTCGACGAATCGGGCGAACTGCTCGTTGGTCACAGCCGTG
This sequence comes from Arthrobacter tecti, assembly GCF_054511355.1. Lineage (NCBI taxonomy): Bacteria > Bacillati > Actinomycetota > Actinomycetes > Micrococcales > Micrococcaceae > Arthrobacter > Arthrobacter tecti. The sequence goes on from NZ_JBTNCT010000007.1 coordinate 17,118, forward strand.
GTGTCCATCCGGAACGCGTCCAGCCGCACCTCGTGTACGGGAGTCTCGCCGTCTGCCGGGTAACCCTCACCGAAGGCGTCACCCATCCGGAAGGAGCCGGCCGGAATGGTCACCTCAGCATGACGGACAGAGCCGACGACGACGGCGGCCGCTTCACCTGAAGATGGCACCTCCCCGGATCGGGACGGACTACAGCAGCTCACGATTCGCTCCTCCTCTCCGGATCAGATTCTCATAACTTGGCTCAGGGTCTCAGCGTCGCGGGTGGTCGTTGATCTGCACGAGGTTGCGGCCGCGAAGGGTGTACAGGAAGCCCTGCTCATCGTTGGTGATGTGGGCACCGCTGTACCAGCCGCCGTCGACGTCCGCCACCACGACCGTGACCGCGAACGTCTTCGGATCGAAGCGGAATACGTTGTGATCGGACACGCCATAGACCACGCCGCGGTTGGTCACCATCGCCGCGAATCCGCGAGCAATTCCGCTGACATTCTCCTGGTGGATCAGGCGGCGCTTCGGAAGGTCGATCACGAATGCGACCCCCGTGCGGGTCAACCCGTAGAGGTGCTTCCCGCGCACGGCCAGTGCCGAAACACCACCTCCCAGGCCGGGCTCGAGGCGCCACAGTTCCTTGCCTCTTCGCGGATCGAACGCGACGATGGTTCCGGGCCCGGCAGTGTTCTGGAGGCTGCCGCCCAGGTAGGCAACGCCGTCGTGGGTTGCAACCGCCCGGACATACTGCTGGTCATCTATCGGATTCAGGAAGTACGCCGAGGTGCCCTTGTAGGGGTTGTAGGTCCACAGTGCGCCGCCGCCTTCGGTGTCGGACTGCACTCCGGCCAGCACCAGCCGGTTCTCCTCGTCCCAGTGCACGTCCTGCGGCCTGTTCTGGGATGTTGGGAACCCGGCCACCTGATGCATGGGGTCGCCGCTTCGGGGGTTGTAGGTCCAGATGCCCTGGGAGCTGTACTGTGCGGTGTACAGGCGGCCGCGGACCATGATGGCGTCCTTCGCCTCTCCCGGCACGCTCATGTTGACCACCTCATTCGAACCGAGCCTGTGCTTCGCGATGACGCCGTTGCCGCCGATGAAGACGTAGCCGGCTCCTGCAGCAAGTCCCATAGTGGTCTGCGGGTCACCGGTTGCGCCGGCGTCGGCCAAGTCGGTCACAGTCGCGGTTTCGGCAGCCGTATCGATGGACGCCACAAAGCCGAAGTCCGAGACCACGAGCACCTTGCCGCCGTGGACCTCCACTCCCCAGATACCGCCGAGTGCAGGCAGTCCATCGAATTCCACGGCGGAGACCGCGTTCTCCGTGAGGGAGTACGCAACCAGGCCGGTGGTGCTTCCGAAATACACCTTGTCGCCGTCGATCGCGAAGTTCTTGGCAGTAGTGCCGATGGAGGTGGCAACCGAGTAGGAGGACAGGTTATTCAGGTCAATCGCGGCAACCTTGGACTCCTCGGTCGATGCCGCCGAACCGACGACGAGCTTGTCGCCGAAGACCGCGAGGTCCCGGATGCTCGGATCGACTTCCATCTCCGCAGGGGTGATGAGGGTGAAGGTCTTCGCCGCCCGATCGTAGGCGTACAGGCAGGCGCGGCTGGCCCCGCTCCCGCCGCCAAGGGTGCTGCCCGCGCCGAAGAACACCGTGGTATCAGTTGCGGCGACTGTACGGGCGAGGGTCGCTCCCGGGTCAGGAACGCCGAGGTTACTGACGTTCCCGGTTGCCGGATCCCATTCCCACAGAGCGGGCGGAGCGCCCTGCGGAGTGTCACCAACGATGAAGAGGTGGCCGTCGGGTGAGACGCTGAGTGCGCGGACGTTGCGTTCGCTCGTCTTGCCGATCGCCACCGCTGGTGTTTGCGGCGTCGTTACGTCCCAACGGAAGAGGTTGGGCTCTGAGTTCAGGCTCTTCTTCAAAACGCCGGCGTAGAGGTAGCGGCCATCTGGGTCTGCCGCGAGGGCCTGGATGGTGTGCCCCTCGGCGAGCGTGGTCTCCGCGACGACCTTCTGCGTGGGGAGGTGGAAGGCGATGACGCGGGCCGGCTCAAGGTTGCGGGACCCGATGTAGAGGGTGTCGCCAATGAGTTTGGCGCTCATCAGTGAGTACTGCACGACGGCGGGACCAAGGTCGACTATCTCGGTGCCTTTTGGTCCGGAGGGTGCGAGGGCCGGCAACGCGGATGCAGAGCCTGCGCCCGCCAGGCCTAAGGCAGTGGCTACGCCGGCGGCGCTGCCGGCTCGAAGCACATCGCGGCGGCTGATCTCAGAAGTGCGCATAACGTTTCCTTCTCGTTGAACGGGACGTCTGTGGGAACGGAGTGTAGAGGGATGCAATGAGGGGCTTTGGGGCTGTGGCGTGGAGTGTGATCCAGCTTACGTTCAGCCTGGGGTGTTTTGTCAATGACTAAATTATATAGAATGTGATTTAGGTCAACTCTCGGGAGTCTCAGGCGCTGTTGAAAGGGAATGCAAATGTTGAAGGCCAGGGCTGGAAGCAAGGCGCTGATTCGCGAGATCAATGAAGCCTTGATTCTCGATATCGTCCGAAGCCGGGGCCCGGTGGCCCGTGCGCAGATCGCTGTTGCAACAGGTCTGAGCGCCGCAACCGTGACCGGCATAACGGGCAAGCTGCTTCGAAACGGCTTCCTCGTGGAAACTGACATCCGGAACGGCACTGGGGGCCGGCCTGCCCGGCTCCTGGAACTCGGAACGGAAACCGTATTCGCGGCCGGAGTGCGCCTTTCCAGCACCGAAGCCTATGCGGCCCTGGTGGATTTGCGCGGAACCGTTGTCGGCACGCACCGGGAGAAGCTCAAGTCTTCGGACCCCGCGGACGTCCGGAGCGCCGTCGTGCGCGCGGTACAGAAAGTAGCCGGACCGCGCAGCATTTCTTCGCTTCTGGGCCTGGGGATCGCGCTATCCGGAGTGGTCGATCAGAAGAGCGGCCACGTGCGCCACAGCGGTTCCCTAGGTTGGGAGGACGTCCCGCTTCAGGCGGAACTGCAGGGCACGGTAGCGATCCCCGTGGTGGTGGACAGCTATGCGAACTCCTTCGGGATGGGCCTTCTGCTTTTCGAGGACAAGCTGGAGGGTCGTGACCTGCTTGTTTTCAGCGTGGGAACCAGCCTCGGTGCGTCCGTCATTGTGCAGGGACGCATCCATCGCGGATTCAACGGATCAGCGGGCGGATTCGCCCATTCGCGGACCTCGGATGCAACTGCAACTGCCCGCGTACTGCCCTGCCACTGTGGTGCCACGAACTGTCTGGAGACGAGGGCTAGCTGGTGGGGGATTCAGCAGGAACTTTCGGAGGGGATCTTCCCGGACAAGTCCGCCGCGCTTGCCGATGCGGCTCTCCACCTGGGCACGGCGATGGCCAATGTCGCCAAGATTTTCGGCCCGGAACGGGTGGTGCTCGCCACGGCGCCCGAGGTGGACGGGCCGGAGCTCGCTCAGCAGACCGCGGAAATCTACCGGGAGCAGTACAGGCACGAAAAAACACCGGCACCGGAACTTGAAGCGACCACGGCAGACAACAACGCGGTGGCGAAGGGAGCCGCCTACATGGTCCTCGCGCAGATCTTCACCGCGAACACGTCCGAGGCCCACGCGAGCGCAGACCTGCTGGAACTCGCCGTGGCGCAGCAGGGCTGAGGGGAGAGGAAGATTCGGCACGCTTGGCGCTCGGTCAGAGCGTGAGGGTAGCGTTATTGCGATGAAGAAGCTTTCAGTGTCACTGACAACCGCGGCGATAGGCGGAGCCCTCACGCTCCCCCGTCCCGCGGACTGGTCCCGGGCCACGCAACGCGCCATCGTAGTCCTGCCCAGTGTCGCTCTCGCGGCCGGGGCTGCTGTAGTTCTTTCCAGAGACACAACACGCTCCATGGAAGACGGCACGGAGGAAAAGGACAAGGTAAAGCTGCCCGTACCCGCCCGTGTAGCAATAGCCCTTGGCCTTGGGGCGGCTGCCTGCGGTGCGAGTGCGCTCGGCCTGCGGTTGGACGCGTGGATGGAACGGCAGCTCAGCGGCCGGGGACTCGCTCATCCGCGCCGGTGGATGGCCGCCGGCGCAGCGGTTCTTTACCTGGCTCTCGACCTTGTGGACACGCCCGAGCGGGAACGCCCGGCCAAGCATTAACCAACCCGGTAGGCGGCCTCGAAAACCATCCATGCCTGTAGTTGCGTTGAAAGCTCCGCAGCACCGGTGCCGGCGTGAGAGTACGGCGCCTCGGGAAAGACAACAACAGTACGACGACGGCGCCCGCCGGGTTCGAGTTCGCCCCGCCCCTCCCACAGGCCGTCCGCCGTCGTCGTGATCAATGTCCGTGCTGTGCTTCGCGAGCTCTCAGCCAGTAGCGGCGAGTTCGCGGCAAGCGCGAGATAGCGCGCGAGAATGCCGGTGAACAGGCCGCCGTCGCCGCCGCCGTGGGTGCGCAGCGCTCCGCCGGATTGCACTAGATTCTGCGAGACGGCTTCGATCAGCGCCTCCGCACGGCCAACGTTGCGTTCCCCGCCGAGAGACAGCAACGCACCCAGCACGGGGCCCTGGTTATAGGTGTAGATGTCGGTGACGAGTTCTTCGCTGCGCACCCGCTGACCATCCAAGAGAAGGCCGGTACGCGGGTCAAGCAGCCTGTCGAACAGCCAGTCGACCATTCGTTGAGCTTCCTCCAGCCGTCCGATGCGCGCAAAGTAGAGCGCTGCCGGGCCGGTCGCCGGGGTGTTCTTGAAGTCGCGGGACATGTTCCAGAACAGTCCGCCGCCGAGATCCGGGGAATGTGCAGAGGCCAGTACCCGCGTCAGCTTACTCAGTGGCCGGTGGCCGGCGAGATCGGCCGACCGGAGTGCCGCGAGGGATAGCCACGCCATGTCGTCGTAGTAGGCGTTCGTCCAGCGTCCGCCGTTACGCAGCCGGATAGTGCGCAGGAGGCGCCGCGCACGTGTGCGGTGCGCGGCGGCGTCGTCGTTGTTCCCCTCACGCTCGGCTGCGTCGAGAAGACAGTCGAGGTAGTGGGCCTGCCACCAGTAGTGCCATGGACCGCCGAGCCGCCTTGGCACCCGCACGGCGCCCAGATGCGTACCCGGCAGACCGAGCAGACGATGGCCGAACACGTTGGTTACTGAACATGCGGCAGTGGACGCGCGGGCTTCAGCGTCCTTGGCGGTTGACATACAGCCAAGCCTAATCGCGGGCGTCCCCGCCGGAACTGAGCAAAGTGCACAGTTCAAACGCTGCAGGATGCCAGGTGGGCTGAATCACAGTAGGCTCGAGTGAGCGAATCCGCTGATGCTGATCCTCTCGGCACAACGATCGAATGACGCAAAGGAGATGTCATGGAGTCTGCTGGAAGTGTAGCCCTGGTCACCGGCGGGGCGTCCGGGCTTGGTCGCGCTACGGCGCAGCGGCTGTACGACGACGGCGCGTCCGTGGTGATTCTCGACCTCCCGCATTCGGACGGGGAGGCGTTCGCCCAAGCACTCGGCGACCGCGCGCGTTTTGTTCCTGCCGACGTCACCAACGAAGCCGAGGTACAGGCGGCCGTGGACGCCGCCGTCGAACTCGGTCCCTTGCGGATTGTCGTCAACTGCGCCGGCGTGGCGACTCCGGGGAAGGTGCTCGGACGCGATGGCGTGCTGCCGCTTGAGCAGTTCAGCAAGGTAGTGAACATCAACCTTATCGGCACCTTCAACGTGCTTCGTCTCGCGGCCGAGGCCATTGCCGCTACTGACCCGGTACAGACGGAAACCGGCACCTCGGAGCGTGGCGTGATCGTCAATACCGCTTCCGTTGCGGCCTTCGACGGGCAGATCGGTCAGCCTGCGTACGCGGCGTCGAAGGGTGCCGTCGCGGCAATGACCCTTCCGGTGGCGCGGGAACTGGCGCGGTCCTTCATCCGGGTCATGACCATTGCTCCGGGCATCTTCGAGACACCCATGATGGCCGGCCTTCCGCAGGAGGCGCAGGATTCGCTCGGCAAGCAGGTTCCGCACCCCTCGCGTCTCGGCAAGGCGACCGAGTACGCGGCACTGGTCGCGCACATCGTCGAGAACCAGATGCTGAACGGCGAAACCATCCGCCTGGATGGTGCCATCCGCATGGCACCGAAGTAGACACTTTGAATGATCGAAAGGACAGCTCAATGGAGAGCGGCCTCCCATCCGCAGACTTCTACGGATTCGAGTCCCTGCTCAGCGACGCCGAACAGGCCAAGCTTCAGGACGTTCGCGATTTCCTGGCGAAGGAAGTAATCCCCTACGCCACCGACTGGTGGAACCGTGCAGAATTTCCGCTGGAAGTGCTGCCCAAACTCGCAGCCCTCAACCTCAGCACTCCCGTGCAGCAGGGCTACAGCCATCTCTTCAGCGGCATGGTCATTGCCGAACTCACCCGTGCGGACACGTCGCTGGCGACATTCTTCATGGTTCATCACGATCTGTTTGTCGAAGCCCTGCATCAGTTCGGGACCGAGGACCAGAAGAGCCGCCTGCTGCAGGACGCCATGGACCTCACGATCACGGGTGCTTTTGCGCTGACAGAACCGCAGCACGGCTCGGACGTGGCCGGCGGGATGGCAACAACGGCAACCCGCGACGGCGACACCTGGGTCCTCAACGGCGCCAAACGCTGGATCGGGAACGGCACTTTCTGCAACTACATGCTGATGTGGGCAAGGGACAAGGACGACGGCGCGGTACGCGGCTTCATCCTCGACGCGAACCTGCCCGGGGTCACCCGCACGGTCATTGAGAACAAAATCGCGCTGCGGACAGTGCAGAACGCCGACATTGTGCTGGAGAACGTCCGGGTTTCCGAAGCGGATCGCTTCGCCGGGATCAATAGCTTCAACGACACGAAACAACTGCTGCGCGGCTCCCGCATCCTCGTCGGGTGGCAGGCGGTAGGCCAACAACTCGCCGCGTTCGACGCCGCCCGAGCCTACGCCGTCGAACGTCACCAGTTCGGCCGGCCCATCGCGAGCTTCCAACTCATACAGGAACAGTTGGTCCGGATGCTCGGCAATACAACCGCGAGCCTTGGCATGATGACCCGTGTGGCGCAGCTTCAGGAGGCTGAGCACCTCACGCGGCACGAGGCCCCCAACAGCGAAGGTGGGGCCGATATGGCGCAGGCAGCGCTCGCGAAGTCCTACACGTCGTCGCTCATGCGCGAGACGGTGGCACTCGGCCGGTCGATCTTCGGTGGGAACGGAATCGTGACCGACTTCGGCATGGCCAAGATCTTCGCCGACGCCGAAGCCATCTATACCTACGAAGGCTCCTACGAGATCAACTCGCTCATCGCCGGACGCGCCATCACAGGAGTCTCCGCGATCCTTTGACGCATCGCCTCTCCATCGACCGGGCGATATCCTGCCCAGGAGGTCCTCGTCAGCGCGGGCGTTCGTCCTCGTAGTACTCGTCGTCGTCCTCATCATCGTCGGCGAGGTCGATCGGCGGCAGGTTCGCGGTCTGCCGTGCACGAAGCGCACGCCGGTACGAGTGGTCCACGCGGTGCCGGCGTGAGCCCGCGGAGATAAGGATCAGGAACACGGCAAGCGCGGTAATCGCGGCGACGGGCATGGACTGCGGCTCTCCGATGAGGCGTTCCACAATGATCCACCCCATGCCCCAGACCACGGCCAACGCGACGGCGATTCGCCCACGGTCCATCGAGCAGATCGCACTTCCGGCAATGACGACGACGCCGAGCCCCACCATGGTCCAGACGAATCCGTCATCGGTGAGCCAGGTGACGTCATTGAGGGCTAGAACCGCCGCCGTGTGACTGAGAGCGGTGAAGCCGATCCACCCGAGGAACAGCCCCAGCGGAACGTCTACCAGGGCACCCTCAAGCCGGGTTGCAGCGGACCAGCGATTGAGCCAGCGCAGCGACACCAGGAGCACACCGAGCAGCAGTGCATGCAGCACCAGACTGAAGACGTAGAGATCGGCCTGGATGGACAGTGCGAGACCAAGGTTCAGCAGAAGCGAGGCGATTACCACCCAGCCCAGCCGACGGTGGCGGGGGCTCTCCAGCTGGCTGGGCAGCCACTGGTGAACGGCGTACCCCACCATTCCCAGCGCGATGAGTGCCCACAGGTACAGGGAGAACAGGCTGGGGGATACGAAGCTCAACCCGGGCGCAAGGAGGTCCGAATTACGGATCTCCGGTCCGCCGAACAGGCCCACAGCGGAGGCTGTGCCAACGAGAGTTCCGATCACCGCGAGGGTCACCAGGTTGCGTCGCACCTGGTCAGGCCGCCAGGAACGCACGTTCGCTGCCGCGCTGCGGCTAGTGGTAGCAGTCCACGACGCCGTTTGCTTGCCGGACTTCGCTACCCAGGATGACGCCGCAACTGACGCCGCCTTCGCCTTCTTTGCCCGTTCCGCTGCAGAAAGCGACCCGGCCCCGGGTTTTCCGACGGAAGACTCCCGCGTACCCGAATGATCGCCGTGAGGGACAGCGCCGGGCCCATCACCCTGGCGGGTGGTGTCGGCGGGTTCGTCCTGTGGCGCAGCTTCGGCGGGTGGGCTCGCCTGCCTGGCGGGCGTCGTCGTCGTCGTTCCGGTTGAACCGGTTTCGTCGATGGGCGCCGCTGCCTTTGGCCTGGCTGCCTTTAACCGTTCAAGGACGCTGCTCTGGTCGCTGGACGGGGAGTCCGTCTTCGGTGGCGTGGGTGGAGGTTGGGGCAGCCGGTGGTTGGACGGAGTCGGCATGCTCATGTGTGTTTCGGACCTCCCGGCGCTGCTTGAGCGCGAAGAACGCTGCAATGATCAGTCCCACCAGAGTACCTACACCCATCCCTAGGAGTGCACTGGCCCACATCGGGAAGCCGGTTGTGACGTCGGAGATGTAGCCGAGCCCCACCAGCCAGAAAGACCAGAGGACGCCTCCGACGGCAGCGAATGCCAGGAAAGGACGAAGCGGCACGTTGGCAATTCCCGCCGCAGCGACGCCCGCGGTCCGCCCGCCTGGCAGGAAACGGAGCGCAACAAGCCCGGCGTAGGTGGGGGACTTACCTGCTTTGTCGACGGCGGTACGGATGCCCCGGTGCACGGCGCGGCCCCAACGGAAGCGATCCAGCCAGTGCGTGAGCCGGTTCCGGAAGAGCAGAAACAGGATCAGGTCACCCAACCAGCTGCCTAGAGCGGCCGTCAGCAGTGAGACCGGGAGCAGAACGGAACCCTCGGACGCCATCGATCCGGAAGCGATCACCAGAAATTCCGACGGCATTACCGGCGCGAAGACATCGGCGATCACCACGAGCAAGGTGACCGGGTGAATCAGCACCGACCACTCGGCGATGGCAGAGAAGTCCACCTAGCCCAATCTACAGCGGCCGAGGTGCCGATGGGCAGGGCCAGTTTCTCCGGGTAGCTTCATCCCAGCGCTGAGAGTTCCAGGCGGCTGGTGAACGACGCCGGCTTACCCGTCAGCGGATCAGTGAACTCGATGTGCCGTGCAAGGAGCTGCAGCGGTTTGGTGTAGTCGTCCTCCTGCTGGGGTTGCAGTACCGGGTAGAACGGATCGTTCAGGATGCCCAGTCCCAGCCCGGCCATGTGCAGCCGCAGTTGGTGCGTCTTGCCGGTGTGCGGCTGTAGCCGGTAGCGGCCCACGCGGCCGCGCTCTCCAATGAGGCTTATTCGGGTTTCGGCGTTCGGTTCGCCGTCCACTTCCTGGGCCAGCAGGTAGGTTCGGGACTTGATGATGCGGCTATGGACGGTTCGGGGATGGGTATCCAGCTGAAGGGACGGGTCTATGGGGGCCGCGGCCTCGTACTCCTTGCGGATCTGCCGGTTCTCGAACAATAGCTGGTAGGCGCCGCGGGTGGCGGGGTTGGTGGAGAACATCAGGATGCCCGCGGTCATGCGGTCCAGGCGATGCATTGGAATGAGGTCCGGCAGGTCCAGTTGAACCCGCAGCCTCACGAGTGCCGACTCCGCGACGTACCTGCCTCCCGGCGTCGTCGGAAGGAAGTGCGGTTTGTCCACCACCAGCAGGTTTTCATCCTGGTGCAGGATGTTCGTTTCGACCGGTAGCCGCTCCTCGATGGGCAGTTCACGGTAGTACCAGATAAACGTGTGGTCAGTGAGTGGAGTCTCGCGTGTGAGGCGCTCGCCACCGAGTGCAACTACCTCGCCCCGGTCGAAGCGTTCCGCAATTCCTTCTGGGTCCACGTGGTTCCAGCGGTCCAGGATGTACTCAAGCGCGGTGCTCCAGGGGCCTTCCGCCGGCAGCCTGAGCCGAGTGGCGTTCACGCCGTTACGGACGGGGAGCGGGGATTGCATCACCCGTTAAGGGTACGTGCGCCTGCGCAGCCCGTGATCCGGTACAGCGCGGCGTCGCCAACGCTCTCGATCAGTTTAAACCCATTCTCCGCTGTCAGCTCCTGCAACCCGGGCTCAACGACGCGCTCGCCAGGGTGCACGGAGTCGGTACCGAAATCGAGCACATAGCCAACCCCGGTCTCTTCCAAGGCCGGGCACACGGCGGCGTTGGTGGTGAGCTCATCGAGCGATTCGAACAGGACCTTCCCGGCCTCGTTGACGGGATCGGCGCCGTAGGGGAGGAGGGTGGGGATGCCGGTGTACGAGTAGGACAAGGAAGCGCCGGTCAGCGGCACCCCAATCATCTTTGCCCCGGGTTCGACGGATCGCGGCAAGCGCCGGATTAGTGCCAGCTCGTCATCGGTCAGCAGCTCCGACTCCGGCGTGAACCGGTACTTAGCAGCAGCTTCCTGCGCCCCTATGACTACGGCGTTGACCGGGGCCCCCGCAATGCCCGCCAAAACCAGTACGACGACGACCACGGCCGGCCGCCGGCGCCCGCTCCCCCCACGCAGGAATTGCCTCGCACGCGGTTGACGTAAAGCCGTATCCACCAGTGCGACTCCGCCGATTGCCGCGATCACGATGCCCGCGACCGGAAGCATGGCACTGATCCTGAAGAAATCGTTGTACCAGACACCGGCAATTATCCAGCGAAGATCCGGAGCCTGCCTCCAGTTCGCCACCACAAACAGCATTGCCGCCAGACCGTACAGCGCGAGGGCCCACCGGTGCCGCTTCCGATAGAGAACGACGCCGGCGCCCACCAGGGTCAGGACCGTCGCCAGGACTGCTACCGGCCGGTAGAGCGGTGAATGGAAGATGACATCCACCAGGGCACGGCCGGCGTCACCGAGGTCATCCCAGTTATCCGAACTTGCCCGGGAGGGACGCAACTGCATCCACGCGACGGCTAATGCAATGATGAACAGCGCTGTGGGTACCAGGGTGCGCCAGGCGGGTGCAGTTCCCCTGCGCAGCCGGGCATACGCGGCGGCGATCACCATCGGAACACTCAGCCCGAGTGCACCCACCAGGGAGGCGGGGTGCGCCAAAGCCAGACCGGGAAGTACGCCGAAAAGCAGGAGGAGGTTTCCCGCCGTCGTCGTTCGCAGCGGCGCTCCGACCCTCATCAGCTGGATTACAAGTCCGAGCACCGCCGGTAGCAGTGCGATCGAAAGCATGAACGGGTAGACAACACCGAATTCGAGCAGCAGGTAGGGGAAGCTGCTGTAGGCGCCGGTGAGTACGGCCGTGATGAGCAGGGCGGTGCGGCGCTCACCGGTGACCCTGGTGACCAGGAAGAGGCAGCCGGTACTCCAGATGACCGTGATGATCGCCAGGTTGACTACGTTGATGGCCGCCGGAATGGAGAGGCCCGAGGCAGTGATTGCCACTGACACGACAGCGTGCCAGCCGGCCGGATAGAAGGTTGGCGCCCGGGTACCCAGATACCCCAGTTCAAGGGAGGAGGCGTTCGATGTTTCGGCGATGTAGCGCAGCGCGTTCAGGTGGAAGATGTTGTCGTGGGACTGGGCGATGTTCTGCGGATCGCCGAAGATCCAGAGCATGATCGCGCCAACCGGCACAGCGGCAGCCACCCACGCGATCAGCGCCCACCGCGTGGAGCCGCCGGGATCCATGGCCAGCGATGCCCCGTACCGCCGCCGGACGAGCCACAGCACCAATCCAACCGCAGCCGTCACACCGATCACCGGCACCAGCGACCAGCGCACTCCGATCAGCGAAGCGGCTTCGGCGGCGACGACGACGGCGGTCACGCTCAGTGGCCCGGCGAGGGCCAGCAGGGTGAGGCGGCGCAGTCCCAGGACACCGCCCCACACGAGACCCGGGCCGAGCAGCAGGAGCACCGCGAGGAGGAAACCCGGGAGCATGCTGAACCAGCTCATGATCTCCCTCGGGTAGTGGCGGACGGGCGGATGGTGGCGGACGGGCGGGCTCTTATGGGCGGCGGGACGGGCGGCCGGTTCACGCGGTGACTTTCGCCGGTTGGCAGTGCGGGCAGTGGTAGAGCACGCGCTGTTCCAGCTCGTTGTCACCCAGTTCGCTGCGGATGATCCGCGTTCCGCAGCGCAGGCAACCGCGGTCGGTGCGCCCGTACACCCATAGTGGGTCGCGGAGCAGGTTACCGGTTGTCACCCGCGTCAAGCGGTCCTTGTTCGTTTCCAACAGACGATGCGCGAGTTCCACCATCCGCGGCAGGTTCTTGATCTCGCCGACCGGTGTGAGCGGGTGCTCGCCGGCCAGGAAGCACAGCTCGCACCGGTAAACGTTACCGATTCCCGCGAGGTTCCGCTGATCCAGCAGGGCGAGCCCGATCGGCCGCTCAGGGTCCGCTCGGAGCCTTCGCAGCGCCTCCTCGGAATCCCAATCCGGTCCCAGCAGGTCCGGCCCCAGGTAGCCGACGGCGTCGTCCTCTTCCTGCTGCGCGATCACCCGGAGGAAGCCCAGTTCGAACCCGACCACTGACTTTGCGGCGGTTTCCAGGACGCAGCGTGCCTTGAACGCGGGCCTGCGCCATCGGCCGCCCTTCGGGTAGACGTGCCACAGGCCTTCCATCTTGAGGTGCGAGTGGATGGTCCACTCATCCTCCACACGGATCAACAGGTGTTTTCCGCGCGCGACGACGTTGCGCACCGTTTTACCCGTGAAGTCCACGGTGGCGTAGCGGGGGACGCGGATGTCGCAGCGGGTCAGTTCCTGGTCCCTCAACGCCCTGTCCAGGTCGCGGGCCGCACGCCAGACGGTATCTCCCTCAGGCACGGATCCTCAGTCCCCGCGGCGTGGTGTAGAAACCGGCTGCGGCCAGGGCGCGTCCCGGCTCGGAGTCCAGGGCCGGTTCGCCGTTGATCTTCTCGACGGCCATCTTGTCTGCCGCCCCGCGTCTGATCGCTGCCACGAGTGCCTCCGCTGCGGCTGCCAGTGCGCGGGCGTCCTCGGTATAGGTGAGCATGGTCTTGCCGCCGCGCTCCACGTAGAGCGCGAGCATGCCCTCAACCAACACCACCAGGGCTCCGGCCTTCCGACCGGGACGGTGTCCGCCGTCGTGTTGCGGCCAGCCCAGCGCCGCACCGAACGGATTGGCCGGGTCAGTTGCCGCGAGTGCGACGGCGGTGGGCGGCTTATCCATGCCGGTGTCCGGCCGCGCGTCAGCGCTGAAGGAGCGTAACCGGTCCACGGTTGAGGGCACTGCGAACTGCGCGGCACCGAGGTGCTCGATGAAATACCCGCGGCGGCACCGGCCCATCTCCTCCAGCCGGGAAAGCACCTTGTACATGAGCCCGAATCCGCCGGGGATGCCCTCGCTTGCAACTGACCCCCTGGTGAGGACGCCGTAGCGGTCCATGAGCAGTTCCGCGGTGGCGTGGGCGTGGATGGTGGTGTCCTTCTCGGCCGCTGGGAGCAGCGACCATCGACCTGCTACCTGTGGAGGAGTGCTCCGCTGGTAGCCGGAGGTGCCGCCGTCGTTCTCGCCGGACAGGCCGCCCGCGCGCATGCTGCGGCCGGTCAGCGACGGCGCCCTGCCGAGTCTTCCCATGCGCGCGGTCCGCGCGCGCGGAGTAGGCGTGCGCTGTTTGTGCGCGGTTTTGCCGCCGGCGAGCAGTGCACGCACGGGGGTGAACGTGTCATTACCGATCCTGCCTGCCCACACGAGGTCCCAGAGGGCGGCGGTCACCGCCGGGTCGGATGGCTGCCCTGTGTTGGTGAGTCCCTGCACAAGCTGCCGGAAGAAGTAGGCACCGCCGCCCGAGAGCAGGTCGAGAAGCTCCTGCTGCAGGGCGCTGGGCTCGAATGCCGGGTCGGGCTGCAGCGTCAGCGGCGCGTTCTCGGCCAGATGCAGCGAAATCCAGCCGTCGTTGCCGGGCAGCGATCCGGCACCGGACCAGATCACTTCGCCGGTCGCCGCGAGCTCATCGAGCATGGCCGGCGCATAATTGGACACCCGCGAGCGCAGGATCAACGGCTCCCACGCTGAGGCAGGAATGGGCACGCCGGAGAGTTGGTCAATCACGGTGGCCACGCCGTCGAGCCCGCGAAGCCCGGAACCTACGTGCTGCCACGCGGGCAGGAACCGCCCGTACGCTGCCGGGTCAACGGGTTCAACCTCGTGCCGAAGCGCTGCCAGTGAACGACGCCGAAGCCGCCGGAGCACCTCGACATCGCACCATTCGCTCGAAGCCGGTTCATGAGTTGGGGAGGCCTCGCTGGGCCGGAACTCGCCCTCCACCACGCGGCCGTCGGTAGCGAGGCGCTTCAGGGCGGTAACGACGACGGCGACACCGAGTCCCAGCCGGGCCGCAGCCTCAGGGGCGGTGAAGGGGCCGTGGGTGCGCGCGTAGCGGCCGACGAGGTCGCCCAGCGGATCCGGGGCCGGTTCGATGAATGCGAGTGGAACGCCCATGGGCAACGGCACTCCCAGGGCGTCGCGGAGCCGGGCGGCATCCTCGACAGGAGCGATCCTCTCTTCTCCCGCGATGTTCACGCGGAGGGCGCGATTGGCCTTGACCAGGGCGTCCACGAAGTCATTGACCCCTTCGGGCTCCTCTGACCGCTCACCGATCTCCGCTGCTGTGAGGGGGCCCAGCAGCCTCAACAGGTCGGCAACGCCCTCAAGCCCCCGGGCCTTGCGGTCCGGTGCGAGCCGCTGGAGTTCCTGTTCAGTTTCGGCGATGACGCCGGCGTCGAGCAGTTCGCGCAGTTCGGCGCGGCCGAGGAGTTCATTCAGGAGGGTCGGGTCGAGCGAGAGGGCGGCCGCCCGCCGTTCAGCGAGCGGCGAATCCCCCTCATACAGGAAGGACGCAACGTAGCCGAACAGCATGGTGCGCGCGAAGGGGGAGGGCTGCGGGGTAGTGGTCTCAACGATCCTGAGTTCGCGCCGCTCGATCTGGCCCGCGATGTCCTTCAGCGCAGGCAGGTCATAGACGTCCTGCAGGCATTCCCGGACGGTCTCGAGGATGATCGGGAACGTTGGAAATTTGCGGGCGACGTCCAACAGTTGGGCGGAGCGCTGCCGTTGCTGCCAGAGCGGGCTGCGTTTCGACGGGTTCTGCCGCGGCAGGAGGAGGGCACGCGCCGCGCACTCACGGAACCGCGATGCAAACAGCGCCGATCCACCCACCTGGGCCGTCACTATGCCGTCCAGTTCCTCAGGGTCGAACAGGAACAACTCCGCGCCGGGCGGTTCGTCCTCCATCAGCGGAACCCGGAGCACAATGCCGTCGTCGGACGCCATCGCAGAGCCGTCCATCCCGTACCGCTGTTCAAGCCGGGCGCCGACAGCCAGCGCCCACGGCGCGTGGACGGGCATGCCGAAGGGGCTGTGGAGGACTACCCGCCAGTCGCCGAGCTCATCATGGAACCGTTCCACCACCAGGGTGCGGTCACTCGGGACCGCCTCGGTTGCCTGCTGCTGTTCGCGCAGATACGCCAGAAGATTCCCGGCGGCCCATTCGTCCAGTCCACTGGCGCGTGTCCGTGCCAAGGCGTCTTCATCGGAAGCGTTAGAAAGTTCGCGCACGAAGCCGCCCAGCGCCCTCCCGAGTTCCACCGGCCGGCCCAGCGAATCACCCTTCCAGAAGGGAAGTTTCCCGGGTTGACCGAAGGCAGGGGAGACAAGCACCCGGTCATGCGTGATGTCCTCAATCCGCCAGCTGGTGGCGCCCAGGGCGAAGATGTCGCCGACCCTCGACTCGTAGACCATCTCCTCGTCGAGTTCGCCCACCCGCCTGCCGCCGCGGTTGCCGGCGTCCTCCGAGCCGACGAGATACACGCCGAACAGTCCGCGGTCCGGGATGGTTCCACCCGAGGTCACCGCGAGCCGCTGTGCCCCGGGCCTACCAGTGATGGTTCCCTCGACCCGGTCCCAGATGATGCGGGGACGCAGCTCCGCGAACTCATCCGAGGGGTACCGGCCGGCGAGCAGGTCCAGCGTCGCCTCGAATGCGGAACGCGGAAGTGTGGCGAACGGCGCGGACTTGCGGACGACATCAAACCACTCCTCCACATCGATCGTCCCCAGGGCTGCTGCGGCCACGGTCTGCTGCGCGAGGATGTCCAGCGGATTCGTAGGAATGTACAGCGGCTCGATCTGCCCGGCGAGCATCCGCTCAACGGTGACGGCCGTATTCACCAGGTCCCCGCGATGCTTCGGGAAGAGCACACCCTCCGAGACCTCGCCCACCTGGTGACCCGCGCGGCCCACCCGCTGCAGCCCGCTCGCCACCGAGTGCGGTGACTCCACCTGGATCACCAGGTCCACCGCTCCCATGTCGATGCCCAGTTCCAACGACGACGTCGCGACCACACACCGCAGCCGCCCCGACTTCAGATCATCCTCGATCAACGCCCGCTGATCCTTGGAGACAGAACCATGATGGGCCCGCGCGAGCAAGGGTTCGGCGCCCTCGGTCTGCCCGGCCTGCGCCATCATTTCGGCCGGGGTGCGGTTAGGTTCGCTTGTGCTGGGGATTTCCGTTGGTGCCGCGGCATCTTGGCTCTCCCAGAAGGTTGCCGCCTCCTGGCGTTCGGCGTGAATTTCGTTCAGGCGGGCAGTCAGCCTCTCGGCGAGGCGGCGGGAGTTCGCGAAGACGATCGTGGACCGCTTGGTCTCGATCAGGTCAACGATCTTCTCCTCCACATGCGGCCAGATGCTTGGCTGGGGGGAGGCGGCGCCGTCGTCGTCGTCCGTGGCGGGCGCCCCGCCAAGCTCCGTCATGTCCTCCACAGGGACAGTAACCGTGAGGTCCCAGGACTTCTTCGACGGCGGCGCGACGATCTCCACCGGCGCATCTCCGGCGAGAAACCGGGCCACTGTCTCCTTCGGCTCGACCGTCGCGGAGAGACCGATCCGCTGCACGGGCCTGTCCAGCAGCGCGTCCAGACGAGCCAGCGAGACTGCCAGGTGTGCGCCGCGTTTGGTGCCGGCGACCGCATGGACCTCATCGACGATCACGGTGTCCACCTCTGCCAGGGTTTCCCGCGCACGGGAGGTAAGCATGAGGAACAGCGACTCAGGGGTGGTGATCAGGATGTCCGGCGGGCGGGTCAGGAGGGCACGGCGCTCGGCCTGCGGGGTGTCGCCGGAACGGACCCCCACCGTGACCGATGGTGCCGGAAGGTCCAACCGTTTGGCGGTCTGGGTGATGCCGATCAGCGGCGCCCGTAGGTTCCGCTCCACATCGACGCCGAGCGCCTTCAATGGCGAGATGTACAGGACCCTGGTGGAACGCTTGCCCTGAACCGGCCGGGCGATGAAACTGTCCAGTGCCCACAGGAAAGCGGCGAGCGTTTTGCCTGATCCGGTGGGCGCCACCACCAAGGCGTGCGCCCCAGCCGAAACAGCGTTCCACGCACCTTCCTGGGCAGGCGTGGGCGCAGAGAAAGCGCCCGCGAACCACTGGCCAGTGGCGGGCGTGAATTTCTCCAGCACCGATGTCATCGCTTCATCATCTCCTACCCCTCTGACATTCTGTCAGAGGGGTAGGAGGAGGACCGGATGGTGCGGTGAAGTAGCTTCTACTGCGGCGCGAGTGGCTGCGTGGGGCTCACCGTCATGAGGACAATGTCTGTCGATGCGCAGGCTGTGGCGGTCTGATCGACAATCAGCGAAGCGGTGTCATTGGGAGGGTAAACCCGTAGCCCAACGGTGTCGGTCAACTCGCACTGGGCACCGTAGTTCTCCGCGCGGGTCTGCTGCAGGGGTGCAATTGCGGATGTTCCGGGGGCCAGTATGACCTCCTGGGATTCGCCCGAAGCGCGTTCTGCCGGGGCGCCCACCTGGTTGCCGTCGGCATCGACATAAGACACACCCGGGTACCCGGTGATTTCGCACTCCTCGTCGGAGACGTTTGTGAAGATCAGTTGCCGGTAGACGCTTCCGGCCGCACCCCCGCCCATCTCAGTTTCAAGGACGGCATCCAGCATGTCGGCGGTGCAGACGCCGTCGGCGACGGTCGCGGTCGGGCTCGGGCTGGCGGACTCCGTGGGCTCGCTGGTTTCGGTGGGTTCCGTGGAGGCCGAGTTCGAGGGCTCCGGTGCGGAGGAGGTCGCCTCCGTGGTCTCCTCAGCGGCGGACGACGACGGCGGGTTTGTCTGCTCTTCCGCAGGGTCACTGCCGGCGCAACCGGCAAGCGTGAGGGATCCAACGACGACGGCGGCGGACAGCCAGAGGGGCGCGTGTGTGCGGGTGGTCATGGCTCCACCCTTATGCGGGAGATTCCCTGCGTCAATCAGCCGCGACGGTGCGCGGCGGATTGACGCAGGGATTGTTATCTGGCTAGGCCTTCGCCCTGCGGGTGCGAATCAGCGCAGTTACACCGGCGATGAGCCCAAGCAGGCCTGCGCCAAGGCCCACGTAGCCGGCAGCTGCGGAGCCGGAGGTGTCGCTGCTGGCGGACGCGCTCTCAAGGTTGGCCGCCTCAGCGGTCTCCTCATCAGCGGCCTCCCCGCCGTGACCTTCCTCGGCTCCGGTCAGCGTGATGGTCGGAGCCGGCGCTTCAAGGCTGTGCGGATCCTCGCCTTCGGCTGGAATCTGCGCCCAGTCGGTTTCACCCTCGACGCAGCTCTGCAGGACGGGGAACGCGAGCGTTTCGCCCTCGCCTTCCGGCAGTTTGACGGAGATATCCATCTTCTGCAGGTAGCCGTCCTCCACAGGCGTTTCGGCTGTGTACACGATCTGGCCGACGCGCTCGGTCACGCTGGATCCGTTGTCGAGCGTCAACGGCTCGTCAAGGGTTTCCGTCACCTTCTCGACCTTCCAACCCGGGATGATCTCCGGCTTGGCGTCAACGAGCGGTTCGGGTAGTGAGATGGTGAGCTTGTTGGTGGGCGAGGCGTCGCAGCCATGCGAGAACGCCACGGTCAGGTTTGCGTAGGCTCCCGCGGCGGTGGTGTCCGCCTTGACGGTCACGTGGGCGGCTGCGCCTGCAAGCCCAAGGCCCATCAGGCCGGTGGTTGCTACGGCGGCAGTAAGGGTACGACGAACTGAAGTCTTCATGGTGTTACCTCTCAAAGGTTGTGAAAAATGCGCTGGCATAAGCGCTGGCGTGAGTGCCGGTATGGATTAGTGAGAGGTAATCAGGGGTGGACCGCGAAGGGGTCTTGTGTTCAGCAGGGGTTCGAGGTAGTTCACCGCCGGTGCCGCAGGGATGAGCGGGAGGTCGGCAAGGGGCAGGAACGTTGCGAGGCGGGGGAGGGTGGCCAGCGGCCGGAACCAGCGCAGCGCCAGGAGCAGAGCGGTTTCGCCGTGATACAGCATCAGCGCGGTGACTGCCACGGCGGCTGCGTGCGCGGCGAACATCAACGGGCTGTCGAATACCGCGAACGCGTGGGAGTGCTCCACCGCGGCCGATGATGCGCAATGCACCTGCTGCGTGCCGAAGTGGCCGCGTGCGGCCGGGACGCACGCCGCCGTCGTCGTAAGGGTGGTGAAGGCCTGGTGCAGCACCACCTGGCCGGCGCCGAGAACGCAGAGCACCGCAGGTAGCGAGAGTTTCTTGCGTGAGAGGACGGTGACTCCGAGCAGGGTCGCCGCGGCCAGCGCAGCGAGAATCAGCGGGCTGGGAAGGGCGGCACCGCCGGCAAGGTGGGCACCGGCGGCAAGGAAGAAGACGACGACGGCGGTCGCCACCGCGCGCACTATACGCGCGTGGGTGCCGAAGCTGCTCATCGGTCTCCTCCTCCCATGGATTTTCTACACTGCACGTAACTTCTACACCGCGTAGAAGCGGTGCGTTACTCCTACTGTATTCGCTGCTGCCGACAGTTTGGCTCGGTCGCCCGGTTACTCATGATGGTAGGGGCGGCGCCCTGCAATTTCCTGGGATCGGTAGAGCTGTTCGGCGAGGATGAGCCGGACCAGCTGGTGCGGGAAAACCAGCGGCGACAAGGACCAAACGAAGTCGGCCCGCTGGTGTACTTCCTGGTTCACGCCGTATGCTCCGCCGATGATGAGCGTGATGTTGCGCGAGGTATCCAACGGTTGCTGAAGTTTTGCCGCGAGGGTGGGGGAGTCGACGGCTTTGCCGCGTTCATCGAGGAGGATCACGTAGTCGGTGGCGTTCTTCCCGGTGAGGCGTTCGAGGAGCCGGGTGGATTCTTCGTCGCGGGCGGCATCGCCCTCGCGTGCGGAGTGTGGAATCAGTTGCCAGGAGAGGTCGAACGGTTTCTTGAGCCGCTTCTCGTACCGGGTGATCCCCTCGGCCACCCAGGACTCGTGTTTCCGGCCGACGGTCAGTGCGCGTAATGCCATGGGGTCAACGCTAGTGCCCGGGCGGCGTTGCGAGTTTCGCGGCGGCGCGCGTGCACTGATGCAACGGATCCGCTGACTCTGCGCACAGGGGGCCGCCTCGAACCACCTACCGCTGCGTCAACGGAACGGTTCCGCCGGCTCCGTGCACGCGGGATCAGGTGCTCAGAAACAAGAAAGGCGCCCAGACCGCTGCTAATTCAACGAACTGGACGCCTTCTCTTATGGCGGTGACGGTGGGATTTGAACCCACGTTGGCTTTTACACCAAACAACATTTCGAGTGTTGCACCTTCGGCCGCTCGGACACGTCACCAACGCTGACACTTTACCGGCTGAGGCGCTCTCCACCCAAAATGGGTTCGGGCTACAGGTCGACGACGTCGTTCTTGCCGGGATCCGGGCGATCCCCGGTGACCATACCCTTGGCGATCTTGAATGCCGCAACCACCCGCGGAGTATCCAGGGACCAGTACTCGGCGGTGTCGGCGTCCACCTTGATCAGCGCGATCGAAGGGTCATCCTTGCCGTCAAACCACGGCTTCACTGAAGGACTCCACAGCTCATCAACCTTGGCGCGTTCCTTCGTCAACGTGGCTGTACCGGCGATGGACAGGTAGCCCTTGCCGCTGCTGATGGAGACGTTGACCTGCGGGTTTGACCGGATCTCGTCCGCTTTCGGCGAGGGATCCTCCGTGAAGAACCAAAGGTCGCCGTCGAACTCTGTTTTCTGCACCGCGAGCGGCCGGCTCACCAGCTGGCCCTGCCCGTTCACAGTGGTCAGGATCGCGATGTCCGCGTCCTTCACGATTTTGATCAGTTCTTTCATGCCGTCCTCTTGCGAGTTCATGGTTGGCTCCATTTCCATCGGGGACCGGAAATAGTAAGCCTACGCACTATCTCGACGAGGGAAAAGCAGGGACCGGCGCCCGTCAGTCGCGCCGAACCTCGAAGAAGCCCCTCAACAGTGCCCCGCACTCAGCTTCCAGTACTCCCGGAAACACTTCGGTCCAGTGATTCAGCCGCCGTTCACGGAGAATGTCGAACACCGACCCCGCAGCACCTGCCTTCTCATCCCACGCGCCGAAAATAACACGCGGGATGCGGGCCAGCACGCTCGCTCCCGCGCACATCGAGCACGGCTCAAGGGTGACCACCAGCGTGCAGCCCTCCAGCCGCCACGATCCCACAGCCTCCGCAGCGCGGCGGATCGCGAGCACTTCAGCATGCGCAGTCGGGTCACCCGTTGCCTCCCGCTCGTTCCAGCCCGTCCCCAGGACCACCCCATCAGGACCGACGACGACGGCGCCAATCGGCACATCCTCCGTCTCCAGTGCGCGGCGGGCCGCCTGCAAAGCCAGTTGCATCCATTCGGCGTGGTTCGGTGCTGCGGCGGCAGGGTAGGCGGGCATGGGGCCAATGATACTTTTGAGCCATGCGCGTACTGGTTGTCGACCATCCCCTTGTGTCCCACAAACTCACGGTTCTGCGGGATAAAAACACCCCGTCACCGGTATTCCGGTTGCTGACGGAGGAGCTGGTCACGCTGCTCGCTTATGAGGCAACGCGTGAAGTCCGGGTTGAACCGGTGGAGATCCAGACTCCCGTGACGTCCACCATCGGAACCGGGTTGGTGAAGCCCACGCCGCTGGTCGTGCCCATTCTTCGTGCAGGGCTCGGAATGCTGGAGGGGATGACCCGCCTGGTTCCCACCGCTGAGGTCGGCTTCCTTGGAATGGCCCGCAACGAGGAAACCCTCGAAGCGATCACCTACGCCGAGCGTCTGCCGGATGACCTCACGGGGCGCCAGGTCTTCGTTCTGGACCCGATGCTCGCCACCGGCGGCACCCTGCGGGAAGCGATCAAGTTCCTTTTCCGGCGAGGAGCAGCTGATGTCACCTGCATCTGCCTGCTCGCCGCACCCGAGGGTCTGGAGGCTCTGAAGCAGGAGTTGGACGGAACAAACGTCACAATCGTGCTCGCCTCGATCGACGAGAAGCTCGACGACCGTGCCTACATCGTTCCGGGCCTCGGTGATGCGGGCGATCGACTGTATGGCGTCGTCGGCTAGAAGTGGCTGTCCACCATTCGGTCGCGCGACCGAAAGCCGGTAACGCAACCGGTTCACAAACTGGACGAATTGTCGGGTCGAACGAGTGCCCGTGGCCAATCCGTCTCCGGTTCTCGCTCTGAATACGGGTGGGGAAACGGAGTGTCCAACACTTCGAAAGTCCAGAATGCGGACCCTTTACCATTGTTACTTGTGCGTAAGTGATTGTTACGTGCAATAATTCGGATTGTGAACACCAACTCAGCAGCATCTGCAGCCGCAGCTTATTCCCGGGGCGTCACGCCCTCGTCGGGGACATGCTGCTGTCGAATGTGCGCGTAGCGGCCTACCCCATCCCGTTACGCATTTCCTAGCCCAACGGCGGGCTCCACAGAAGCTCCATCTCGACCGGGCACACCCCTGCATTCGAGCCGTGATGACGGCGATTCACCATGAGGTTGTTTAAACATGACCGTTTCTTCCGGATACGTCCATATCTCCCTACGCAACGCGCAGAGCCGGGCCAACGCCCAGCGCCAGGCCTACGGCCAGCGCCCGGGAATCCCCGCGTACTCTCAAGCTGCACCGTCCTACGCTGCAGGCTACGGCCCGCTGCAATCCGTGCCTACCCAGGGGGAGTATGCGCAGCCCATTACGGCGCCGGTTCCAGTGGTGACTCCCAATGGGATCCCCGGCCCCCAGCCGGTGACCGGAGACACCACCGCGCGCGGATTCGTCCTGTATGTCGCGCTGGATGAAGACACCGCCGCCGCCAGTGACACGACTTTGAGCAAGTTGGCACAGGATGTTCGTGCATACGTGCGCACGCTGGTTCCGGATGCGCAGAGCCACGCCGCAGTCGCACTGGCCCCTGCTGACGCCGTCGGGACCGATATCGACGTCGTTCGCCAAGCGCTGGGGGATCCCACGGTCAATCGCCGCCCGCGTGCCGAGCAACAGCCCACTCCCGCTCCGACACCACGGCCCACCGGCGTTCTGATTGACCTCTCACGCCGCGAGGTGCACCTGGACGGCGAGATCCTGAACCTGACGTTCAAGGAATTCGAGCTTCTGAACTACCTTGTTGAGAACGCGTCCCGCACAGTAGGCCGCGAGGAGCTGCTCAGCGGACTGTGGCGCAACGCCGACGAGGTGCCGAATGAGCGCACCATCGACGTGCACATTCGCCGCCTCCGCTCGAAGCTTGGCAGGCTGGCCAACACCGTGCGTACTGTTCGCGGACAGGGCTACCGGTTCTACGAGCACCCTGAAGTAGTGGTCTGGGCGGCCCCCGAGTACTCGATCTAGACGCCCGAAAGTGTCAGCCGCCTAGGATAGGGGAGTGTCCTCCCACCATCTGAAGCGCCTCATGCTGCTGCGTCATGCCAAATCCGATTGGCATTCCGACGTCGCGGATCATGAGCGGCCGCTGAGTTCGCGCGGGCACCGGGATGCGCCCCTGGTTGGGCGCTGGATGGTGGAGAACGACGCCGTCCCGGACCTTATCCTGTGCTCCACAGCCTTGCGGGCACGCCAGACGTGTACCTGGGTGTGCGACGAATTGGGGGAGAAGGCGCCTACCCCGCGGTTGGCAGCGGAGCTGTACGCTGCGAGCGCCACCTCGATGCTCACGGTCATCAACCATGTGCCGGAGACCGCAACGAGCTTGCTCGTAATCTCGCACCTGCCGGGGCTCCAGAACCTTGCAATGCGTTTGGCGTCCGTGGACTCAGATGAAGATTCCGTGGTTGATCTGGCCACGCACTATCCGTCGGCGGCGCTCACGGTGTTCCAGCACGGCGGGCTCTGGGCTGAACTGGACGGACGCGATGCCGACGTGACCGACTTTGTGGTGCGGCGCGCCTAGAGGCCGTACTTTTCGAGCAGTCGGAGCCAGACCTCGTTGATGGTCGGGTAGGCGGGTACCGCGTGCCAGAGGCGGTCCAATGGAACCTCACCGACAATCGCGATGGTCGCCGCGTGCAGTAACTCAGCCACGTCCGGCCCCGCGAAGGTAACGCCGACCAACACCTTGCGTTCCTCATCGACCACTATCTGCGCCCAGCCCTCGTAGGCATCCGCGTGCAGCGAAGAACCCGCGACTGCGATCTCCAGCGACGTCTCGCTGACCTCCAGCCCGTCTTTTTGTGCGGCTTCGAGGGTCCTGCCGGCCATCACAATTTCAGGGTCGGTGAACACCACCTGCGGTACGGCGTACCTGTCGGCTGTAGCCGCGAAAGCGCTCCACCTCTCGGGCGGTCCGTCGAGCTGTCCCTTGGAACGGGCAACTATCGCGTCCCCGGTCATACGGGCTTCGTACTTGCCCTGATGCGTGAGGAGTACCTTCCCCGCGGCATCTCCGACGGCGTAGAGCCAGGGATGGGCGGCAACCTGCCCCGACTCGTCCGTCGCGAGCCCCTTGGGATCGAGATCGAGCGACTCCAGCCCGAGCCCCACCAATGCGGGATGCCGGCCCGTGGAGACCAGCAGCTTCTCCGACTGAACCACCTCACCGCCCGAGAGAACAACGCGGAAGTGGCCGCCGTCGTCGTGCACGGACTTTGTCTCGGTGAACAAGCGCAGGGTGACGCCGTCGCGCTCGAGGCCCTTTGCCACAAGCGCCGATGCCTGCCCAGGATAGTTGCCGAGCAGTCCGCTGCGCGCGATCAGGGTGACCCGGGAACCGAGCCTCGCGTACGCCTGTGCGAGCTCAGCGCCGGCCACGCCACCGCCGAGCACAGTGAGGCTTTCGGGCACTTCTTTCGCCGATGTTGCTTCGCGGGTGCCCCAGAAGGCGAGTTCGCTGAGCCCGTCGATGGGCGGCACGGAGGGCGTCGAGCCCGTTGCGAGAACGACGGCGTGGCGCGCGAGAAGGCGCGTGGCGCCGTCGTCGTTGGATACTTCCACCTGCCGTTCACCGGTGAGCCGCGCCATGCCGCGGATGAGGGTGATGCCGGTGTCGTTCACCCAGTCGACCTGCGATGAATCGTCCCAGTGGGAGGTGAACTCGTCGCGCCGGGCGAGGACCTGCTGGACGTCGAGCGTTCCTGTGACGGCTTCCCGGGAGCCGGCGACGGCGCGGGCTGCGTTCAGCGCTGTTCCGGGGCGAAGGAGGGCTTTCGAGGGCATGCAGGCCCAATAGGAACACTCGCCGCCAACGAGTTCGGATTCCACAAGGACGACAGACAACCCGCCCCGCACAATGCGGGCGGCGGCATTTTCACCGACAGCGCCGGCGCCGATGACGATGACGTCGGTGGGTTTCTCAGTCATGGATCTGAGCCTTCCACCTGAGCGGAGGTCAGGGCAAGGGATGGCCGTGCGTTAAACGAAAACCGCCCCGGGCTGCTGCCGGGGCGGTTTTGGTCTGGTGCGCGCGAAGGGATTCGAACCCCCAACCTTCTGATCCGTAGTCAGATGCTCTATCCGTTGAGCTACGCACGCATTTTGCAAGCCGTTTGAAGGCTTTCGCATGGCCGTTTGGCCGTAGATAACTCTACAGCCATTCAGAACCTAATGCTAATTCGGCTGTTCAGCATCAAGAAAAGGCACCATTGAGGCTAGACCGGTCTACGTGACCTTAATCACAGAACTTGCATGTTCAAAAGCTTGAATTCCGCGCAATCTCGCGGTTCCTCCATCTTTGCACAATCGACTGGAGCTCGAATTGTCCGGTTCTCTGTAACAACTCACCCCTAGCATCGATACACATCCGACATCCAACGAAGGGAAGAGAAATGGGCGATTCCGTGCGACAGCCGCTGCTCGCTGAACGAGCGACTGAAGAGGCCGCAGTTTCCGCTGCCCCAACAACTCACGCAGCTCTGCTGGCCTGGGTTGAGGAGACTGCCGCGCTGACCCAGCCTGACCGAATCTATTGGGTCAATGGTTCCGCACAGGAGAACGCCGAGCTCACGGATGAGTTGGTTGCTGCCGGCACGCTGAAGCGTTTGAACCATGAGCTCTTTCCCAACTCGTTCGCAGCATTCTCCGACCCTGCGGACGTAGCCCGCGTCGAGGAGCAGACCTTCATCTGCTCCCGGAATGAGCGCGACGCCGGATTCACGAACAACTGGATGGATCCAGGTGCCATGAAGGACAAGCTGCGTGGCTTGTTCGCCGGATGTATGCGTGGCCGCACCATGTACGTGATCCCGTTCGTCATGGGCCACCTGGATGCACAGGAGCCGAAGTTCGGCGTCGAAATCACAGACAGCGCGTACGTCGTGACCTCTATGCGGATCATGGCGACCATCGGTACTGCGGTGCTTGACCGGATGACTGAACTCAGTGCCGACTTCGTCCCCGCGCTGCACTCGCTTGGCGCACCCCTGGAGCCAGGGCAGCAGGACGTCTCCTGGCCGTGCAATGACGAGAAGTGGATTGTCCACTTCCCGGAAGAGCGCTCAATCTGGTCGTTCGGTTCCGGCTACGGCGGAAACGCCCTGCTCGGCAAGAAGTGCTACGCCCTGCGTATCGCCTCCGTCATGGCGCGGGATGAAGGGTGGCTGGCGGAGCACATGCTCATCCTGAAGCTCACCTCGCCGGAGAACAAGACATACTACGTTTCGGCCGCGTTCCCCTCAGCCTGCGGCAAGACCAACCTGGCGCTGCTGGATCCGACCATCGAGGGCTGGAAGGTCGAAACGCTCGGCGACGACATCACCTGGATGCGCTTCGGCAAGGAGGGCGAGCTGCGTGCGGTGAACCCTGAGGCCGGCCTTTTCGGTGTTGCCCCGGGTACAGGCTGGAAGACCAACCCCAACGCGATGCGCGCTATCGCCAAGGGCAATTCGATTTTCACCAATGTTGCATTGACCGACGACGGCGGAGTCTGGTGGGAGGGCATGACCGAGGAAGTGCCCGCTCACCTTACGGATTGGCAGGGCAACGACTGGACGCCGTCGTCGGACGCTCCAGCCGCCCACCCGAACGCTCGGTTCTGCACACCGATCGACCAGATCGACATGCTCGCCGATGAGTTCAATGATCCCGAGGGCGTTGAGCTGTCCGCGATCCTGTTCGGTGGGCGCCGAAAAACAACCGTGCCTCTGGTCACGCAGTCCCGCGATTGGACCAACGGTATCTTCATGGGATCCACCCTCTCTTCGGAGACGACTGCGGCCGCGGCCGGCGCTGTCGGTCGGGTGCGCCGGGACCCAATGGCGATGCTTCCCTTCATGGGGTACGACGCCGGCGATTACCTCAGCCACTGGCTGAAGGTCAGCGGCCAGGCCGATCAGTCGCGCCTGCCGGAGATCTTCCTGGTGAACTGGTTCCGCCGTACCGCCGATGGCGGCTTCGCCTGGCCCGGCTTCGGCGACAACTCGAGGGTGATGAAGTGGATCATTGAGCGCCTCGAAGGAAAGGCCGCTGCGGTTGAGACGCCCATCGGTTACGTCCCGGCTCCGGATTCCCTTGACCTGACTGGTCTGGACCTCACGCCCGCGGATGTTGCAGAGGCGGTTCGGGTAGACGCGGAGGAGTGGGACGCCGAGCTTGAGGGAATCGAGCAGTGGTACCAGCAATTCGGTGACTCTCTGCCGAAGGAACTCGTCAACGAACTTGAGAACCTGAAGAAGCGGTTTGCCGCCTAGCTCAACTCTTCAAGATAGGCCGTGATTCTGGCCCGCAGCACATCGTGCTGCGGGCCAGCCGCATTTCCGGGGTCTGACCAGTTCGATTCCGGATAAAGCCAAACGGGCTTCCGTCTGAGATTTGGCTCTTCCCAGGCATAACGCGGCCAGAGGTGTGCGTGGAGATAAGGGTCGGTGTTGCCGAGGATTTCGATGTTCACGCGGAGGAATGCCGAATCAACATCCTCGCAGGCCCGCTCCACCGCACTGGCCAGAATCGTCATGCTCGCCAGGAACGAGGTCGCCTTCGGTGGGGTTAGGTCAGAGAGTCTGGTGACGGTTGGATCGTCGGTCAGCAGGACGCAATACCCCGGAAGCCACTGCACGTCGCCGAAGACGGCGAAGCCGCCCGGCAACCGCTTCATGACCATGGGGTTCTCTCCACGGTGCGCAGCAGCTATACGGTCTCCGCGCCAGTGCTGGCGTTGAGGACCCGCTCGTCCCGTCAGGTTACCGGCGCCCGCCACGTTACCGGCGGATCTGTTCCAGCACGGCCGCGGTTAGGGTCTCCAAAGTCGCAGGGTCTTCCGCTTCGGCGTTGAGGCGGAGGAAGGGTTCTGTGTTCGATGCCCGCAGGTTGAACCACCACGAGCCGTCCTCCGCCGTAAAGGTGAGGCCGTCCACCTCATCCACAGTGACGCCGTCATTCTCGAATTCCTGTCGCACACGCGCGGTGGCCGCAGCGGCGTCGTCGATTTTCGAGTTGATCTCTCCGGAGGAGAAGTAAGGCTCGTACTCCCGGCCAAGGTCGGAGAGCGGCCGCTCCTGTTCTCCGAGCGCTGCCAGAACGTGCATCGCCGCAAGCATGCCGGTGTCTGCGTTCCAGAACTCGCGGAAGTAATAGTGCGCCGAATGTTCGCCGCCGAACACCGCGCCTTCCTCTGCCATGACGGCTTTGATGAAGGAATGGCCCACGCGCGTCCTGACCGGGCGTCCGCCCTCTGCCCGTACCAGTTCCGGGACCGCACGCGAGGTGATCAGATTGTGGATGATCACCGGTTCCTGCTCCCCGTTGGCCTGTGCGCGGCGGATCTCGCGGCGGGCAACCATGGCCGTGACCGCGCTCGGTGACACGGGCTCGCCTCGCTCGTCGATTACGAAGCAGCGATCGGCGTCCCCGTCGAAGGCAAGGCCGATATCGGCATGGTTACTCAGCACAGCCCGCTGCAGATCCCTGAGGTTTTCCGGTTCCAGCGGGTTTGCGGGGTGGTTGGGGAAGGTGCCATCCAGTTCGAAGTAGAGGGGAATGATCTCAAGCGGTAGAGCGTCAAGGTACTGGTTACCCAAAACAGCGGGAGTGGTTAGCCCGGCCATACCGTTTCCCGCGTCCACAACAACCTTGAGTGAGCGGATGCGCGAAAGATCGACCAGGGAGCGCAAGTACTGCGCGTAGTCCTCAAGGATGTCCCTCGAGGAGGTGGCGCCCTGAACGTCGACGGCGGGGATCGCGCCGTCGGAAAGGTACTGTTCGGCCCGCTCCCTGATCTCGGTCAGGCCAGTCTCAGATGAGACGGGAACGGCGCCCGGGCGTGACATCTTCATACCGTTGTACTGCGCCGGATTGTGGCTGGCGGTGAACGTGACCCCGGCAGCATCCAGTTTTCCGCTCGCGTAGTACAGCTCATCGGTGGAAATCTCACCCAGGAAGATCACATCGGCGCCGCGGGCTGTAGCTCCCTCAGCGAAAGCGTGGCTGAACTCCGGCGACGAGGGCCGCATATCCCCGCCCACCAGCACCGTCTCGCCTGCAAGGCCGAGTACGTCAACGAAGGCGGCACCTACCGCCCGCACTGTTTCAGCGGTGATGGTTTCACCCACAATTCCACGTACGTCGTAGGCCTTGAAGGAAGCTGAGAGGTCGATGGTTGTGTTCACGCTCGAAAGTCTAGCCGGTTCGATTGGCGGGCCAGTGGGCTGGGGAGGAATGGTTGACGGCGGTTGTCAACATAGCGGACCAACCCGCGGGTTTTCGTCGGTGCCGGCTGCAATACTGGGGCGCATGGCTGAAACCACCACGCTGCACCACCAGGCACTCTCGATCCTGCGCACCCTCGTGGGGCGCGAGGACGCTGCGTTCCACGAGGGCCAGTTCGAGGCTATCGAGGCACTGGTCAATGGAGGCCGCCGCGCACTGGTGGTACAGCGCACCGGCTGGGGGAAATCCGCCGTGTACTTCGTCGCGAGCCTGCTCCTGCGAACGGCTGGTGCCGGGCCAACCCTGATCGTTTCTCCGCTGCTCGCACTCATGCGGGACCAGGTAGCTGCGGCTGAGCGGGCCGGAGTGCGGGCGGCTGCGATCAACTCAGCCAATCAGACGGAGTGGCAGGGGATCTCCGCGCAGCTCGAGGCAAATCAGGTTGACGTGCTCCTGGTCTCCCCTGAGCGGCTGAATAACCCATCCTTCCGGGAGAACCACCTGCCGGAACTTATCCGCCGAACAGGACTGTTGGTGATTGATGAGGCCCACTGCATCTCCGACTGGGGCCATGATTTCCGTCCTGATTATCGGCGGCTCCGGGACCTCATCACCACGCTTCCGCAGGGTGTGCCGGTGCTCGCCACCACAGCAACCGCAAACTCAAGAGTGGTCAAGGACGTAGAGGAGCAACTGGGTACAGACGGCACGCCTGTGTACACCCTGCGCGGGAACCTGGCGAGGAAATCGCTTCGGCTCGGCGTGCTCCGCCTGCCCAGTCCACGGTCGCGTCTCGCGTGGCTCCTTACCCACCTTGAAGACCTTCCTGGAAGCGGCATCATCTACGCCCTGACAGTTTCCGCAGCTGAAGACACCGCCCGCTTGCTGCGGGAGAGCGGACACCGGGTGCAGGCCTATACCGGGCGAACCGATCCGGCGGATCGCGAGTCAGCGGAACAGGCGCTAAAGAAGAATGAGGTGAAGGCCCTGGTTGCCACCAGCGCCCTGGGAATGGGCTTCGACAAACCGGATCTAGGGTTCGTTTTACACCTCGGCGCCCCGTCCTCGCCTGTTGCGTACTACCAGCAGGTGGGCAGGGCCGGCCGCGGGACTCCCAATGCTGATGTGCTGCTTCTTCCCGGGGCGGAGGACAGGGACATCTGGGAGTACTTTGCTACTGCTTCAATGCCCGCCGAAGACAAAGCGCAGCGCATCCTCGACGCCCTGGCAGACGGTAGCGTACTGTCTACACCGGCTTTGGAAACCCGCGTGGACGTGCGGCGCTCGCCGTTGGAGCTCCTGTTGAAAGTGCTGGATGTGGACGGCGCCGTGCGTAAGGTAACCGGCGGATGGCAGGCCACCGGCAAGCCCTGGCAGTACGACAGCGAACGCTACGCCCGTATCGCCAAAGCCCGCGTGCACGAGCAGAAGTCCATGCTGGACTACGAGAACACCCGAAGCTGCCGGATGGAGTTCCTCGCCGCAGCTCTGGATGATCCGGGAGCTGCGCCCTGCGGCCGGTGCGACAACTGTGCCGGCCCCTGGTACTCCGACGAGGTCTCACACGACGCCTCTGAGAGTGCAGGAAGCGCCCTCGGCAGAGTGGGGGTGGAACTCGAGCCACGAGGTCAGTGGCCCTCCGGCATGGACAAGCTGGGTGTCCCCGTGAAGGGTCGGATTCCAGCCGATCAGTTCCTGTCTCCCGGACGAGCACTCGCCCGTCTGACGGACCTCGGCTGGGGAAACCGGGTACGGGAACTCCTGGCCGAGGGATCAGAAGACCGGCCACTTGATGCACTGGCTGCCCAGGCATGCGTGAAGGTATTGTCCGAATGGGGCTGGGAAACCAGGCCAGTTGCCGTTGTCAGCATGCCATCACGACGCCGCCCCCTCCTGATCCAGTCCCTTGCCGAAGGGCTCGCGAGGGTCGGAAAAATCCCGTACCTCGGCGCGCTACAAATGCCGAATGGGTGGCCGAGCGGCGCGTCGGGTGGCAACAGCGCGTTCAGGTTGGCGGCGGTGTGGGACAAATTCGCCGTCCCGACAGACGGCCGCGCCTGGTTTGCTGCCAATCCGGGCCCCGTGCTCCTGGTCGACGATCTCGCAGACAGCCGATGGAGTGTGACCGTGGCAGGAAAGGCCCTCCGGGATGCGGGAGCGCAGGCGGTCCTTCCGTTCACGCTTGCACTCAAGGCGTAGCCCCGCAGCCGGCAAACGCCGAAACAGGTGGATAACACAGAGGAACCCCGGACCAGATGGCCCGGGGTTCCTCACATTTTCAGCGGAGACGGGGGGATTTGAACCCCCGGTAGGCTTTAGACCCACACTTCATTAGCAGTGAAGCCCATTCGGCCGCTCTGGCACGTCTCCAGCAGCTATTACTAGCCACCCAAGACTACCCAGAACCAAAGGGCAAGAGCAAAATACGCGCCCTACAGCTGTCCGGTGAGCGCCTTCCACACGAACTCCTGCGACATGGCATGCATCCGGGCGGCCTGGCGGTTGTCGGAAGCGCCCGCATGGCCGCCTTCCAACGCCTCGTGGAACCACACGTTTTCCACACCAAGCGCCTTCATGCGGGCAGCCATCTTCCGGGCCTGGACCGGGCCCACCCGGTCATCGCTCGTCGCCGTCCAGATCAGCGTCTTCGGATACTGCGTACCCTCGCGGAGCCGGTGGTAGGGCGAGAAGGTCTGCACGTACTCCCACTCTTCCGGCTTGTCCGGGTCTCCGTATTCAGCGATCCACGAGTACCCGGCTGAGAGCTTGGTGTACCGCTTCATATCCAGCAGCGGTACACCGCACGAGATCGCGCCAAACAGTTCAGGGTACTGGGTCAGCATGTTTCCCACGAGCAGCCCGCCGTTGCTGCGACCCGTGCAGCCCAGCAGCTCCGGCCTGGTCACACCGCGATCCGCCAGGTCCTGCGCGATCGCCGCGAAGTCCTCGTACGCACGGTGCCGGTTCGCGTGCAGTGCCGCCTGATGCCAGCCCGGACCGTACTCACCGCCGCCTCGAATGTTGGCCAGTACATACACACCGTGTCGCCCGTCGGACGTCCGGCGCTCCAGCCAACCGCGGCCGATCACACCGCTGTACGCCGGTGTCATTGCGTTCTCGAAGCCGCCGTAACCGGACAGCAGCGTTGGGTTGCCGCCGTCGAGCTTTAACTCCTTCGACGCAACCTGGAAGTAGGGAACCCGGGTGCCGTCCTTCGAAATGGTGAAGTGCTGCTCAACCGTGAAGGAGCTTTCGTCAAAGTACGACGGCGATGCCTTCACTTCGTCATGCGTCCCACCGATCGTGCCCCGCACCACTGTGGTGGGGGTAAGGAAGCCGGTGGCGACAAGCCAGTAGTCGTTGCCAGCGTCGTCGTCCTCGTCATCAACCGCATAGGCGTCCACCGAGTGCAGCGGCGGGCAGGCATCCAGCACATCGGCAGACCAATGGGCAGCCGGGTTCAGTACGTGAATCTCGGAGGAAACGTCCTTCAGCAGGTTCAGCAGAAGGTAGTCGCGCGTCCAGCTCCAGGACTGCAGGGCGGTCTGCGGATCGGGCTCGAAGACGGCGGTAAGCGCACGGTTGCCGCCGAGGAAGTCCTCAAGCCGCGCGACCTGGAGGGAACCGGCCGGGTAGGTGACGCCGTCGAGGTCGAAATCCGTCCGTGGACGCAGCAGCAGCCATTCGCGGTGGAGTGAGACGTTGACGTCGTCGGGCACGTCGATGTGCACCCACTCGTCGTTCCGGCGGAGGTAGGTGCGGCTGGAGTAGAAGTCGACGATGTGGGCGGCGATGTCGCGCTCGAACCCCGGCGTCTGGTCGCGCACCACGGCAGCCATCATCGAGTTCTCAGGAATCTCGAAGTACAGTTCCGAGGACTCCAGCGACTCGCCGCGGCGCAGTGTACGGACGGTCCGCGGGTAGGAGCTCGTGGTCATGGAACCCGGCCCGAAGTCAGTCCCGACGTGCAGGGCATCCGGCCCCGCCCAGCTGATCCGGCTCTTGGCAACCGGAATGTCGAACCCGCCCGGCACGAAAACGCGGTCGACGACGTCGTACTCCCGGTAGCGCTGCGCGTCACCGCCGTCAGGGGAGAGCGCAAGGAGCGCCAGACGGTAGGGCTCGCCCTCGGCGGGACGGAGGAACATTGCGCCGCCCCACACCCAGTCCTGGCCCTCGGCCGCACTCAGGGCGTCAACGTCGAGGAGGAGCTCCCAATCAGGTGCATCCGTGAGGTAGCTGTCCCAGGTGGTGCGGCGCCAGAGGCCCTTGGGGTGCTCCTTGTCCCGCCAGAAGTTGTAGTAGTGCTCGCCGCGCTTGCCGACCATGGGAATGCGGTCGGTGGAATCAAGCACCTCAAGCAGGCGCTGCTCCGTTGCCAGGAAGCCGTCATTGATCAGCTTCGACTCGGTGACCGCGTTCTCATCGCGCACCCAATCCAGTGGCTTCTCGCCGTAGATGTCCTCGAGCCAGAGGAACTCGTCGTCGGTTGCGGGGTCATGCTGTGTGGTGGACGTCATACCGTTATCTTAGGCAACTTGGGGTGGTTCGCTCCACAAATAGTGCCTGCCGAATGTCGGCGCCAACTGATTAGATAGAGCCAAACGACGACGACGGCCGGCCCGGGTGCGCCCGAACCGCCCAGGAGATGGGGAAATGATGAGTACGGCCACAGGTACAGAACCAACTTCGCTGCACGCTGCGGACACCCATGACCTGATCCGCGTGGAGGGCGCACGGGAGAACAACCTCAAGGACTTCAGCGTCGAAATTCCGAAGCGTCGGTTGACCGTGTTCACCGGTGTTTCGGGCTCCGGAAAGAGTTCGCTGGTGTTCGCGACCATCGCCGCAGAGTCCCAGCGGATGATCAATGAAACCTACAGTGCTTTTGTGCAGGGCTTCATGCCCTCCCTTGCGCGGCCGGAGGTGGACCGCCTTGAGGGGCTGACCACGGCCATCATCGTCGACCAGGAGCGGATGGGTTCCAACCCGCGGTCCACGGTGGGCACCGCCACGGATGCGAACGCGATGCTTCGGATCCTCTTCAGCCGTCTGGGCTCTCCACAGATTGGCCCGCCCACCGCGTTCTCCTTCAATGTGCCAACCCGTAAGGCCAGCGGTGTGATGTCCACGGACAAGGGCGGCCGTGTCGAGAAGAATGTGGTCAGTCAGGCTGTTTATCTGGGCGGCATGTGCCCGCGGTGCGAGGGCATGGGCAATGTCAGTGACATTGACCTCACCGCCCTGTATGACGAGACCAAGACACTCGAGGACGGCGCGCTGACGGTCCCCGGGTACTCGATGGACGGATGGTTTGGCCGGTTGTTCGAGGGTGTTGGCCTGCCGATGGACAAGCCGATCGCCAAGTTCACCAAGAAGCAGCTCGACACCATGCTCTACTCCGAGCCAACCAAGATCAAGGTCGAGGGCATCAACCTGACCTTCGAGGGCATCATCCCCAAGATCCAGAAATCGGTGCTGTCCAAGGACCCGGAGGCGATGCAGCCGCACGTGCGCCGGTTTGTCGAGCGGGCGGTGACCTTCCAGAGGTGCCCGGAATGCGAGGGGACGCGGCTCACC
Source organism: Arthrobacter tecti (assembly GCF_054511355.1). Lineage (NCBI taxonomy): Bacteria > Bacillati > Actinomycetota > Actinomycetes > Micrococcales > Micrococcaceae > Arthrobacter > Arthrobacter tecti. The sequence continues at coordinate 52,900 of NZ_JBTNCT010000007.1, forward strand.
CGGGAAGCCCTCGCATCGAAGATCAACGGCAAGAACATCGCCGAGCTCTGCCAGATGCAGATCAGCGACCTCACCGGGTGGATCCGGGACCTTCAGGAGCCCTCCGTTGCACCCTTGCTCAAGGGGCTGCAGCACCTCCTTGATTCCTTCACGGAAATCGGGCTGGGTTACCTCTCACTGGATCGGCCGGCAGGCACGCTCTCCGGCGGCGAAGCGCAGCGCACCAAGATGATCCGGCATCTCGGATCCTCGCTGACGGATGTCACGTACGTGTTCGACGAGCCCACAATCGGCCTTCACCCGCATGACATCGAGCGGATGAACAACCTGCTGCTGCAGCTGCGGGACAAGGGCAACACCGTGCTCGTGGTCGAGCACAAGCCCGAAACGATCGCCATTGCCGATCACGTGATTGACCTGGGTCCGGGTGCAGGCACCGCGGGTGGAACGCTCTGCTTCGAGGGAACGGTGGACGCGCTGCGCAGCAGCGACACGATCACGGGCAGGCACCTCGATGACAGGGCGGGTTTGAAGGAGACGGTGCGGTCGTCGTCCGGTGCGCTTGAGGTCCGTGATGCGTCCACGCATAACCTGCGGAATGTTGACGTCGATATCCCATTGGGTGTGCTCTGCGTAGTCACGGGCGTGGCCGGATCGGGTAAGAGTTCACTGATCCACGGATCGGTTGCGGGCAGGGAGGGCGTAGTGGTCATCGACCAGGGTGCTATTCGTGGCTCACGCCGAAGCAATCCTGCCACCTACACGGGACTGCTTGAGCCGATCCGCAAGGCATTCGCCAAAGCTAACGGCGTGAAGCCTGCCCTCTTCAGTTCCAACTCGGAGGGAGCCTGCCCCACCTGCAACGGCGCGGGCGTCATCTACACCGAGCTCGGCGTCATGGCTACGGTGGAGTCTCCCTGCGAGGATTGCGAGGGCAAGCGATTCCAGGCCTCCGTGTTGGAGTACCGGTTGGGCGGGAAGAACATCGCCGAGGTGCTCGCGATGTCCGTGACTGAAGCGGAAGGTTTCTTCAGCGACGGGGACGCACGCACGCCGGCGGCGCACAAGGTCCTGGACCGGCTGGCCGACGTCGGGCTTGGTTATCTCAGCCTCGGCCAGCCGCTCACCACCCTCTCCGGTGGTGAACGCCAGCGGCTGAAGCTAGCGACGCAGATGGGAGAGAAGGGCGATGTCTACATCCTCGACGAGCCGACCACCGGCCTCCACCTGGCAGACGTTGCGCAGCTCTTGGGCCTGCTCGACCGGCTTGTGGACTCGGGCAAATCGGTAATCGTGATCGAGCATCACCAGGCCGTGATGGCGCACGCGGACTGGATCATTGACCTCGGGCCGGGAGCAGGTCACGACGGCGGCAAGGTTGTCTTCGAGGGAACGCCCGCTGAGTTGGTTGCCGGCAAGTCGACGCTCACAGGCGAGCATCTGGCCGCATACGTGGGAGGCTGACTTCACGTCGGACGGACTTCGGCCGCGTTTGAAGGCCGATAACCTAGACGGATGGACAATTCGCGGGACCTGCAGGTAGCCATCATCGGCGCCGGCCCGCGGGGCACTTCCGTGATTGAGCGGTTGGCCGCGAATTGGTCTGCCATTCCTGAGGGCGGACGGCCAAGGCTGACGGTCCATGTTGTGGAACCGTACGAGCCGGGGCCGGGACACGTTTGGCGTCCGGATCAGTCCAGGCACTTCCTTATGAATACGCCGGCGCTTTTTCCCACGGTGGTTCCGGTTGGCGAGGCTGCTTCCGGGCGCGCGCCATCGCTGGTTCCGGTGTGCTTCGACGGCTGGCGGCAACGAATGCTCGTCTCGCCCGATGAGAGTCTGAGCGACGAGGATCGCGCCGAGTTGGCAGCGCTGACCTCCAGCGGCTTCCCAAGCAGGGCACTGTACGGTCGCTACCTGCGCTGGGTCTACGTCTCCGTCCTGTCCTGCCTCGGCGACGGTTTCGACGTCGTCGTCCACCAGGTCGAGGCGCGCCACGTACAACGTGTGGGAACGGCATTCCGGGTAGAACTGGGCGAGGACGAGGCGTTGGAGGCGGACGCCGTCGTTCTTGCGATGGGTCATCTTCCGGCGCAGCTGAACCGCGAGCAGGAGGCACTGCGCGATGGCGCCGCGCGGCTTGGGCTGCAGTACTGGCCACCTGCTGTGCCTGCAGACGTGGACTGGAACCGTCTTCCTCCGCGTAAGCCGGTGCTGGTTCGCGGTCTTGGCCTGAACTTCTTCGACATCATGACACACCTCACCGAGGGGCGCGGAGGCCGGTTCGTGCCGGGCGGACAGCCTGCGGGTTGCGCGCTGACGTATGAACCGTCGGGTCGGGAACCGCTCATCATCGCGGCGTCGCGCCGGGGTACCCCGTACCGGGCGAAGGCGAAGTTGGACAGTTATGTGCCGCGGAACGTCAGCCTTCGATACTGCACGCTTGAGCGGGCGGGAAGTTTCGCTGCGGACGGGGTCCAACCCGGGTTCGACCACGACCTGTGGCCGTTGCTTCACCGTGACGCGGTCTGGGCGTACTACTGCACTTTGGCCCGGACTGCCGGACTGGGTGAGGGCTTTCTGGAGAAGCTCCAGGATGCACTCGATGCACCGGACAGCGACTGGGCAGCCAAGCTTGAAGAGACCCTTGATGCTCACGTGTCCGGTTTGGACCGGCTGGATCTGGAGGCGCTTGCCCGGCCGTTCGGGCGTCGCCGGTTCGCGTCTGCGCAGGAGTACAACCGGACGGTTCTGGGGTATCTGGAGGAAGACGCAGCCGGATCAGACCGTGGTGAGGATGATCCGCTGAAAATGGCCATCGGAGCGATGAACGCCGGGCGGTCCGTGATCAAGCAGGTGGTTTCCGATGGCGGGCTCACGGAGGCCTCCTGGACCGCGGAGTTGCGTGGGTGGTTTGAACCTCTCGTTGAGGGACTGGCCAGTGGGCCGCCGGCGCTGCGCATTGAACAGTTGGCGGCATTGGCGAGGGCCGGCGTCGTGCGTTTCGCCGGGCCGGCGCCGCGCTTCGAACTCGACAGCGGACGAAGCCGGTTCACGGTTACCTCCCCGTGGGTGGAGGGCGGTACGTACGACGCCGGTGTGCTGGTGGAAGCGATGATGCCGGCCAACCGGGTGGTGCACAACCGGTCGGTGTTGCTGCGGCGGCTGTTGGAGGACGGGCTGGTGCGTGCCCGCGCGATGATGTCGGAGGACGGTGTGCCGGAGCTCTCGGCGGGGCTGGACGTGACCAAGCCGCCCTACCGGGCCCTTGGTGCGAACGGGCTCGTTCAGGAGGGACTGTATGTGCTTGGGCTGCAACTCACATCCGTGCAGTGGGGAACGGCGATCGCCGCCGAAGCGGGGGCATCGCTCGACGCCGGGGGCCGGACCCTGCGCGACGCCGACGACATCGCCCGCGCAATCCTCGCTTGTACTTAGTCCCCTCCTGGTGCATTGACTCTCCAATAGGTGACTCTTAGAAGCCCCAAACGGTCACCTATTGGAGAGTCGATGCGGGAGGCGCAACGCGAAAGGCGCCCCTCCCCAGCGAATCGGGGAAGAGCGCCTTCCGGCGCTTTCGCGCTCAGCCGTTGGTCGGGCTACCCCGCTATGGCCGGCCGATGAGGCACTTGAGGTACTCGATCAGCTCGTACCCGTAGCGGATCCAGCCGAAGAAGTCCCACCACCGGGTGGGCTTGGTCGGCGGAACGCAGTTCGGCGGTTCGGGTGCCGATCCAGCAGTGACGTACAGGGTGACCGTGGTTCCGGATTCCTCCGCAACCAGGACAATCCGTCCGTCGCCCACCGCGGTCTCCGGCACTGTGACCGTTACCTCGGCCGCACCACCTGAAACCGGGGTGGTGCCCAGTTCGGTGCTGACCCCGCCGTCGTTGATGTAGGTGGCGGTCAGGCTGCTGTTCGCCGGGCTGCCAAGAGAGGTGAGATCAAGCTTGGCAACGCTGAACGAAACCTCGGCGCCCGCCTCTACCTCTGTGGGTGCGTTCCGGACGATCACTCCCCGGCGGTCGAAGCTCGGCGACAGTGGGCTGTTCTCCTCGAGGTAGTTGATCCAAGCGTCGCGGTCCACAAGACCTGAGTCGCGAACGTCCGTGCCCTCCCGGAAGACGGTGAAGTTGTCGCCGCCCTGGGCAAGGAAGCTGACCGTGCCGATCCGGTAGTCGCGGGCCGGGTCCAGCGGTGCGCCGTCGATGGTGACCGACGTGATGCGGGAGCCTGCTGCGAGGTCCGGGTTGTAGGTGTAGGTCACGTTGTCCGAGAGCCCGAGCGCCAGGAATGACCTGGAGCTGCCTTCCGGTTGCCACTGCTGCTCGAGCATCGTCTTGAACTGCTCACCGGTGAGGGTAATTGTCCAGAGGTTGTTGACGAACGGCAGAACCGCATTGGCCTCGGCAAAGGTAATCACGCCGTCCTCGCCGTAGTAGAGCTCGTTACGCAGACCGCCCGGATTGACGACGCCGATCTCCGCACCACCGCGCTCCGCTGCGGAGAGCGAGGCTCTCATCGAGTCGGCCACCAGGTTGCCGAGCGTCGACTCGGAGGTCCGGTCATCACGGTTGCCGTTCACAAATGCGGTGGTGATGTCGGCCGTCACCGATCCCACCGGCTGGCTGCCGATGACATCCGCCTCGGCCAGCGCGGCGTCCACAATCGTCTTGACCTCTGCAACCCTTGGGAACTGGGCTACCAGCGTGGCGTCGTCGGTGGTGGTCCGGGCAACGTTCTGCGCGGTGTAGGACTCGACCTCGCCGGTGGCATTGTCCACGGTGAGAGTGATGTGGCCAATGAACTCACCGTAGGAACCGGTTTGAACGATCGGGCGGGTCTCGCCCTCAGAACCGGGAACCGGTGCATCCCACGCGTACTGCTTGTGCGTGTGGCCGGTGTAGATGGCGTCGACCAGCGGCGTGGTCTCGGTGACAATCTCGGCGAAGGCGCCGCCTGCGGCGACCTCCTCTTCGATCGTGGAACCCTCAACGACGCCATCGCCGGCACCTTCGTGGTATTCGGCGACAATGACGTCGGCAAGGTCCTGCTCCTCGATCTGGGCCGCCACGCGGTTGACGGCCTCAACGGGATCGCCGAAGTCGAGTGTGGAGATACCGTCAGGGCTGACCAACGACGGCGTCTCCTGGGTCACGACACCGATCACGGCGACGTCAATGCCGCCGACGTTGACAATCTCATACTCCTGCAGCGCCGGCGTGGTGGTGCCCTTCTCGTAGACGTTCGCGCCGAGGTAGGGGAACTCCGCGAGCTCGGCGACCCGGCCGCTCAGGTCCTCGAAACCGGCGTCGAACTCGTGGTTGCCCACTGCCGAGGCGCTGAGGTCCAGTGCATTCAGGACGTCGATCGTCGGCTTGTCCTGCGCCACAGAGGAGGCGAACAGGGACGCACCGATGTTGTCGCCCGCCGAGAGGAACAGTGAATTCTCTTCGGCGTATTGCGCGCGCAACTGCTCGATGGTGCCCGCGAACTTCACCGTGTTTGCGTCGATGCGCCCGTGGAAGTCGTTGATTCCCATCAGGTTGAGTTCGGTGGTGGTGTCTTCCGGGGCAAGGTTCAGGCCCACGATCACGGGATCATGGTCACTGGCCCTGAACTGGTTCGGCTCATAGAAGTTGGTGGCGTTGTAGTTGTAGCGGCTGTACTCCAGTGCCACGGATTCCACGGCGTTGATGTTCCAGACATCGACGCCGGAGACGGTTGCATCAGCAGCCGGCGAGGCGAGGATGTGGTCGAGCGAACCCACCTGGCCCGAGAAGACGTACGAGTATCCGTCCGTCTTCGCGCCCTGGTTGACGTACCCGGCGTTGTACAGGATCTGCATGGGATCCTCAGCCGAGTAGGAGTTGAAGTCGCCGGCGAGGAACACCTTGTCGGTTCTCTCTTCGGTCTTCAACCGGTCAGCGAACGCAACAAGCGCGGTTGCCTGCTCAATACGGTCAGCGTTCGAAGCGCCCTGGCCGTCGCCCTGGTCCGCGTTCTCACCGGTACCTGAACCCTTCGACTTGAAGTGGTTCGCGATCACGAGGAACGTGGTGGACTCACCACCGTCCACCACGTTGAAGGTCTGCGCTAGGGGCTTACGGGCGTTCGAGAACGCCTCGTTGTCATCGAGGATGACCGATTCGCCGACCGTTTCGACAACCGCCTTCTTGTAGATGAATGCGGTCCGGATGAAGTCCTCGTTCTCCAGCGCCGGGAGGTCGGCGGGGGAGCGGACATAATCCCAGACACCAGGCGTCGCTTCGTTCAGCGCCGCTGTGAGCGTCGCGAGGGCCTCATCACGGTCCTTGCCGAACTTCGCCGAGTTCTCGATCTCCTCGAGGGAGACGACGTCGGCATCCAGCCCGTTGATCGCCGCAACGATCTTCGCTTCCTGGCGTTCGAGGTTCTCTGCGTTGGCGGCGCCGCGGGCGTCACAGCCTCCACGCACCGTGATGGGATTTCCATCGCGGTCCTCGTAGTAGGTGCAGCCCGTGAGCTGGTCGCCTGTAGTTGTGAAGTAGTTCAGCACATTGAATGAAGCGATCTTGACGTTGCCGCCAACGCTTTCCGGCGCCTCGGGGCGGGTCCCTTCGAAGGCGACGGGCTGAACTTCCGCGGCATTGGCTGCGGTGAGGGCGGTCAGCGGCTGGAACTTCCAGGAGCTGTTGCGGAAATCAAGGACGGCAGGTGCCGTGAATGTCGCGGACGACGTCACACGAACGGGCTGCTCAGGCGTGAGATAGGGCAGCGGCTGGTCCATGTTGGCGCTGTTCAGGAAGTTGGTGGTGGCGCCGTCGTCGAGCAACACTTCGCGGGCCGCGTTGTCGGCGGCAACCGCAGCGTTCTCGGGGGTTCCGGGAGGCGCGATCTCGGTCGGCTGCACCAGCGGGGAATCGCCCACCGCCAGCGCGATTTCACCGTACTGGTTCAACGCATAATTGTCGGTGACTGTGAATCCGCCCGTCGGGTGAACGAGCATGCCTTCGAGTGCTTCGCGGGCGGTGTCATCCGCCGGGTAGGCCACCGATGACGCCTTGACGGCCTCAGCCGGCTCAGCGGGCTTGGTCATGCCGCCGGCGTTCACGGTGATCTGGGACAGCTCGAAGTATTCGCCTGCAACACCGGTCACCTCGACGAAATCACCGACGGCGACATTCTCCACGGTTTCGGGCGAGTAGATGAAGATGCCGTCCGATGCCGCGTGGTCAGAGCCGAGGTCTCCTCCGGTGCCTGCAGTCTGGATGTAGTACCCATCGAATCCGCCGGTGGGGTAGGCAGCCGTGACGACGCCGCGCGTTGTGACAGTCTGGCCCGCGTAAGGGGTGGCGGCACCGTTGCCCTGGATCTCCGCAATGGGGATCACTTCTCCGGGCGTCGGCGGATCAGGGTCGGGTTCCGGTTCGTTTCCCGCCTGGTCGCCGGCAGCATTCGTGGGAGTCACGGCGTCGAGCGCAGTGAAATCAACCTTGTTGTTGTCGGTGTCCACGAAGTCTGCGCGGTTCATGGACAGCGGGTTGGTGGTCCCGCCCGGCCCCTCTTCCGCCGCTGTCTCGTAGGTGTTGGATGAACCGTAGCCCAGCAGGTCCACAACACCCGATGCACCGACAACGGAGCCAACCGCAAGCGGATCGACGGCGCCGGGCTGGTTCGACAGCACGATGGTTCCGCGTGTGCCGCTGAAGTTCAGAGCAGTGGTTACATCCGGTGCAGGAAGAGCAGCACCGAAACTGTCATTGCTGCCGCCTTGAACCAGGAAGTAGCCGTTCGCCGGAATGCTTCCGCTAAGCTCCGCGACGCCGGTTGGCGCAGTGACGGTACCCGCCGCGCGGTATTGCAGAGACCAGCCGTCAAGACTGACCGGCGCATCCGTAGTGTTGTAAAGCTCCACGAACTTGTGGGTGAACGGCGCGTTGGCGCTGCCGCCGTTCACATAGGCCTCATTGATGACGACGCCGGAGCCTGCCTGGGCCTCGACGGTTTCTTCCGCGCTGGCAGGCAAGGCCGCCACCGGTGAGGCGAGCAGCCCTACCGACAGCGCCGAGCACAGCGCGCCCCTCCACGAATTTTTCATCCGTTATGTTTCTCCTTGACTTTGGCCGGTTGACGGCCGCGAGTGATACCCGCTTTCGGCGTTGAGCGTCGGCGGATGTGGCCACGAGAGTGACGATAGATGGTGCCGGTGACAATTCGGTCGCCACAAAGCAAACCACTCCGGTATGAACGGGTGGTTACCGTGCGGGAACGGATCGGCGGGGTCGAGACCATCAACGGCGGAAACGTTTAGTTGTACGTCAGCGTCTTCAGAGCGGGCAGATCCCCCGAATGTGCCGCGGTGAAAGATGTGCCAAGTTCGCAACAGGCATGTGAGCGTTTCCCATCGTCGGTCCGGTGGTGTCGGACTGCAGCGTCCAGCCCAGATCGCTCTTTAGTGACTTGGACCACACAGACGCCACACACATTCAAACACGCCTGCTTGCCGTTGGGAACTATCGGGCAGAGCCCTTCAAGGTGCCTGTGGTGGAAGCACCTGCGGGCTGGCCGACCAGGCAGATGACGCTGCGGCCGCCCTCGGTGGCCCACTCTTCCTCCACAGGGTAGAAGTACTGGAGGTCGAGTTCTGAAGCGTCGTACTCGACGCCAATGAACCCGTCGAACTCGCTGCGGCAGAACTCCTGAGCCAGCGCATCGGCTTCACCGAGGCCGGGGTAGTCCCCTTCCGGAAGCTCGGTGGTAGCGAAGACTTCGAACGCGTGCTCCTCGGTGCAGGGCAGGACCTCGATGTTCGGTTCCGCCGCGGTACCGGAGTCTGTCATGCATTGACCCGCCTCCAGCTCATTCTCGGAAACGGCGGCCTGTGAAGGAGCGGGTGTGCTCGGCGGCGCCGCGCCGTCGTCGTCATTTGTTGAAGCGGTGCAACCGCTCAGCACGGCGGTGGAAAGGGCCAGGGCGGCGGCAAGCAGAAATCGCTTGTTCATCGTTGAAGGGCTCCTCGGCATTGGTTTCGGCACTTGGGGGAGCCTATCCGATCAGGCCGGCCGGGCCATCTCGGGTCACAAAAATTGGGCTGCGCCAACACAATGGTATGGTAAGGCTTGCCTAACTCGCTCTGACCTAAAGAGGTTCAATTGATTCGCTCCCGCATGCTCGCGGCGCCACTTGCTGTCATCTCGCTCACCCTCAGCCTAGCCGCGTGCGGTTCGGAAGGCGGCTCACAGGAGGACTCAGCTGGTGACGGTAACTCCAGTGCTGCGTGGACGCCAATCACCGTTGAGCATGCGCTCGGCACTACTACCATCGAGAAGCAACCTGAACGGGTCGCCACGGTTGATTACGCCAACCAGGAGGTCCCCCTTGCCCTCGGCATTGTGCCCGTCGGCATGTCGAAGATGACATGGGGCGACGACGACGGCGACGGGGTCCAGCCCTGGGTAGAGGACAAGCTTGAGGAGCTCGACGCGGAGACCCCCGTGCTCTTCGACGAGACCGACGGCTACGACTTCGAAGCCGTTGCCGCCACCGAACCCGACCTGATCCTCGCCGGCTACTCAGGCATGACCGAGGAGGACTACGCGACGCTGAGCGAGATCGCGCCCGTCGTGGCCTATCCGGACGACCCGTGGGCAACCCCATGGCGGGAGTCGATCAAGATCAACGCCACAGCGCTTGGGAAGGAGGAGGAAGGCGAGCAGCTTGTCGCCGACCTTGAGCAGGCCATCGCCGACGCTGTCGCCGAGCACCCCGACCTTGAAGGTGCCAACGGCATGTTCATCACGCACGTCGATCCCACCGATCTGAGCGAGATCAACTTCTATAGTGCCGCCGACACCCGCACCAAGTTCTTCGAAGACCTCGGCATGGCAATTGCTCCGAGCATTGTGAAGGCGTCAGGCGACAGCGGGGAATTTTCCGGCTCAATCAGCACCGAGCGGGCCGACGAGCTTTCCGACGCCGATGTAATGGTCACCTACGGTGGTCAGGAGCTGATCGATGCGCTCAAGGGCGACCCGGTCCTTTCCCAACTGCCGGCGGTCAAGAATGACGCCATTGTCAACCTCGACGGTACTAAGCCGATCGGCACCGCGGCCAACCCCACCGCCCTGTCGCTGCCGTACCTCATTGAGGACTATGTCGCACTGCTCGCCGATGCGGTAACGGGCAGCGCCGGCAAGTAAGTACCTCCGCCACGTGAACAAGACCACCGACGCGCCCCTCGGGACCGTTGCAACCCTGCGCCAATCCCGACGGGTGCGCGGGGTTGCATTGGTTGTACTGATTGGCATCCTGGCAGTCATCTGCGCCGCCTCGATCGCCTTCGGTTCGCGGGAAGTCGGCCTCCCAGACATCTGGGCCGGACTTACGGGCTCAACCGAAGGCATGGATCAAGCGGCGGTCGCCAAACGTATACCGCGCACGTTCCTCGCTGCAGTGGCCGGCGCAGCGCTGGCTGTCTCGGGCTTGGTCATGCAGGGCATTACCCGCAATCCGCTGGCTGATCCCGGCATCCTGGGCGTCAACGCTGGCGCATCCCTTGCGATCGTCACGGGAATCGCGTGGTTCGGGCTCGCATCACCCGAAAGCTACATCTGGACGGCGATAGCAGGAGCGGCAGTCGCCGCGACCTTCGTCTGGTTGGTCGGTTCGCTCGGGCGCGGTGGCGCCACCCCTCTCAAGCTCACCCTTGCAGGGGCAGCCACTGCCGCTGCTCTCGCGTCCTTCGTGACCGCCGTCGTCCTGCCCCGTCCGGACATCTCGGAGAACGTGGTTTCCTGGCAGATCGGAGGCGTGGGAGGCGCAACCGATGAAGGGCTCCTCCGTCTGTTGCCATTCCTAGTGGTCGGAACGCTGATCTGTGCCGGGACCGCGCGCGGTCTGAACATGCTCGGTTTGGGTGACGATCTGGCCTCCGGGTTGGGCGAGCACGTCACCCGTACCCGCCTGATCGCGGCCGCGGGCGGTGTGGTGCTGTGCGGTGCCACCACCGCGGTTACAGGACCCATCGCTTTCATAGGCCTGGTGGTGCCGCACTTCTGTCGCCTGATTGTCGGCGTCGATCACCGTTGGCTCATGCCCTTCAGTGCCCTTGGCGGCGCCTGCCTGCTCGTTGCAGCCGATGTGGTGGGTAGGGTAGTGGCGTCGCCGAGTGAGGTGGACGTCGGCATTATCACCGCACTGCTGGGCGCCCCCATTTTCATTGCCGTGGTGCGTCAACGACGGATGCGTCCGCTGTGATCGCACCTCACACCGCCCTGCCCGAAGATTCAGCGCTCCGGCCCATTGTCCAGAGGGTCAGCGCCAGTCGCCACACCCGCACCCGTCGGTGGCGTCGGGTCACCGCCCTCCTGGCACTGCTGGTCATCGCTGCGTTTGCCGGTAGCCTGATGTTCGGCCAGACCAATTACCCTCCCCACGAGGTAGTGAGGGTAATCCTCGGTGAGGAGGTTCCCGGTGTTTCCTTCACAGTGGGCCGGCTCCGGCTCCCGCGTGCCGTCCTGGCCATACTGGTAGGCCTGAGCTTTGGCCTTGCCGGGGTGACGTTCCAGACCCTGCTGCGGAATCCACTGGCCAGCCCCGACGTCATCGGTGTCACCGAGGGTGCCAGTGCCGCTGCGGCTGTAGCCATCGTGTCGTTCGCGCTGAGTGGGCTGACCGTCTCCGGGCTGGCTGTGGCCGCGGGCCTCATTGTCGCCCTGTCGATTTACCTGCTCGCTTATCGTCGCGGCGGCGCCGCCGGTACCCGGCTGATACTGATTGGCATCGGTGTGGCAGCGATGATGCAAAGTGTTATCGCTTGGCAGCTTGAGCGGGCAACCAACACCCAGTTGGCCCAGGCCCTGCGCTGGCTCACTGGCAGCCTGAACGGGGCCTTGTGGAGCGATGCGGGGCCAGTTCTCGTGGTCCTCGTGGTCCTCGGCACGGCGATCCTCATCCAGAGCCGGAACCTGTCCGTCTCGCGCCTGGGAGACGACGCCGCTTCCGGCCTCGGGGTGCGGGTCGAACGGATGCGACTGCTCACGATCAGCGCCGCCGTCGTAATCGCCTGTGTCGCCACCGCGGCCAGCGGGCCGATCGCTTTTCTGGCATTCCTTTCCGGGCCAATCGCCGCACGCATCGTGGGTCCCCACGGCTCCTTGTTGGTCCCGTCCGCGCTGGTAGGTGCACTGCTCACCCTGGTGGCGGACTTCGCCGGGCAATATGCGTTCGGTGTGCGGCTTCCCGTGGGCGTAGTGACCGGCATCCTGGGAGCACCCTACCTTGTCTACCTCATTGTCCGAATCAACCGGGTTGGAGGCATGCTGTGACTTCTTCGCAGCCGCACCTGTTCATTGAAAGCCTTACCCTCGGCTATGGCGACGGCGGGGCGGTGATCGAAAACCTTGACCTGGTTATTCCGCCGGGCCGTATCACGGTCATTGTTGGTCCCAACGCCTGTGGCAAGTCGACGCTGCTGCGTTCCATGTCGCGGCTGCTGTCCCCTGTGGCAGGCCACGTGCTGCTCGACGGACAAGCCTTACACAAGATACCGGCCAAGCAACTGGCACGAAGGCTTGGCTTGCTACCCCAATCGCCGATCGCTCCCGAGGGGATCACAGTCGGCGATCTCGTGGGGCGGGGACGGCACCCGCACCAGCGTGCGTTTGCCCGCTGGAGTGCGGCAGACGACCAGGCAGTTGCCCGCGCGCTTGCGGCGACCGACACCGTCGACCTCGTCGACCGCGCCGTCGACGAACTCTCCGGCGGCCAGCGGCAGCGGGTATGGATTGCAATGGCTCTGGCGCAGCAGACTGAGGTGTTGCTGCTCGACGAACCGACCACCTTCCTCGACGTCAGCCATCAGATTGAAGTCCTTGACCTGCTCACCGAGCTCAACCGCACCCACGGAACTACCGTCGTCATGGTGCTTCACGACCTGAACCTCGCGGCGAGGTACGCCGGCCACCTCATCGCACTGTCCGGGGGGAAACTTGCCGCAAGCGGGTGTCCCGAGGAGGTGCTGACGCCGAGCCTGGTGAAGCACGTTTTCGGTATGACGAGTACCGTCATCACTGATCCGGTGTCGGGCAAGCCCCTGATGATTCCGGTGGGCAGATACCACGCTGATTACGCTGCCGGGGAACGGGACCTGGCTACCGATTCGGCCTGACCCGCAGCAAAGGCGGCCCCGCGGGCCCTTCTGGACCAGCGGAAGCCGCCTCTGACTTGCTGTTGTGCGGAAGGTAAGGGATTCGAACCCTTGAGACGGGGTTACCGTCCACTGGTTTTCAAGACCAGCTCCTTCGGCCGCTCGGACAACCTTCCTTACGGGAATAGTGTTTCATGCAGGGTAGGTGCGTTCAAAACCCCCGCAAGCCATCCTGCGACGGAAAGGAAGCTTCATGAGAGCCGTTGTGCTGCGAAAATTCGGTGATCCGGATGTACTGGAGGTTGCCGACGTCGTACCTCCCCAGCCAAAAGCAGGGGAGGTACTGATCGACGTCGTTGCCGCCGGGCTCAACCGGGCAGACGTTCAGCAGCGGCGGGGGTTCTACCCGCCGCCCGCCGGGGCCCCCGATTATCCGGGGCTTGAGGTGTCCGGGCGGATCAATGATCCCGGAGATTCGGACTTTCAGGTGGGCGACACCGTCGTCGCGCTTCTGGCCGGCGGCGGTTACGCGGAGCAGGTTGCGGTAGCTGCCGGGCAGGTACTTCCAGTGCCCGACGGCGTTGACCTGGTTTCCGCGGCTGCGTTGCCCGAGGTCGCGGCAACCGTATATTCGAACCTCGCGATGGCTGCCGGGCTGCAATCCGGCGAGTCTGTGCTGATCCACGGAGCATCCGGCGGCATCGGCACAATGGCGATTCAGTTTGCCCGTGCTCTGGGCGCGCGGACGCTCGTAACCGCCGGGTCAGACGGGAAGCTGGACTTCGCTCGCTCCCTCGGCGCGGATGTGTGCATCAACTACCGGGAACAGGACTTCGTGCACGAGGTTCGCGAAGCGACAGGCGGTAAGGGAGCGGATTTGATTCTCGACGTCGTCGGGGCCAAGTACCTGGAGCGCAACGTCGATGCGCTTGCTCTCGGTGGTCGCATGGTGGTCATCGGGCTGCAGGGTGGGGCAAATGCGGAACTGAACCTTGGGATGCTTCTATCGAAGCGCGCTTCGGTAACTGGCACGACTTTGCGGTCTCGCCCTGTGGAGGAGAAGTCGTCGATCATGGCAGCCGTGCGGAAATACGTCTGGCCGCTGATTTCCAGCGGGTCCATCAAGGTGCCCGTTGACCGGACCTTCCCGCTGGAGGAGGTGGTCGCCGCGCACGAGTACTTCGACTCGGGTGAGCACCGGGGAAAGGTGCTGCTGACCGTTTAGTCAGTGGCCATGGCTACAGTTGGCACATGCCTGCACAGAAGGATCCGTTCGACGCTGCCCCTTCTCCCGAGCAGTCAGGAGACACCTCCGGAAGCAACTGGGAGGACCGGATCGCGGCTTTCTGGGCAGACTTCGACGGTGATAAGGCCGATGACATGGTCGCGCTCATGCGCGAACTCGTATCGCAGTGCCCGTACGAAGACGGGCGCGCCGACTACGAGCTGGGTGGCGCGTTCGATTCCGTCGGGCGGGAGCATGACGCGCTGGAGTACTACGAGCGAGCACTCGTGAAAGGTCTCGATCCCGACCGGGCCGCGCAGATGCGGATCCAGCACGCGAGCACCCTGCGGAATGTCGGACGGCCGGACGACGCCGTCGCCATGCTGAGCGATGGTCAGGAACGTGACGACGCAACGGCGGTCTTTCTCGCCCTCGCAATGCATTCCGCCGGTCGGAAGGACGAGGCCCTCTCGGTTGCGCTGACCGCGCTTGCCGATCATCTGCCGCGCTTCGGTCGTTCCGCCCGTGCTTACGCGGAGGACTTGCTGACCCAATAGCGCGTCGCTATTCCCAACCGCATACCCAGTATGTAAAACTGATCCAGTTAGATACTGAGTATGCAAAGGGGATCTCGTGTCCGTGCGCCATAGTCTGTTGGCGCTCCTGAAGGAGCAGCCGCGGTACGGCTACCAATTGCGCGCTGAGTTTGAGCAACGAACGGGCTCAACCTGGCCGCTGAACATTGGACAGGTGTACACAACGCTGGACCGGCTGGAGCGCGATGGTCTTGTGACCAACGACGGCGACGACGGCGACGGCCACGTAATCTACCGGCTCACAGCAGAGGGATCGGAGGAGGTGCGGAACTGGTTCGCGAAGCCGGTCGCCGCAACGAATCCGCCCCGCAATGAGTTGGCCATCAAGCTGGCGCTCGCCGTCACCCTCCCGGGGGTTGATGTGCAGGCGGTAATCCAGGCGCAGCGCGCCGCGTCAATGCGGTCGCTGCAGGATTACACGAAAGCGCGTCGCACCACTGCGGCGCACGATCGGCCGGAAGACACGGCCTGGCTCCTCGTGCTGGATTCCCTGATCTACAGCACGGAAGCCGAGGTCCGGTGGCTTGACCACTGCGAATCCCGGATGCTGCAACTCAGTGCGCAAAATGCCGCCCGGCCTCGTACGCGGAGTGTGGGGGACTCCGCGTCCGGGGCCGCGGCGGAGGGAAACTTACACATCCATGGGGGAAGAAAATGAGTCAGGTGCTGCAGCTTGCAGGGGTTGGACGGACGTTTGGCGAAGGCGCGACGTCGGTGGCTGCCCTTCGCGATGTCGACCTCACCATTAGCAAGGGTGAGTTCGTCGCGGTCATGGGGCCGTCAGGGTCCGGCAAGTCGTCGCTGCTGGCGCTCGCCGGCGGACTGGACAGGCCGACGGCGGGTGAGATCTTCGTCGAAAGCACGCCCCTTAGCGGGCTGACGCTGAACGAGTTGGCGAGGCTCCGGCGTCGGGCCGTTGGCTACGTGTTCCAGGATTTCAATCTGGTGCCCACGTTGACTGCGTCCGAGAACGTGTCGCTGCCCCGCGAGCTCGATGGCGTTCCCACCCGTAAGGCGCAGCGGCAGGCCAAAGACGCGCTGCGACAGGTAGGAATCGAGGCGCTTGCTGACCGGTTCATGGACGAGATGTCCGGTGGCCAGCAGCAGCGCGTGGCGATTGCGCGGGCGATCGTCGGGGACAGACATCTGATCCTGGCCGATGAGCCAACCGGGGCTCTGGACTCCGCCACTGGCGACGAGATCATGGGCGTGCTTCGGCATCGGGCGGATGAGGGGTCCGTCGTCATGCTTGTGACCCATGAGGCTCGGCATGCGGCGTGGGCGGACCGGGTGATTTTTATCCGTGACGGGCGGATTATCGATGAGTCGGAAGCGGCTCAGGACCCGGCGTCGCTGCTCGCGCAGAGCGGGCTCTAGAAATGGGCGTGGAGGTCGGTGCCTACAAGGGAGCCCGGAAACAGGCCTTTCTCATGGCGTTGCGGCTCGCCTGGCGCGATGCGCGAAAGCACAAGGGGCGCAGTGCGCTGATTGTGGCGCTGATCGCGTTGCCGGTGGCGGGGATGACTATGGTCGCGCTGCTGGCAACCAGCTCGCAGATGACACCGCAGGAGCGCATAGACGCCGACCTTGGCACGGCCCAGGCCGTGTTGGTGCAGGGCATTGGCAACGGATACATTCAGGACCCAACTGAGCCCAGGGCCGGCATTCCGATTGGTGAGCCGGATCCCGACTTCGTGGCAACATCGCCCGTCGATGCCGTCCCGGACGGTTATGAAACGATCGTGGAACGATCAGCGCCGCTTGAACTGTTCAAGGGCAAGGTGCCCATTTACGCGATGATCCACACCACCGAACTGTTCAATTCCGCATTCGCCTCCCGCTACGAATTGACCGAGGGCGCCTCGGACGGCCCCGCTGATGCGGTGTATCTCAGCGTTGCCCTGGCTGAGCGGATGGAGCTCGGCGTGGGCGATTCGTTGGAGGTTGGGCCTGATAGCTATCCGATTGCGGGGATCATCCGGCATTCGGATATGCGTTACTTCCCTGATGTCGCTTTTGCTCTGCCTGGCCATCCCTTGGCGCAAGATTCGGGAGAGATGGAGGCCCAGGTCTTTCTCCTGGGCGAGGACCCCCTGACATGGGTGGAAGTGAAGGAGCTCAACGAGGTCGGAGTGGCCGCGTTGTCCCGGCACGTGCTGCTCAACCCGCCCGGTGCCGCGGAGCTTCCACCGGGCTACTCGTCCATGCAGGGCCAAGGGGTCCTCATGGGAATCCTTGCGATCAGCGTGATCGGAGTGCTGGTTCTCGCGGAGGTAGGGCTGCTCGCCGGTGCTGCCTTTGCTGTCGGTGCTAAAAGCCAGCGCCGCATGCTGGCGCTGCTTGCGGCCGCAGGAGGGGAAAAGTCTACGGTTCGCTTCGTTGTCACTGCTTCAGGCGTGGTGCTGGGCGCGATAGGCGCTGTGTCCGGCGCTCTCATTGGCCTCGCCGTGGCTGCTGTCTGGGTTCACTGGCATTTGTGGACGTACTCTTCCGCGTTTCCTGGATTTCACCTCATCTGGTGGCCCATTGCGGTCTTCGCCATTTTGGGTTTCGTGGCAGCGGTCATTGCGGCGCTTGTACCCGCCTCTGCTGTCGCACGACAGAACGTATTTTCAGCAGTGAGGGCGGCGCATTCCGCTTCCAAGCCGGCACGGCGGGTACCACTAGCAGGGCTCATCTGCCTGGCGTTGGCGTTGATCTCTGGCGGGGCTGGGGTGATGCTCGCTGTCACCGCATCGCTGGGCCAAGAGATGGCAGCGCGCTCGATCCTCTTCGTCCCGCTCATGGGGTTAGGAACCGTGCTCCTTCTCGTGGGACTGCTCCTCTGCACAGGCCGCATCATCGACCTTTTTGCGAAGCTTGCCAGACGGACAACCGCGTCCGTTCGGATGGCCGCGCGGGACGCGTCGCGCAACAGGAGCCGGTCCGTACCTTCAGTGGCTGCAGTCCTTGCTGCAACAGCAGTTGCAGCAATCGTCATGATCAGTTCAGCGACGTTCGCGCACGACATCGAGTACGGACAACAACAGCCTCTGCGTGACCAGCAGGGTGCGGTGCCGCTTGTCGAGTACAACAACGAAGGCGAAGTTGTTGGCACCAAAGATCCTGATGCTGCGGTAGAGGCTGTGGAGAAGGTGATGGGCTCATCAGTGGGTCCCGGGACCGTTCTGACCGGCGTTGATGAGAGGTGCAGTTCGCAACTCGAGGCCTGTACCCAGCTTCAGCTCGAGCTTCCGGCCGCCAACACCTGCACGGCTCTCATCGAGGAAGGGTCCGCCGATCCAGCTACCTGTCGCGATCCTTACAGCTACGGCGCAATGATGCCGCAGTTTGTGGCAGGCGGGACCGAAGCTGTCGAGGCGATCACCGGAAGTGAGCCATCGGCCGAAACCCTTGCAGCGTTGGGGGAAGGAAAAATGGCGGTTCTCAACCCGGCATGGATTGCTGACGGTAAGGTCACAATCCTTGGCATTTCTCACTCACTTGAGACTGGCGAGGTCGCCGAGGAGAACCGCTACGAGGTTGAGGCCTTTGCAATCCCGAATGCGCCCAACCTCGCAATCGGCGGAATTGTGTCGCCTGAGACCGCGGAGGAGTTGGGCTTCGAGGTAACGAGGAGCGTCGTTGTGATGGACCTTCCTGAACAGCCAACCACCTCCGTCGGCGACGAGATCAGCGCCGAACTCATCGAAACGGTCGGCGCCTCCACCTACTTCAACTACAACTATCCGGGGCAACCCACCGAGCAGATATTGTGGGCCATCAGCGGCATAGCTGCCCTGGTAGCACTCACGTCCGCAGGAATCACAGCCGGGCTGGCGCTCGCAGACGGTCGTAGTGATCACGCAACCCTCGCAGGCGTGGGTGCCGCGCCCGCACTGCGAAAGCGTCTAGCGGCGGCCCAGACCGGGTTTGCCTCGTTGCTCGGAGTCGGGCTGGGGTTGGCCGCTGGGATAGTGCCGTCGCTGGCGGTCCTGACGGCGATGCAGGAATACCAGCTCGTCATTCCATGGCCGCAGCTGCTCACACTGGTGCTGCTCGTACCGCTGATCGGCGCCGGCGCGGCGTGGTTGTTCACCCGCGCGAAGCTCCCGATGACCCGGCGGGCGCTGCTGCAGTAATCAAAGGCTGCTGCAGTAAGCGACGCGTTCCTGTACGCAGGCAACGGAACCGTTCACTTCCTGCGGGTGACGTAGATTCGAGGCACCGTCGTTTGCGGGGAGGAAACGGATTCGCCGGTTGCCTGCAGTTCGTTACGCGCAAACAGTAACCAGACAATAAGGCTGCTTTGTATAACCGGGACGGTATGACAAGCTAATCCTCACTGACGTCCCAAGGAGGAAATCATGGCCAAGCATAGGGCAGACGGCGAACCGGATCAGGCGGCACCGGGCAAGGACCAGGAATCCGGGCTGGAAAGCGCCGCAGAGAACTGGGCCGAGAACATGGCGGACCAGGTGCCCGACGGCGTCGAGAACAACGAACGCGACACCGCCAACGAGGGCCCAGACCCCCGCACCGAAACGCACTCCAGCCTCAGCG
Organism: Arthrobacter tecti; assembly: GCF_054511355.1. Lineage (NCBI taxonomy): Bacteria > Bacillati > Actinomycetota > Actinomycetes > Micrococcales > Micrococcaceae > Arthrobacter > Arthrobacter tecti. The sequence goes on from NZ_JBTNCT010000007.1 coordinate 72,392, forward strand.
AAGGTTCCAACGCACGTGACGGACGAGACGATCCGTCGCACTAATACGTAGCACCAACCGTTCATCTCAGAAATTGCACCATTGAGCGACCGCCCTCCAAAAGGGGGCGGTCGCTCGATCGTGAAGGCGCTACTTTCGATGAGTTAAGCACTCAACTTTCGAGGGAGCACCATGAGTGAGAAGAACCCCGGCCGGGGCGCGGGGGCACGCGGCCAGCAAAACGAAGACCGCCAAAACCACGACGCCGACGTCGTCGTCCAGGATCCGCACCTCCCACCCACGGCGGTGGATCCGGAGAAGGAAAACGGCGGCTGGACCCCGCTGAAGATTGCCATCTGGGTAGGAATCGCGCTGCTGGGTGGCGTGAGCTGGACCGTGCTCGCGGTTGTCCGAGGCGAAACCGTGAATGCGATGTGGTTCGTCTTCGCGGCAGTCTGTACCTACCTGATCGCCTACCGGTTCTATTCCAAGTTCATCGAGCGCAAGCTCCTGAAGCCCAACGACCGGCGGGCGACACCCGCCGAATACAAGGCTGACGGCAAGGACTACGCCGCCACCGACCGGCGCGTCCTCTACGGACACCACTTCGCAGCCATCGCCGGAGCCGGCCCGCTCGTCGGCCCAGTGCTCGCTGCCCAGATGGGTTACCTGCCGGGCACAATCTGGATCATCCTCGGCGTCGTACTCGCAGGCGCCGTCCAGGACTACCTGGTCATGTTCTTCTCCATGCGCCGCGGTGGCCGTTCGCTCGGCCAGATGGCACGTGAGGAACTCGGTGTCATCGGCGGAACAGCCGCGCTCATCGCGACACTCGCAATCATGATCATCATCGTCGCGATCCTCGCCCTTGTGGTCGTCAACGCACTCGGCGAGAGCCCCTGGGGTGTGTTCTCGGTGGCCATGACCATCCCCATTGCACTGTTCATGGGTGTGTACCTACGGTTCATCCGTCCGGGCAAGGTCACTGAAGTATCGCTGATCGGCTTCGCGCTCCTGATGCTCGCTATTGTTGCCGGCGGCTGGATCGCCGAGACCGAGTGGGGCGTGGCCGTTTTCACACTCGACCGCATCACCACCGCCTGGGGCATCATCATCTACGGCTTCATCGCCGCGATCCTCCCGGTATGGCTGCTGCTCGCACCGCGCGACTACCTCTCCACCTTCATGAAGATCGGCACGATCGTGATGCTCGCGGTCGCCATTATCATCGTCCGCCCGGAAATCAACGTACCCGCCTTCAGCGAGTACGCAGGACGCGCGGACGGCCCGGTGGTTCCCGGCACACTGTTCCCGTTCCTCTTCGTCACCATCGCCTGTGGAGCGCTATCCGGTTTCCACGCACTGATCTCCTCCGGTACAACGCCGAAGATGATCGAGAAGGAGCGCCAAACCCGCTTCATCGGCTACGGCGGAATGCTCATGGAGTCCTTCGTCGCAATCATGGCACTGGTTGCCGCACTCTCGATCGACCGTGGCATCTACTTCGCCATGAACTCCTCGGCAGCTGCCACCGGCGGCACCATCGAGGGCGCAGTCGCATTCGTCAACGGCCTCGGGCTCACCGGCGTCAACCTCGCACCGGATGCCCTGAGCACCCTTGCCACCAATGTGGGCGAAGAATCGGTCGTGTCCCGCACCGGCGGTGCGCCAACGCTCGCCGTGGGTATCGCCCAGATCATGCAGGGCCTCGTCGGCGGGGCAGGGATGATGTCCTTCTGGTACCACTTCGCGATCATGTTCGAAGCGCTGTTCATCCTGACAGCCGTCGACGCCGGCACCCGCGTTGCGCGCTTCATGCTGCAGGACAGCATCGGCAACTTCGTTCCGAAGTTCAAGGACACCTCATGGCGGACCGGCGCCTGGATCTGCACGGCGATCATGGTGGCCGGCTGGGGAGCGATCCTGATCATGGGCGTCACCGATCCGCTCGGCGGCATCAACACGCTCTTCCCGCTATTCGGCATAGCGAACCAGCTGCTCGCGGCAATCGCACTTGCGGTCTGCATGGCAATCTGTGCGAAGAAGGGCGCCTTCAAGTACCTGTGGATTCCGGCGGCACCCCTGGCGTTCGCCGCCGTGGTGACCATTTCGGCGTCGTTCCTCAAGATCTTCTCGCCGGTCCCGACCGTGGGGTATTGGGCGCAGCACTTCGCCTTCCGCGACGCGCTTGCCGCGGGCGAGGAAAGCTTCGGAAACGCACCAACCGTGGCGGCCATGGAGGCGGTTGTCCGCAACACCTTCATCCAGGGAACCCTGTCGATCGTGTTCGTGGTCCTGTCGATCGTCGTGATCGCGACAGCCATCATCGCCACCATCAAGGCGTACCGGGCAGGCGGCGGACCGAGCATGGAAGATCCCGCAGTCCCATCGCGTACTTTCGCCCCGGCGGGCTTGATAGCGACGTCTGAGGAGAAGGAACTCGAGAAGGAGTGGGCTGACCTGCCGAGTGACAAGAGGCCGGCGCGGGCAGGCCACTGATGAGCGTGAAGGAGATGATCTGGCTCTTCAAGGGCGTGATGGGGGAGAACGCGTACCAGCAGTACCTCAACCATCACGCCACCACGCACAGCGGTGAACCACCAATGACTGAGCGGCAGTTCTGGCGGGACAAGACAGACCGCCAGGACGCCAATCCGGAGGGCCGCTGCTGCTGACCCTCCGAGGGAAGATTCGTGCACGTTTGGCGGGTTCGGGGCGCACCGAACCCGCCAAACGTGCACAAAAGTCCCTAGCGCGGAACCGGGCCGCTATGGTTGGCTGGATGAATGACTGAGAACCTCCCGGAACACCTGCGCGAAGACATCGGCGCGCCCACGCCCGCCGCTGAATCCGAGGACGAACACCTGCGCGAGGACGTCAACATCCCCCAGGAAGAGAACGACGGCGGCCCCGAATTCTCCAGGAAACACTTCACCTCGGGTCAGCTCAACGCCGGCCAGCAGGTTCCGGGACAAAGCCCGGCCGGCGAGTACGCCGAAGGCCGTGAGGAAGAGCTCGAAGACAGGGAGTAACCCCGCCGTGAGAGCATAGCTTCATGACCGAACAGCAGCCGGAACAGCACCCCGAGCACCTCACCGTCACTCCCGAACAGGCGGCGAAGGAAAACCAGGAGGGCGCGGTCCTCCTCGGCAAATTGGATTCGGGCCGTGGTCTACCCGAACAGAACGACGACGACGGCGCCTCCCGCAGCGGTGCTTCCCCCAGCGAAAAGGGCAAGCCTGCGAAGCTCACTGAGCTTGTCGATGAGCCCGCGAAGGTCATGCGCATCGGCACGATGCTCAAGCAGCTGCTCGAAGAGGTCCGGAGCGCGCCCTTGGATGACGCTGGACGCACCCGTCTGGCCGAGATCCACGAGCGCTCGGTCCGCGAGCTCGAAGACGGTCTGGCTCCGGAGCTGGTTGAGGAACTGCACCGGATCAACCTGCCGTTCACCGACGATTCCGTGCCCACTGACGCTGAGCTGCGCGTCGCCCAGGCGCAACTGGTCGGCTGGCTGGAGGGACTGTTCCATGGCATCCAGACTGCGCTCGCGGCCCAGCAGATGGTCAACCAGCAGCTGGCCGCGCAGCTTCAGCTCAAGCAGCTGCCTCCCGGCACTGTGATCGCTCCCGGCGTGGTCGTCGGTGAGGACGGCGAACCCAGGCGCGCGCCGGGCGCCAGGCAGGCCGCCGGGCAGAAGCCCGACACACACGGTCCCGGCCAGTACCTCTAGACGAACTTCCGGACACGATGGCTTTTTTCGCAGCGGCCCGGCAGGGCCGTAAGGATGACGCCGAGCTGGGCTCGGGTGTGTGGCGGCGCGCCCACGACCGTTTCCGCAGGGGCCTCGACCGCTACCACCAGATTCTTGAGGGCGTGGACGACGACGCCGTGTACAACGAGCTGACCGAGCTCGCCAATGAACTGGTTCAGCTGCTGCCGCGCGTGCGGGATGTTTGCGTTGCGGCGCAGTCCCAGTCTCCGAGCGAGGGCCTCGACATTCCCGGCGCGCTCCTCCAGGTGCACCGGGCGCTGTCACGGGCCGGTAACGCGCTCGCGACGACGGCGGAGGCGGCCGCCATGGCCCGCCTCGACGGCGAGCGTTGGGGCATCGCGTCGGCCGGACTGGACAACGTGCGGCGCCGTGCCGGCGTGGTCGGCGAAGACGTGGCCGAGGCCGAACGATTACTCGGCGCGACCAGCAACTAAAACCCCAGCAGCGTCGAACCTGACTCCACGGCGATTTCGACCACCGGCATGCTCAGGCCGCTACAGGTGCGCTCCTCGCTGGACCGGATCCGTCCCTCGATGAACGGCGTTGGAAAGCCCGATACCACGTAGGGGTAGCCGGCCTCGTTGAGGACCATCGGAGTTGGGCCATTGGCCATGAAGGCCCTCGGAAGGTCAGGGACGTGCGCGGTGAAACCCTCCGGCCAGAGCAGGTACCAGCGCTGTCCTTCGAACTCGTACCAGAAGCAGGCGCTATCGTCGCCCACGTAGCCTTGGATGATACCCAGAGCCGGGTCTCTCTCGGCCGCAACTGGAACCCGGCCCAGAACCTCACCGTCCACGGCTTGACCGGCTCCCACACCGGACGTTTCCAACGGAACCTCGGTTGCGGGCAGCAGGGTCAGCTGATCGCGCACCTGCTCGGGTAGCGCTACCGGGTTCCCCGAAGAATCTACGACGGCCCCGGTCCGCTTGTTGGTCACGGTGAGCATGGCGAGCGGGCTTTCAACGAGTTTGTTCGTTCCGTCCAGAAAGAACAGGTGCGCGCGCTTGTAGAGACTTCCGCTGTTCGCTTCCCCGATCGTGTCAGCGTTGGCGGCCGGATGGCCGGTGACATCGAACAGGACGGATTGGGTGGGGATTCCCCCTTTGAGGACCTGCTGAACGTCAACCTCAAGTTGGAAGCGGAGCGTCTCAGAGTCCGCGCCTCCCTGACTTAGCGCGCTCAAGGGTGTGCCCACAACAACCGCTGCAGCGTCCTGGAAGAGTTTCTCCACGGCCACGGTGTTTTCCGCGACATCAACACCGGAACGCGGAAACAGCGTGGCCGTCACACCGAGAGCAACAATTGCAACGATCGCGACGGCGGCCGCAGCCAACCGCGCGAACAGCGGCGAATGCGACGCGGTCGAATCGCCCGGCGTTTTCGGTGAGTCCGTTATGACCGCACCGTCGTTGAGCGAGTGGGCAGCGCCGTCGGAAGTTGCCTGTGCGAAAGCACGACGGCGGCTGGCCGCCAACTCGTCCTCGGGAACGTTGCGTGCCGGGTCCGCTTCGGAAAGAATGCGTTCGATGTTCATGGTGTTTCTCCCGTGCGTGAGAGGTAACTGGCGAATGCCTTGCGGGCACGGTGGAGCCGCACGCGGGCGGCTCCCGGCGTGCAGCCGAGCAGGGCGGCTGCTTCTGAGAGCGGAAAGCCGTCCCAGTAAGTGAGGATCAGGATCTCGCGGTCCGCAGCTCTGAGCCGCGCCAGTGCAGCGTGGACGTGGTCCGGCTGGTGCCCCGTCCGGTCGAAGCCCTCACGAATGCGGTCGACCAGCCGGGCGAACCGTCGTTGGGATCGCTGATGATTCCGCAGCACGTTCTTGGCGATCCCGAACAGAACCGCTCCGGGCACTTCGGAATCAGCGGCAAGCTTTGCCACACGATCCGGAAAGTCTCTGCGCACAGGTCCTCCGCGGATTCGTGCGATTCCGTCCGGCGGCGGAGGTACAGATACACGCGGTCATGATGCTCCCTGTGCGTCTGCGCGAAAAGCCGCTCACGATGCTGCGCCTTCGTCGCCGAAGTCATCGGTGTCCCCCTTGCGGTTTGTGTGACCATACCCGTTAATGTCCGGTTGCCGGGCGATCTGTTACAGGCAGCGCAGGAATACTTCCCATCCGGCCCGGGTTGCCACCCTTCGGAAGGCAAGCAGCAATTGAAAGGGATACATGAGTACCTCACCAAACCTGACGTTTAACGACGGCCGCACCATCCCCCAGCTCGGCTACGGCGTCTGGCAGGTCGACGACGCCACTGCGGAGGACGTCGTCGGGCGCGCCTTCAAGGCCGGCTACCGTCACATTGACACCGCGAAGATCTACGGCAATGAAGAGGGTGTGGGGCGTGCTATCGCCTCCTCCGGTCTTGGCCACGACGAACTGTTCATCACCACCAAACTGTGGAACGCCGACCAGGGCTATGAAAGCACCCTCGAGGCATTCGAAGCGTCGATGCAGCGCCTTGGTCTCGAAACCCTCGACCTGTACCTGATCCACTGGTTGCAGCCGAAGCAGGGCAAGTACGGTGACACGTGGAAGGCCCTCATCGAGTTGCAGAAGCGTGGCCGCGTGCGCTCCATCGGTGTCTCGAACTTCACGGTCGAGGCCCTGCAGGAGATCATCGACGAGACCGGCGTGGTGCCGGCGATCAACCAGGTTGAGACGCATCCGTACCTGAATCAGGCCGAGCTGCGCGCCTTCGAAACCGAGAAGGGAATCCTGCACGAATCCTGGTCGCCGCTCGGCTCCGGCAAGGGCCTGCTGGACGATCCCGTGCTTGCCGGCATCGCCGAGAAGCGCAACGCAACCCCCGCGCAGGTTGTCCTCGCATGGCACCTGGCCCTCGGCAGCGTGGTCATTCCGAAGTCGGTGACCGAGTCCCGCATCATCGAAAACTGGGGCGCGCTGGACGTTGCCCTCACCGACGATGACATCGAGGCAATCAACGCGCTCGACAAGGGCGAAGCCGGCCGCATCGGCGCCAACCCGGCAACGGCGGACTTCGCCTAAGGGAAGTACCTTCGCGGAGAGCAACGACGACGGCGCCTGGCTGAAGCTCGTCAGGCGCCTCAGGCATGGAGTGGTTGTCCTGAAAATCTGGCTGCACTGCATGCGTTGGCATGCAACGCATGCAGTGCAGCCAGATTTGCGGAAGGGTACTGCCGCACTGCACTACCCGTGACCCACCACCTGTTCTGGCGCAAGTGAGGCCGGCAGAACCCGCTAAGCCGCCAATGGCGCCCGCATGGGCCATTCGCCGCCGTCGAGAATCACTTGCGTGGCAGCGCCGGTGGCCGGATTGACCAGGATCGGCGCCATGAGGTTCACGGTTGTGCCGTCCCCGCCCGGGTTCGCGACGACGAGGACGGTCGGCTCGTCGGCCTCTGATAGCCCCAGCTCCACGCGCTTCGCCTCGGGAACGGCCGGCACATAGTCCCTAAAGTAGCGGGAAGCCTCAAGCACGAACATCCGGAGACCGGCCTGGTCCCTGGATTCCAGCGAGAAAAGCCCTTCGGCGCCGTCAATCGGCCTAAGACTGAAGTCCACCAGGGGTGCCAGCCCGGGCGGCGGGGAGGTGAAGCGCAGGCCGCTCATCGCAGGAAGTCCATGAGCGTTGGCTGCAGAACCCGCGCCGTCACGGCGAGCGCTGCCTGATACGAGGTTTCCTGGAGCTTCATGTCGAGGATGACCTGCGCCAGGTCGATGTCCTCGACCCCTGCGCGCTGCGCCTCGAGCGCGCCCAACTTCTCCACCGTGGCCTCCTGTGCCCCCAGTATGCGTCCGTGACGCGATCCAACCGACGTAACCTCCGCCCGGACGGCCGCGAGCCTGTCTTCCAGGGCTGTCAGGTGTGCGGAGACACCGCCTCCGCTGCGCAGGTCCGCGGCAATCGTATCAAGCAGCGCAAACGCCGAAGAGTTCCCGACACCGAACACCGCAGCACCATCGGCATCCACCCGGACGGTGGTCCCGGCGTCGATCCGGCGCTCCACCGGGCCGGAGGCGTTGTAGGTGAGGTCGCCGTTGAAGGCGGCTCCGGCGTCGGAATTGCCCGCGAACACCGTGCGCCCCTGGTATTGCGTATTGGCCAGGGAAAACAGCTCGGTCCGCAGCGATTCGATTTCCACGGCCAGCGCTTCGCGGGCGGCGGGGGAGATGGAACCGTTGATGGCGCGAAGGGTCAGGTCATGTGCGCGGCCGAGAACGGTGTTCGTGGACCCCAGGGTCGCGTCCAGCGTGGTGAGCCAGGCGTCGCCGTCGTCGATGTTCCGCGCGTACTGTTCGGTTGCCCGCAGGTCTGCCCGGACGCGCAGGGAATCGGCCGCGGCAGCCGGATCATCCGAGGGGCGGTTGATCGCCTTGCGGCTGGAGGCCTGGTCCTGCAGTTCGGCCAGGCGCGCGAGGTTGGCCTGCAGGTTCCGCTGGGCGGTCTGCGCCATGGTCTGGTTGGTTATGCGGCCGATCATCGCTACCTTCCTACAATTCCGGTTCGGTTGATCAGGGTGTCGAGCATCTGGTCCACAGCCGTCATCACACGCGCCGCACCCTGGTATGCGTGCTGGAAGGTCAGCAGGTTCAGTTGCTCCTCGTCCATGCTCACCGCGGAGCCTGACAACTGTCGTTCAACGGCCGACGACGCCGCCAGCCCGGCGAGCGTCGCCGCCTTCAGCGTGGTCTGGGTTTCAGAACCCAGCTCAGTGACGAAAGCGGTCCAGGCGGAGTCGGGGGAGGAGGCACCGGCGCCGAGGCCCGCCACCGCGTCGGCGATGCTTCCATCGAGGGCTCCCGCTCCCGGGCCGGCCGCAGCGATGTCCTCCACACCGCCCGGTACAACGCCCAGATTCAGCGCCGGTGGATCGCCGGAAACCGTAAAGAAATCCAGCCCTGTTCGGCCGTCGGCAGTTGCCCCGGTCCGGTGGACGGCATTGACCTGGTTCGAAAGGTCCTGCGCGAACGTGTTGTAGAACCCGGCCGCCTCGGCGATGGCCCCCGTGGGCGCGAGCATGGTGAGGGCGCCTGCGATCTCGCCGCCGTCGAGCGCCGCCGGTACGCCCGGGCGGTGCGCCCATTCAACGCGCACGACGTCGGCCGCCGCGCCTTCGAGTCCGCGCGCACCGGCAACCTGCAACGGCCGTGCGGTATCCCCGGACACCAACGCATTCCCGCCGATCAACACATCGATGGTGCCGTCCCCGGCATCCCGTACGGTGCCGCCGGCCAGTGACGCCACCGACGCCGCAAGCTGTGCGCGCTGGTCGATCAGCTCGTTCGCTGAGGTGCCGGCCGCCGTCGTCGTACGGATGGCGACGTTGAGTTCAGCGATGCGGGTGGCGGCGCTGTTGACCTCGGCCACCATCGCTTCAGTGCTTCGGCGAAGCGAACCCCATTGGGCCTGCGTTTCGCGGTAACCGGTAGCGATCCGGTTGCTGAGCACTCCGGCGGCGTCGAGGACTACGGTGGCGGAGGATGCTTTGCCGGTGTTGTTGGCGAGGTTCTGCCAGGAAGCCCAGAACTCGCCGAGTCCGGCGGAAATGCCGTTCTCGCCGGGTTCATTGAGCGTCGTCTCCAGCGCGGCGAGTGCTTGTGCGCGGGTCGTAGCGAACCCGGACGCCGCCCCGGTGACGCGTACCCGTGCGTCCAGGTGCGCGTCGCCGAGCCGTGCAATCCCGTCAACGAAGACACCCTGCCCCGGACGGACCGGCCCGGAGAACATCCCCGCGCGCACCGCGTGGGCAGCCGAAGTGCTGACGCGTTGCCGGGTGTAGCCGTCGGTATTGGCGTTTGCGATGTTCTGGCCGACGACGTCGAGTCCCCGGCTCGCCGCAACAAGCCCGGTGTAGGCGGTGTTGAGTCCACTGAACGTGCTCATAGGTCCCTATCCACGATGTGCGAGGTATCAGCCGGGGAGTCCGACCGGCCGGACGAGGTGTAGGTTCCGGCGTCCGGGTTGAGCCCGGCGAGTGTCTCCTGGGTGGACCGCGCGGCGGCACGCAGGTACTGCTGGTTCGCGTCCCGAAGTTCCTTGATCTCGGCAGTCAGTTCGGTCATTGCCTTGAGGTGGGATGCGAGAATCTCGCCCCACGGGCCGTTGGCGGCATGGCTTGTCAGTTCACGCAGTGTGGCGTCTTCGGAGGTGCCCCACTCCTTGGCCAGCGCGGAAACCTCAACAGTGCGGGCCAGGCCAGCGCTCCGCAGGCGTTCCAAAACCTGCTCAACCTCGCGGGTGGCATGCTGGAGCCAGCGGGTGCGGCCGGCGGTCAGGAGCAGTTGCTCCTCCTCCAGCTTGAACACCAGCAACTCCAGTAGTTCACGTTCCTGCCACAGCAGGGCAGAGAGTTCGTGCGCTCCCATCCCGGCCACCCTTCCTGTTCGGATGTGCCGAAAAGACAATCCGTTTTCACTATCGGCATTGCAAAGACCGGCGTTAGTGATACGTTGCACCTAATGTCGCTTGGTAAATGCGGCGTCCTGGGGTAATTCTCGTACGATTCCTCAGGATTCGCACAGTTTTTGCACCTGTTATGCGCCTGAAGCGGCTCTCGTACATATTCAGTTGGGGAACTGTTAATGAATAAAGTTGAGCGTGACCAGATCGTTGTAAACAATCTGCCACTTGTTGGTTATCTGGTGTCCGAACTCTGCGCCAAGGCTACGCACCTCTCGCGTGATGACCTCGCATCGGTTGGTGCGCTCGCGCTGATCACCTCCGCCGAGTCATACGATCCCAGTCTAGGCGTGCCGTTCGGTGCCTATGCCCGGCGTCGCATCACCGGCGCATTCGCCGATGAGCTGCGGTCCAATGACTGGGCCCCGCGATCGGCCCGTAAACGCATCCGTGAAGCCCTCGCTGTCCAGGAGACCCTGACCGGCGCGTTGCTCCGCCCGCCCACCACTGAGGAACTCGCCGCAGCCATGGGCGTGGACCGCGCTACCGCGGACGCTGCGCTCGCAGATGCTTCCCGCACGGTCAGCTCCCTCGATGACAACGTGGCGGACTTCATCGTCTCCCGCGATGAGACCCCGGAAGCCGCAACGCTGGCGGCCGAACGAATCGCCTACCTGCGCGCCTCCGTTGCCTCGCTGCCGGAGAAGATGCGCTACATCATCGAGCAGATCTATTTCGAGGACCGTTCCGTCAAAGACCTCGCCGAGGAGTTGGGTTCAACCCACTCGGCCGTGTCGCAGCAGCGTTCCGAGGCCATCCGCCTGATGCAGGACGGCCTCGCCACCCACTACTCCGACGAGCCCGACGCCGCCTACACGCCGCAGTCCCGCGTCTCGCCGAACCGACGCACGGCGTACCTGGCGACACTGGCGGACCAGACGATGGGCGGTATCACGCGCGCTGCCCGCCTGCTGGACCCGGCGGCGTCGTAATAAGTCTTCCCGGGTTGCTAACGGCCCGGCTCCTTCGTCCGATAGCTCTTCTGTGCAGGCCCATGGATGGGCCAGTGAATTAGACCCACTCACGGAGGAGTAACACAATGGGTTTCCAGATCAACACCAACGTGTCGGCCATGAATGCCTACCGCAATCTGTCCAGCACACAGAACGACATGTCCAAGTCCCTGGAGAAGCTTTCCAGCGGTCTTCGGATCAACCGCGCAGCCGACGACGCCGCCGGCCTGGCTCTCGCTGAAGGCCTGCGTTCGCAGGTCAACGGCCTGGGCGTTGCAGCCCGTAACGCACAGGACGGCATCGGAGTCATCCAGACCGCTGAAGGTGCGCTGAGCGAAACACATTCCATCCTGCAGCGTATGCGTGACCTCGCCGTTCAGGCCGGCAACGACTCGAACAACGCAGAGTCACGTGCAGCGATCAGCACGGAGGTTGCGGGCCTGGCCGCTGAGCTGGACCGCATGGCGAAGACCACCAACTTCAACGGCAACCGGCTACTCGACGGTTCCACCACCAGCATGGCGTTCCAGGTTGGTGCCGAAGGAAACGTCAACAACCAGATCACCATCAACCTGGGTTCGGCCAACGTGCAGGCCGTTGCAAATACGCTCACCGGTGGTGACCTGACCACTACAGGCACAAGCTTCGCAATCGATGATGTCGCGGTCCTGGCCGGTGCTGCTGCATTCACCACTTCGAAGGATGGCGTAGCGACCACTGTTACCACCGGTGACCTTGGTGCCGCAGCGTCCTTCGATAGTGTCGAGGATTATGCAGCCGCACTGCGTGAGGATGCTGCATTTGCCGCGAACTTCAGCGTCGCAGTTGAGACCGACGCCAACGGAGCCGGAGTTGGCATCGTGGTGACCGCGCTCAATGGCGGGACGCTGACGACTGCTGACAATGCCGCCGCGGGGACGGGCCTCGGTGCCGGGGCTGAGGGAACTTCGGTCACCGGAGGGCTCAACTTTGACAATGCCGCCAACGCACAGGCGTCCATTGAAATGATTGATGAGCAGATAAAGACGATCTCCACCGCCCGCGCTGAGCTTGGTGCTGTGCAGAACCGGTTCGAGTCGACGATCAACTCGCTCAACGTCTCAGCTGAGAACCTGTCTGCTGCAGAGTCACGCATCCGCGACACCGACATGGCGAAGGAGATGTCCAACTTCACCCGGTCAAGCATCCTTTCCCAGGCCGGTACCGCAATGCTGGCCCAGGCCAACCAGATGAACCAGGGTGTCCTTCAGCTCCTCGGCTAAGCCCAGCGCTGATCCGATGAACCGAAGGTAATAACCGTCTGGCGGCACTGGAAAACTGACTTGGACCTCACACCCCTGTGCCGCCAGGCATACCTTCTTACCGACTTGCTTGTACCCACCCGCTGAACCGAAAGGAGCCCGACATGGCCTTCTCCATTGACGGCATCGCCAGCGGCCTCGACACGACCACCATGATCAATCAGCTCATGCAGCTGGAAGCCCGGCCACAGACCCTCATCAAGAACAAGGTCAGCGCTACGGAAGTTTTGATCTCCGGGCTGCAACAGCTCAACACCAGGCTTGCATCGCTCGGCGAGCTGGCCGAGAAGACCGCGAAGCCCGACGCACTGAGCCTTCACACGGCAACCACGAACTCCGAGGACCTCACCGCCAAAGCCTCCAGCTCCGCACGCGCAGGTTCCCTCGACTTCACCGTCGACCGCCTCGCCCAGCGGCAGGTTTCCGTCACCGCGGCCATGACCACGTGGCCGGATAACCCCGCCACCCTTACCATTACCGCGTCTGACGGCACCGCCACTGAGGTGTCCCCAGCCTCGGCGTCGCTCGATGACATCGTCACAGCAATCAATGATTCCGAAACCGGTGTCACCGCATTGAAGGTTGCCGCCGGTACGGACCCCACTACCGGCGAACCTCTCTTCCGGCTGCAGCTCAGCGCTGCTGAATCCGGCGTGGCTGGAGCCTTCACCGTCCACCGCGGATCGGCCGCGGATGTCACGGCCGGCACAGCGACGGACCTGCTCGCCGACCCCGGTGCCGCGCACGTCCGTACCGCTCAGGACGCCCAAGTGACCCTCTGGGCGGGAACAGCGGCTGCACAGGCTGTGACGTCGTCGTCGAACACGTTCACCTCGCTGCTCCCCGGTGTCGATGTAACCGCCAAGGCAGTTTCCACGGAACCCGTGACCGTGACTGTAGCCCGGGATGAGGCGGCGTCCCAAAGAGTGGCCAAGGACCTTGTGTCCGGCCTTACCGGCGTGCTGTCCTTCATTTCGGCCAACTCCACAGTCACACCATCAGCACCCGGTGAGGACGCTGCAGTCGGCGGCGTCTTCACCAGCGACAGCGCCGTGCGGGATGTTGAGCGCAGCATTCTTGACGCCGCAACGGGACCGGTGGATGGGCGGTCGCCCTCTGAAATCGGAATCAGCATCACCCGCGACGGCTCCGTTGAGTTCGACGCCGAGAAATTTGACCAGGCAATTGCCGAGGACCCTGCACGGGTGGCTCATGTGCTGCAGACCATCGCGGGACGCGTCGCTGAGTCGGCGACTGGGCAATCTGACAAGTTCGACGGCGCCCTGACCCTCCGGATCCAGGGCCAGGAGCGCAGCGTCGGTAACCTCAATGACGAGGTCGAGAACTGGGACCGGCGTCTGGAGATGCGGCGGGCCACACTTGAGCGGACCTGGTCTTCGCTCGAAGTCCAGTTGCAGGCGCTGCAGTCCCAGGGGGACTGGCTCTCCTCGCAGCTGGGTAACCTGCCGTCCATTGGAGGTAAAGACAAGTGACCCTTACTTACGGCAGCTCAGCGCTGCGCTCCTCGGCGGCCAATGAGTATGCGCGGAATTCGGTTCTCTCTGCGAGCCCGGTCCGCCTGCTGACCATGCTGTATGACCGCCTCATGCTCGATCTTGCACGGGCCGAGTCGGCGCAGGAAAAGGGTGAGTGGGCGGAAGCATCGGAGCAGCTGCTGCACGCACAGGCAATCCTTGGTGAGCTCACCTCGTCACTGAAGACGGACGAGTGGGACGGCGCGGAGGGGCTGAAGTCCCTCTACGCTTACGTGATGACCGCGCTGATCCAGGCCAACATTGGCCGCAGCGTGGACCGCACCCGCGAGTGTGTGGAACTCCTCGATCCCATTCGGAACGCGTGGCACGAAGCCGCGGAGTCCCTGCCTGCACAGCCCGCGCCAACCGGGACCGGGACCCTTGGAGTCGGTTGAGCGCTGGGCTGCCATGCTCGACGAGCTCGAAGCCGCAGCGCTTGCCTCCGGGACCGTTGCGCCGTCGTCGTCGGGTGCTGGCTGGTCCGCGCCCGCGACCTTCGGGCCCATCCCCTTCGAATTGATCGGCCGCGCGCGGTATGTCCGGGAACTGCAGGTGCAGGCCGAGAACCGGCTTCGGGCCTCCCTGACCTCCGCCCGCGCCCAGGCAGACCTGCTCAACGCCGTCAACGCGGCGGCGGGGCGCACCGGTTCCGCGAAACGGTCAGCGTACCTGGACGTCTCCGCCTGACACGGCGCCACCCTTCGCCGTGTATTGCGTGGGCGGTTCACCCGGCCAACGGTTCCGTTGCCTTGACGCGGACGCCGCGCCATGAAGTCACCCCTTTTCGCGGGGAGTCAACGGGTCCGTCGCCTTCGCGCAGCAGCGACGAAAGACTGCGAGAACGCTTCACGGAAGTTGCGGCGAACAACTAACGCATCCCGAAACCCGTCCGATAAGGAATTCTGAGCACGGATCGCTCATCCCAGGGCCATGGATCGGCCGAACGCACCTGTCGGTATGAAGGGGTTGCTCTGCTGTGTTTGAATCCGTGACGACCATGGCGCTGACCAGCGCACTCGATGCGCTGTCGCTGCGACAACGCGCCATCGCGAACAACATCGCCAACGTGAACACGCCCGGATTCCAGGCGCAGCGGGTCAGTTTTGAGGACATCCTCGCCCGATCGGTAGCCAGCGGGGACGGCGTCGTGGAAGCGTCCATGGACCGTTCCCTCGAACCCACGCGGCTCAACGGCAGCAACGTGAACCTCGACACCGAGACCCTCTCCAATGTCGACACGGTCCTGCGCTACCAGTTCGCAGCCCGGGCGGTAGAGGGCACTTTCAGTAGCGTGCGCACAGCGATGAGGACAACCTGATGACTTTCGACGCGATCGGGATCGCCGGAACCGGGCTGACGGTCCACCGCAAGTGGCTCGACGCCGTCGCGGACAACCTGGCCAACGCCAACAACGCGACAGCGACCGACGGCGCCGCATTCCAGGAACGCTTTGTCCTCGCCCAGGAGGGGGAGGGCACGAGCGGGGTCTACGTTGCAGGCGCGGAGTTCGGCGATGCCGAAGGTCGGCTCGTGCACCAGCCGGACCACCCCCTAGCGGACGAGGACGGCTACGTCCGCTACCCGGACATCGACATGTCAGCCCAGATGGGGTACCTGATCATGGCGCAGCGCGGCTACCAGGCGAACGCCGCCGTCGTCGACCGCGCCAAAACCACCTACGAAGCCGCACTGCAGATCGGACGCAACTAATATGCCCATCGAAGCCGTCCAGGCAGTAAGCGCAACCGGGTACCTTCCACAGGTTCAGCGGCCTCAGGGCACTGACGAAGGTTTCGCCACCGCGCTGACGGGCGCTGTCGACAATCTCGTGTCGCTGCAGTCGGCGTCGAACGAGCTGTCCGTGCAGGCCGTGACCGGAAATCTCTCCGACATCCACAACGCGACCCTCGCTTCCACCCGTGCGCAGGTCACGCTTGAGCTTGTAGCCGCGGTCCGCAACAAGGGCGTTGACGCGTTCAACGAGATCATGAGGATGCAGGCCTGATGCCCCGGGCCATGAACTCCGCCTTCGCGCGGCTGGGCGCAACCGTACGCGGCTTCACCGTTGCGCAGCGGACCATAGCGCTGATCGGAATTGCGGTGCTGGTGCTCGGTACCGCAGCGTTAGTGACCTGGGCCAGCAAGCCGGCGTTCAGCCCGCTGTACTCGGGGCTGGGTGGTGAGGACGCCAGCGCGATCGTCGAGCAGCTGCAGACCGACGGCGTTCCCTACGAACTGGCCGACGGCGGTGCCACCATCCTGGTCCCCGAAGCCCAGGTGTATGACCAGCGGCTCAAGTCCGCGGCCGCCGGCCTGCCGAGTGCTTCAACAGGCGGTTACAGCCTCCTGGACGACATGGGCGTGACGTCCTCGGAGTTCCAGCAGTCCACCACGTACAAGCGCGCGCTCGAGGGTGAGCTGGCGGCGACGGTATCAGCGCTCGACGGCGTCAAGACGGCAACCGTCCGGCTCGCCATTCCGGAGGAAACGGTCTTCGTGTCCGAGGAGGGCGAGCCCACGGCATCGGTCTTTATCGAGACGGATGCCGGTGTCGCGCTGACCACCGAGCAGGTCCAGGCCGTCACCCACCTCACGAGTGCCTCGATCGACGGCATGGATCCGGCAAACGTGGCGGTGATCGATTCAGAAGGCAACGTCCTCTCGGCTGTGGGTGTTGGCGCTGCAGGCTCGGCGGATCAGCAGGCCTCCGACTACGAGACCCGGATCACCGCCTCCGTGCAGTCGATGCTGGACCGCGTGGTTGGGCCGGGCAATGCGACAGTCGCCGTCGCAGCGGACATGAACTACGAATCCGCCGAGCGCGTCGAGGAAACCTTCACCACACCCGAGGACGCTCCTGCGCTCAACGAGTCAACCACCACCGAAGAGTACGAGGGTGCAGGCGGGCCGGGCGCTGGAGTGCTCGGCCCGGACAACATCGCCGTGCCGGAGGGCGGTGCCGGGCAGGGAACGTTCTCCTCCGAGGAAAGCACGCGGAACAACGCGGTTAACAAGGTGACCGAATCCCGGATCATTCCAGCGGGCGACATCACGCGTCAGACAGTGTCAGTGGCTATCGACGACGCCGCCGCGGCAGGCCTCAACGTCGCCGACCTCACCGCGCTGGTCGCCAGCGCCGCCGGCATCAACGCCGACCGCGGTGACGAGGTCACCGTTGAGCTGGTCCCCTTCAACACCGCCGGCGCCGCACAAGCGGCCGAAGCCCTCGCGGCAGCGGAGGAGGCCAGGCAGGCTGAGCAGCGGGCGCAGCTGCTACAGACCGGGATGATAGTACTCGGGGTGCTGATTGTCCTCATCATCGGCCTGATCATCTACGCCCGGCGTTCCCGCCGCCAGCGCCGCGAGCCGTTGGACCTAGGCGAACTGCAGGAAGTTCATCCCGCACTCGGCGGCGGCGGAGCGGCCGTGGCCCTCCCGGCTTCCGAACCGGCGACGACGGCAATCAGCTCCATGCCCCTGGCCGGAATCGAAGCACCGGAGACGGATATCAACCGCAAGCGGGCCGACATCGAGGCAATGGCACAGCGGGACCCGGCCAAGACGGCGGAGTACCTGCGCAGCCTCATGGATGACAGGCAGCCGGTATGACCGAGCAGCTGACCGCGGGGCAGCAGGCCAAAGCGCAGCAGGGTGGTGAGCAACAGCCTGGTGCGCTGCAGCCCGGAGCACAGCTGAACAAGGCTCGGCTGACCGGAACGCAGAAGGCGGCCATGGTGCTGATGCAGATGGACCAGGAGCGTGCTTCGGAAGTCCTCAAGCAGTTCAGCGATTCCGAGGCCGAGGAGATCGCGGCGGAAATCGTCCGCCTGAGACGGGTTGACGCTGCTGTTGCCGAGCAGGCACTCACGGAATTCCACGAGCTTACGGTGAGCGGCCGTCGTCGTCCTCGTGGCGGGCGCGAGGTGGCAATCGGTCTGCTCGAATCATCCTTCGGGGCGGAGCGCGCAGCCGGGGTGATGGACCGGCTTGCCTCGTCCATGGCTGGGAAGTCCTTCGAGTTCCTTGAGTCGGTGGAGCCGGGGCAGGTTGAAACGTTGCTCGGGGGCGAGCTGCCGCAGACCATCGCCCTGGTGTTGGCGCATCTGCGGCCGGAGCATGCATCGGCGGTGTTGGCGGGGCTGGATCATCCGCTGCGGACCGACGTCGCGCAGTGCATCGCGACCATGGGATCGGCAACACCGGAAGCCGTCAGCGTGGTGGTCGAGAACCTGTTGGTCCGCGCCGGGGCCGTGGCGTCGCCGCACCAGTCCTCCGCGGTGATCGGGGGGATCCAGCCGCTGGTGGACATCATCAACCGGTCCGATGTCGCAACCGAGCGGGCGCTGCTCGACAGCCTCGAACAGCGCGACCCGGACCTCGCCGAAGAGGTCCGCGCGCGGATGCTCACCTTCGCCGACATCGTGAACCTCGAACGGCGCGACATTCAGCTGGTGCTGCGCGGAATCGACGCTGGTGTGCTGGCCCTGGCAATGAAGGGAGCCTCGGAAGCGGTCAACGAGATGATCCGCACCAACGTCTCCGAACGGAACCGGGAACTGCTCGACGACGAAATCAGCGCGGCCGGGCCGGTCCGGGTCTCCCAGGTGGAGGAGGCGCGCGCCGAAGTGGTGCGCGCAATCCGGGACCTGGAGGCGCAGGGCACCATCACCATCCAGCGCAGCGAGGAGGACGAGTATGTCTACTGACTTCGCCCACGCCTCGTACCCCGTCCTTGCAGGCCCGGACGCCGACAGGGCCCGCGAGGCCGGCGTTGCCAAGGGGCACGCGGCCGGATATGCGGAGGGCATGCGCGCCGCACAGGCCGAACTGGCCCAGCGCCGGATGGTCCTTGAGACCGAATACCAGGCCATGAACGACGACGCCGGCCGCCGGCTCGAGCGCGTATTGGTCACCCTGGGTGCGGCCACCCATGCGCTGAACGGGCGCCTCGCGGCGTCGTCGGCGGCTTCGATGAATGCGCTCGCGGTCGCGGCATTCGAGCTGGCTGAGGCGATCATCGGCGTCGAACTCGACAGGGGAAGCACCGCACCGCGGGCCGCAGTTAGCCGAGCGCTTTCGGGAGTGGACTCCGGTGCTGCGCTGAGGGTTCGCCTGAACCCGCTGGATCTTGCCGAACTGTCAGGGGTGGAGCATCCCGCCGGCGTCGAACTGGTACCGGATGCGTCGCTGGCCCGCGGGGACGCCATGACCGAGACGAACGAGAGCTACCTCGACGCGCGGATCGGCACTGCGCTGCAGCGGGCAAAGGAAGCGCTCCTTGGGAACTTTCGTGCAGCTGAGGTGGCTTCGCCGTCGTGGAACTCGCCAGAGGTGCACGAAAGTTCCGGGAACGGAGCGCGCTGGTGAGAACAGTGTTTGCTGAACGGCTCCCTGAACCGCTCCCGGAAGGGCTCGCAGACCGGCTCGACGCCGCGAAGGCGGCGGCGGCGCCCGAGCGCCTTGGCATGGTGCAGTCCATTGTGGGGCTGGGGGTCGACGCCGTCGGGCTGGATGCCGCGATTGGGGACCTGGTGACCGTGGGAGATGCCGCCGGTATCCCGGCCGAGGTGGTCGCGACCTCGCGGACCGGTGTGCGCTGCATGCCCCTTGGATCGCTCACGGGCATTCGTGCCGGGACGCCGGTCCGTGCCACGGGCAAGCGTTTCACCGTGCCGACGGGACGCGGCCTGCTGGGGCGGGTACTGAACGGCATGGGCGAGCCGATCGATGGGAAGGGCCCGCTCGCAGGAGGTGCCGGACTTGGGGCTGTCCCGCTCGATAATGTCTCGCCGCCGGCACTTCAGCGCACACGCATCACCGAACCGCTCCAGTTGGGTGTGCGGGCGATGGACACACTGACCACGGTCGGGAAGGGCCAGCGCATGGGCCTGTTCGCGGGATCCGGTGTGGGGAAGTCGTCGCTGCTGTCGATGATTGCCCGCGGTACGGATGCCGCCGTTTCGGTGATTGCGCTGGTGGGGGAGCGCGGCCGCGAGGTGCGGGAGTTCCTCGAGGACGATCTCGGTGCGGAGGGGCTCGCCCGTTCGATCGTGGTGGTGTCGACGTCGGACGAGCCCGCACTGATGCGGATGCGTGCCGCATTCGTGGCCACACGCATCGCCGAATCGTTCCGCGACGAAGGCAGAGACGTCATGCTGATGATGGATTCGCTCACCCGGGTTGCGATGGCGCAGCGCGAGATCGGCCTGTCCGTCGGTGAGCCGCCCGCAACCCGCGGGTACCCGCCGTCGACCTTCTCGCTACTCGCCCAATTGCTGGAACGCGCGGGTACCGGTGCCACCGGATCAGTAACCGGCATCTACACGGTGCTGGTGGACGGCGATGACCACAACGAACCCATTGCCGACACCGCCCGCTCCATCCTCGACGGTCACGTGGTGCTGGACCGTGCGCTCGCCGTCGCCGGCCATTTTCCCTCGATCGATCCGCTCGCTTCCGTGTCCCGGGTGGCATCCCGGGTGACTTCGCCCGAGCAGGCCAGAACGGCGTCGGCGTTGCGCAAGATGCTCGCCGCGCGGCGTAAGGCGCAGGACCTGATCGACGTCGGGGCGTACCAGAAAGGTACCAACCGCCTGGTCGATGCCGCACTGGAACATGAGGACGCGATCAACTCCTTCCTCCAGCAGGGCATGGCTGAGCAGAGCCCCGCCGTGCAGTCCTGGGACCGCCTCAACCGAGTTGTCGCGAACAGCGGGGTGCTGCAATGAACCGCCGCTTCCCGCTCGCTGGGCTGCTCCGGTTGCGCCAGGTCGGCCAGGACCAGGCAGCCGCGGACCTCGCGGCAGCGAACGGCCGCCTGCGCGAAAGCAGCGCACGACGACGGCAGGCCCTCGTGGCGCTCGATGGCAGCACCGCGCACATCGCCGACACAGCCGCACTGCACGCCATCGCCGCCGCACGATCCGCTGCCCGGGGGATGCTGACGGAGCTCGCCGCCGTCGAGGATGGGCTCCGTTCCGAGGCGGCCCGCGCCCAGGAGGCGTTCAACGCCGCGCGCACTCAAACGATCGGGCTCGAGAAGCTCGAAGAACGACACGCGGCCGAGGTCTCGGCGGAGGACTTGCGCACCGAACAGAAGACACTCGACGAACTCGCATCACGTACCCGGGGGAAGAATGACGCTCACTGACACCGTGGGGCGGGTCCAGCAGATCCAGTCCACACTCACCCAGCTCGCCACGCCGGTTCGGTCGGCGAACTCCGGTGCGGCATTCGCGGAAGCGCTCGCGGCGCAGGCTGCAACGGCCTCCCCGCGTGCCTCCGCCGCTCCGGTCCTTGGTCTGGCCGAGGCGTTGAACGGGACCGGTGCGGGTCTAGGCGCGGCTCCCGGTTCATCCGCGGCTCCGGACCTAGCTGGGGTTCCCGATCTTGCGGGGGCGATTGCCGCGCTCGTTCCTCAGGGGCCCGAAAGCCCCGCCGGGGTTGACGCGCAGAAGCTGATCGACGCCGCCATGCAGTACGAAGGCCTGCCGTATGTCTGGGGCGGGACGGACCCCGCCGTCGGGCTGGACTGTTCGGGTTTTGTGCAACGTGCGTTCCGGGATATCGGCATTGAGCTCCCGCGGGTGACGTGGGATCAGATGAAGGAAGGTACGGCGGTTGCGTCGATGGCTGATGCCCGGCCGGGTGACCTGCTCTTCAGCTTCGACGGCGGTCACGTGTCGATCTACCTTGGCAACGGCAAGGCGATCGATGCTCCGCAGCCCGGGGACACGATCGCCGTTCGCGACGCCTGGGAGACCGACGCCAATGTCACCGCTATCCGCCGTATCCTCCCGGCCGATGACGCCGCAGCCCTCGCCGCTGCCGCACAGGCTGCACTCGTGACTGGCGGCACGCCATGATGCCGGTAGCCGGTTCGCTCGCCAAGACGACGGTTCCCGCGGCATCGAAGCCGGGCACGCCCGGGGACGCTTTCGGGGAGACGTTTGCGGCGCACGTGGGGCAGCGTGATCACCTGCACGACGACGGCGGCATCCGCCCCGAGCGCGAACCCGCCTCATCAGCTGGGTACCGTGATGCTGCGGATGCTGCTGCGCGCCATGCTGCCGGTAAAGCGGACGACGCAGAGCAGGCCGGCGGTTCGGTGCACTCCGGGGTGGGTAGTTCGTTGGAATCCGCGCGGACACGTTCCGATGCTCATGCGCCGGGTGCGGTTTCGACGGCTGATTCGGCTGGGTCGGCTGGGTCGGCGGCTTCCAACGGTGGCGACGCGCACGGTGCCGACGGAGCTCTTACGGGTGCGCCGACCGGGACCGCCGCGACTTCGGACGCTGCTGGTTCTCACCCGCTTCAGGCCACCGCGACCGGGTCGGGCGCTGTGAACGGTGCGTCCTCCGGTGCTCAGGTAGGGCAGCGGGGAGGGATGCCGAACGGAACTTCTGCGGTCGGATCCGGTGGGTCAACAGCACCCGGCAGTTCGCCTGCGGCCAGCGAGCTTGCTGCGCTTGACCAGTCTTCGTCGGGCGCGGCGTCTGGCACCAAGCCTGCGTCCGGTACTGCCCCTGCAGCCGGAAGCACGAGCGTGGTGGGGGCCTCATCTACTTCCAGCATTGCGTCCAACACTGCACCGGCCCCCGGACCTCTGCCAGCCAACGCGACCGCGACCGGCAACGCCGCGTCCGGTATCGGTGCAGGCGCGCTCTCCGCTGCGGTAGCGGATGCCGGTTCCGGGTCCAGCACCCCGACCGTGTCGGCGGCGTCGCCAGCATCCTCCACTCCAGCGGCTTCAGCTCAGGCCTCCCCGGCCGGAGCTCTGAACCCAACCGACCAACAGCTCGCGCCTCCAGCGAGTACGACCGCGGCACCGGCAGAAACACACGTACCGCCGAACCCCGTTAGCGCCGCGCCTGCTCACGTAGAGGTAAAGCCGGCCGATCCTCAGGTCGCAGCGCTCATCGCGAAGGTGTCTTCCGAGGCCGCGCCCACGCCGGCGGAAGGTGCGCGGCCCGCGCAGGGGGCGGCGCCGTCGTCGTACCCGTCCCTGGCCGGACAGATCCTGAAGCCTGCATTCTCACTCGCCCAGGCCGCGCCCGGGGAATACGCGATCACAGTCCAGGTGGCGCCGGAGAACCTTGGTCCGGTCACGGTGAAGGCGTTCGTGACGCATGACGGAATGCGCGTGGAACTGTTCGCTCCGAACGACGCCGGGCGTGAGGCGCTCAAGGCCGTCTTGCCCGAACTGCGACGGGAATTCGGGGGCGCTGCGTCCGCGACCGTGGATGTTTCGTCGCAGAATGCGGACACCGACACCGGATCAGGCGGCGCCGACGGCAGGCGGGAGCGCCGCGACTTCGACCTCCGCCACCAGACCGCCAGTCCTGCACAGCCCGACGAACCCCAACCAGAACGGACGGTGCGAACGTGGCACTCGACCTCAACCATCGACCTGCTGGCGTGACGAAAGGAAACTTCTATGCCCGTTGATCCAGTCAGCGCCGCTCCTCCCAGCTTCCAACCCGGGGCTGCGGAGCGTTCGCCGAAGCAGGCGATGGACGGCGAGGTGTTCATGTCCCTGCTGGTCAGCCAGTTGCGGAACCAGGACCCGAGTTCGCCCATGGACACCAATGCCATGATCGCCCAGACCACCCAGCTGGCGATGATGGAGAAGATGAACGAGGTTGCCTCCCTCACTGAGGAGGGGTTCTTCCTCAGTATGCGCTCGGCTGCCGCGGACCTGATTGGCCGTGAGGTCAGCTACCTCGACGACGACGGCGAGACCCTCACCGGCACCGCGACCGCCGTCTCCTACGCCGGGCCTGTCCCGATCGTGACCGTCGACGGTGAGGCGATAGCGCTCGACGCCATTGCCGGAATCGTTGGCGACACGCTTCCCGTCGAACCTCAAACTCTCGTCTAACCTCGCTCCGAAAGGCGTTCCTCATGCTTCGCTCTCTGTACTCCGGAATCTCCGGTCTCCGTTCGCACCAGACCATGCTCGATGTCACCGGCAACAACATCGCCAACGTGAACACCGCGGGCTTCAAGTCATCCTCCACACAGTTCCAGGACACCCTTTCCCAGCTGACGCAGGGGGCGGGCGGGCCGCAGGCAGCTGTTGGCGGCACCAACCCGGCGCAGGTTGGTCTCGGTGTGCAGGTTGCCGGAATCTCGACCAACTTCGCGCAGGGTTCGGCGCAGGCTACCGGCCGGGCCACGGACATGATGGTCGCCGGCGACGGTTTTTTCATCACCCGCTCCGGCAACGAGACGCTCTACACCCGTGCGGGTGCTTTCGAGTTCGACGCCGATGGTCGTCTCGTAGCCCCGGATGGCGGCATTGTGCAGGGCCGGTCGGCGGTGAACGGGCAGATCAACCCGGGTGCCGCCGTCGGCGACATCACGGTGCCGCGCGATGCTGTCTCGCCCGCGGCGGCCACCAACGCTGCAGTCGTGACGGGCAATCTGCCCTCCGACGCGGCCGTTGGAACTTCCCTGGTGCAGGACATTGAAGTGTACGACGGCGGCGGCGATCCACGCACCCTGGCGCTCACCTTCACGAAGACCGCGGCGGGTTGGGATGTCGCGGGTAACGACGGCGGCGGTGCCAGCGGCACCGGGGCGATCACCTTTGACGCGAGCGGTAACCTGACCGGCGGAGGGACCCTGGCGCTTGGCGGTATCGGCGTGGACCTGGGTGCGCTGACCGGGTATGCGGAGCTGTCCACAGTGTCGATCGAGTCGCAGAACGGTCGGCCCGCGGGGACGCTGGAGTCCTTCAGCCTGTCCGAGGATGGGACGCTGATCGGTTCCTTCAGCAACGGCGGCAGGCAGCCGTTGGGTCAGATTGCACTGGCTGGCTTCGTGAACCCGGCGGGCCTGGAGAAGGCAGGATCGTCGTCGTACCGGGTGACTGAAAATTCCGGCGATGCCGCGGTAGGCGCAGCGGGTGAGGACGGTCTGGGATCGCTGGCCGGAGGAATGCTCGAGATGTCCAACGTCGATCTGTCGCAGGAGTTCACCAACCTGATCGTGGCGCAGCGCGGCTTCCAGGCGAATGCGCGCATCATCACGACGTCGGATGAGGTGTTGCAGGAGCTGTCGAACCTGAAGCGCTAGTTACGCCGTCTATGGCATTACCGTTCAGTAACGTTCGGGTGTTGGGGGCTCTCCAGGGCTGACAAAGTGAGCAGCAGGCGTAAGGCTGAAGGAACTTAAGCCGTCGATTGCTTGTGCGCCGGGACGAATGGGGGCGTCAGCATCGGCCCAACTGCGGGGAATCGGAGTAAATGATGACGCATCAGACGCTAAGTTCTGGACGCAAGGCATTGAATGCGGCGTTTTTGGCTCTTGTCGTCGTTATGGTTGCGTCGCTGTATTCCGTCAACCGAGGGCGGGAGGGATTCGCCCGTTCTGAGGAGCTTGCTGACCTGTTCCTGCTCTGGTGGGCGATAGCGACGGTCGTAGGCTTCGGCGCTGTGGTTGCTCGCAGAGTGGGCCTCGGGCCGGCACGGTTGATGGAGGGCACCTGGTTTTTCGCTATCGGCTCTATCGTGGGAATCGCTGCGGCGGCCACGGACTGGTCAGTGGCTACGGACTGGACCGGTGGTGTCGAAGGACAGGGACCGGTGATGTTGACTGTTCCGCTGTTGTTCGCGCTGACTGGTTCGATGTTTGAGAAGACTAGGAAGTCGACGGAGCCAGCGCGGGTCTGACGCCTGCTGTACTGATTCGTGTGTACGACTAGAAGTAGGGGGAACCCATGAACGACGCCGCACGGCTCCACAAACGGACGTTGACCGTCGGAATTGTGTTGGGGGTGTTAGGGCTTCTCATCATTCTCGTCGGCGACTATCTGCTGCTCCAATATGGTGCCGTCTCCTTCCAAGCGTCGAACGGGTTCTTCTTCTTTCTGACGAGGCTGTCCATGATTGGCAGCGTTGCCTTGCTGCCGTTCTCTGCGGCGCTGGTGTCAGCCGCGCTGGTGATGAAGTACTGGGACAAGCGGTTGCAGGCGTTGGGCGCCCCAGACGAGGACGACGACGACGCCGGCCCGGACCTTCACTAGCTGATCGCGAGCATGTGCCTGTCGTGTTCCAGGCGGGACGCGGCAGCCGGATCATCACAGCTGGTCGGGCCGGGTGATAGCCACCTGATCAGCTGGCGGGTGTTGACGCGGTGCCGTTGGTCAACGGGTGAAGGCCTGCCAGTTGCACGGAGCGTGAACATGACTCAACGCTCACTTAGCCCCTTGTCCGTATCGGCAGGGCATTGAGGCAGGACGAAGCGCATCACTGAAGGCGCTTCTCGTCCCATTCGTCCCGCGCGTGGCTACTCGTTCTCTAGAAGGGTGGTGGTGGTTCGGGGAGCGTGGTGTAGGTTTTGCCGGCGAGTGAGGTGCTGTGTACTGCACCGGATGGGTCTGTTGTGAAGTCTGTCCAGATGCCGTTGGTTTTGAGGGCGTGGTGGAGTTTGCACCGAGGCCGTAGGTTGCCCAATTCTGTGGTGCCGCCGTGATTCCAGGGGGTGGTGTGGTCAATCTCTGAGGTCCAGGCGGATCGGTTGCATCCGGGATGGACGCAGGTGGGGTGTTTGATCCGTACCCAGTCCTGCAGGTGCTTTGGTGGACGGTATTTCTCCCTGCCGACGCTGAGCACGGCACCGGTTTCGGGGTGGACGAGGATTCTGGTGAAGCTGGGTGCGTGGGCTGCGAGGTTTCGGGCTGTTTCCGGGTCGATGGGCCCGTATCCGTCCAGCAGTCCGTTGGTGCAACCCTCCAGGTCGGGGGCGCCGACACGTGGGCTGCCCTCAAGGTCGGCGAGGATTGATGCTTCGCCCGGCGCGTGGCCGTCGTGGTGACTGGCGGTGGTGTCCGCGGCGCCTCGCGCCCCGTCCTTCGTGTGCTCCCTCCGAGTGCTTCCCGCCGCGCCGCCGGTGTCGGCGGGTGAGGCGTTTTGCCAATCTTCCCGACGGTGTCCGAGGAGGGTCATGACGGGGACGGTGAGGAACACGTTCGCCCCGATGCCGCGGTGGCCGGTGCCGTTCTTCGGGTTTCCGGTGCAGGTGTGGGTCAGGACGTCGGTGAAGACGTCTGCACGGAGCTGAGTGAGGGTACGAGCCTCGTCCGGACCCTGGAGGGAGCGGGCTGCGGTGTTGACCCGGTTGAAGATCCCGTGCGCCTGTTCCGCGGGCAGGTACGCGCCGAGCCAGGCCATACCGTCCTGCTCCGGTTGGAGGGTGACGGCGCGGTCCTTCACCGCGCGTTTGCGGCGTTCGGTGATCGACTCCGGGTGTAGTTCCTCTCGTAGCCGGCGGCACCGCTGGACCAGTTTGGGACGGGTCAACGTGGCGGCGGTGTCCAGGATCTGCTCCTCGTAATCCGGTATTGCTTCGGTGGGGATGGTCCCGGATTCCTGCACGATCACTTGGGCTTGGGCGGGGCTGAGAGTTCCGGCTTCGAGGGCTTCCCAGGTGGCCGGTAGATCCTTACACAGGGTGAGCGCTTCGCTGAGGATCTGCTGCGCTGTCCGGCCCGGTACCCGCAGCAGGGGTGCGATCTCTTGGGCGGTGTAGGTGAAACCTGTCCCTGGGTGCTGTTGGCCGGTGCGGAACATCTCGTGCCCGTTCACGTGGTGGTGGACCTGGGCGATCAGTTCCGCCTGTTGCGCGGCAACCCACGAGGTGAGCCGGTCAGCAGCTTTCAGCAGGTCCAACGCGTCCGGTAACCCTTGTAGCCGTGGACTCTGCTCGATGAGCTGCCGTACCAGCGCCTCCGGTCCGGCGGCTTCGACACCTTCGGGTGCATCCTCATCCGCCGAGGAGCTGACACCGGACCCGTCCACGAAGGAATCACCCACATGGGCATCGTTTGTGGAGTAATCGTCCGTGGAGGAACCGTTCATGAAGGAATCCCGGCCGGCGCAGAACAGACCATCACAACCAGCATCCCGCGGGCACGCACAGGTAGTACCCCCGGCCTCCCCGGCAGGGGAACCGGCTCCCGTAGTCGCTGATCCGTTCATGACTTCAGTCCATCACCTGCCACTGACGGAATTCGGTCCGGTAAGAGCGACCAGATTATGCCCACAGCGAACATCCGAATCTCGAGCAATCTGAAGGTCCGTTAGGAGGCGCTCCGACCGTTAATGTCAACACACAACAGGAACCGCGACCCGCCTCGAGGCGCGCTCGAAGCACCCGCTTCCATTGCGGGGCCACGCGTTCGCCATAGCGTGGTCGGAATGAACAGCGCGCCGCACGGCCGGGACTTCGGGTGGTTATGGGCAGCCTACTCAGCCAGCTCTCTCGGCACCGCCGTAAGCATGGGAGTATTTCCCCTCATCGCAGTCCTCGTCTTGGGTGCTTCAGCGCTGGAGGTGTCACTTCTCGCGGCAGTGGGTGCGCTATCCGCAGCGGCCGTCTCCTTGCCGCTGGGGTCCTCGATTGAGCACCGAGCCAAGCGCCCGACCATGATCGCTGTCGACCTTCTTCGGTTCGTTTCGCTACTGTCCATCCCAGCGGCTGTTATCGCGGATGGCCTCACTTTCACTCACCTGTGCGTCATTGCGGCGATCCGGGCGACCGCCGCTGTGATCTTCAGCGCTGCGAGCGCTACATGGCCCGAGTGGGTGTTGCCTGGTCGATCAGCTCGCGGACAGTGCAGCCAATCTTTATCGCGGCAGGCGGCGCGTTGGCAGCGATCACAAGCGGTCAGATGGCGCTGTGGGTTGGCGGTGTCCTGTGCTTGCTGAGCAGCGTGTTGTTGCCGTGGAAAGAGCGCGACAAAGCGGACGCGAGCAAAGAGGCCTGCGTAAACAGGTAGATTCCTCCCAGCGCACCTGAACGGCCCATCCGAGTGGTGTCGTCTGATTTCCGCCAGCCCGAGAACGCCCCTCCTGCTGTGATGAATTCATGATCTCCCAACAAGACGCGCCACTCGCCAGCAACCGCTCACCCAGGCAACCCGATAAGGTCGAAGTATTTAGAAGGTTGTGCGACAGGAAAGACCTCGTTCTACCCAACGCGTGGGACGCCGCATCAGCCATCTGTATCGCACGCGCCGGTGCCTCCGCGATTGCGACGACGAGCGCCGGCATCGCATGGGCCGCAGGCGTGCCCGACGGCGGCTGCCTTCACCCGGACCAAGCGATAGCTGCCCTCAGTAACATCGTCAAAGCAACGGATCTGCCCGTCACCGCCGACCTAGAGAACGGTTACTACCCTGAGGACGCAGGTCTAAATAGATTAATTGACCGGGTCCTCGACCTCGGAGTCGCCGGAATCAACGTCGAGGACTCTCGGGCCGCACAGCTCTTGGACGCAGGAACGCAGGCGGCACGCATAGCTACCGTTCGCCGCGCAGCGGACCGCACAGGAGCTCAGCTCTTCATCAATGCACGAATCGACGCCGTCCTGCTCGGTGTTGGGGACCCTATCGAACAAGCACTGAGCCGCGCTGCCCGCTACGTCGAAGCAGGTGCTGACGGCATCTTCGTCCCCGGAGTAACCGACCTCCCCACGGTCACACATCTCGCCGAAAATTTGAGCGTACCGCTGAACGTTATGGTCACACCGGGTAGCCCCACGACAGGGGAGCTGCTGAAATCAGGCGCCGGACGAGTCACGATCGGAATGGCCGGTGCGCTCGCGGCCTACGCACTCATTGAGGATTCGGCCGGGGAGTTACTCACAACCGGGACCTACGACGCACTGCAACCGGCACTCGACTTCTCCACCTTCAACTCCGCGCTGGCGGGACGACAGTGATGGCAAGACGACAATGACCGCGAGAGACGACAACCAGGGCAAGGCGACAATCAGGAAGTAGCATCCTTCGCGAGCTCGACGGCGGCATCCGCCATTTCGTCAGAGAGTTGCATGACATCCCACATTCCCACGAGGCGGTTGTCATGGCTGTAGGCGGTGATGGTGCTCCCTGCGCCGTCGGAAGCCACAAAGAAGTGCGCCGGCGGAAGGATTTTCAGATGTTTTGCCACCTCGGCATGCCTTAGCTTCTTCCCTGGGTCCCAATCCTTGTCCATTTCGATCCACAGGCTGTCGTTGAAGGTCCGTGTGGTCACGCCCGGCTGGGTGAACGCTTCCTGAAGGCTCTCCAGCGCCTCCGTCTTGTCCTTCGGGGACGGCCAGGACTGGTTCTTGGTGAAACGTTTGGTGGCATGGTCAAGCATGATGTCCGGCGGTAACTTGGTGGGCCGGCGAAGGAGCGCACCCTGCGTGAAGAGCACGGCGAGGACACCAACGATCACGTACGTGAAGAGGTGAGATCCGAAGTCAAAATACACAAGCCCCAGCACAATAGCCACAGCTACAACGACCGCAGAGACCTTCCGCTTGGTCGTCGAGAAGTACAGCAGAAGCCGCTGGTACCACGTGTAAGACTCGTCAGCCATTCCAAGCTCCCCCTGCGCCCGTGCCGATGCCGTCAGCATGACATCGGCACGAGCCTACCCGCCGGAGGAACTAGGCCGCCTCAATAGGCAACCACAACTGCCCGCGCCCGCTGACGCCGTCGGGCTCTGGTTGCACGCTCAGCAGCTGCGGCCCGGGCGCCCACCGGTAGGGGTTGGCCGGGAACCACTCGGTAGCGGCGTTGGCCCAGAGATGCTGAAGGGCTTCCGGGAACTTCCCTTCGGCCTCGAACACCACCCACATACCGGCCGGAACCTCCTGCGACTCGAACCCGTCCGGCGCCGGTTGTGAACTCGCGACAGCCCGCCAGTAATCCAACACGCTGCCCTCTGTACCCGGTTCCTCGATGTTGTCCGTCACAGCGAGAGATCCCGTCGGCTCACCATCCGAGAGATCAGCCAACCGCGACCGGACCGAAGGGTCAAGGCTCCGCTCGAACTCTTCGATATCCGCATTGGGCCCCTCGTAGACGAGCCCTACACGCGTCCGAACTCCGATCAGCCGGAAGGCTTCCTTCTTGACGATGCGGTGTTTCATATTGCTTCTCCCTTCAACTCGAAGATGAAATCTCAACTGGGGCTGTGAGTGCAGTACGGCCCCAGGGCGCCGCGCCTCCGACGGCGTCAGCCCGTGCACAGTCCTGAACGCCCGGGTGAAAGCCTCCGCGGACCCATATCCGTAGCGAACGGCCACATCCAATACCGGGTCACCGGCGAGGATCTCAGCAGTCGCCGCCGTGAGCCGTCGTCGTCGTATGTATTCCGACAGCGGAATGCCGGCCAATGAAGCAAACATGCGCCGGAAGTGATATTCCGAGGTGAGGGCGACCCGCGCCAGCGCGCCGACGTCGATCGTCGCCGTCAGATCCGCTTCGATGAGCTCGATGGCCCGGTTCCAGTCCTGCATACCAATCACGCTATCGGGGCGGCGCTGCCCAGCACCCGACAATCCGTGCCCAAACAGATCAGTCCCGCGGGGCTTACAAAAAGGCGCCGCCGTCCGACAGTAAAGGCTGAGGCCATCAGGGGCCTTATCCAAACTGCCCAGGACGTGCCCATGATCGTTGTCACCCGGCTCAATGACAGCCAGTTCGCGGTGAACCCCGACCTCATCGAGAGGATCCACGCCAGCCCGGACACCACACTGGTACTGGTGGACGGAGCCCAATTCGTGGTGCGGGAATCCATGGACCAGGTCATCGGGATGATCGCGTCCTACCGCGCGG
The DNA here is from genome assembly GCF_054511355.1 of Arthrobacter tecti. Classification (NCBI taxonomy): domain Bacteria; kingdom Bacillati; phylum Actinomycetota; class Actinomycetes; order Micrococcales; family Micrococcaceae; genus Arthrobacter; species Arthrobacter tecti. Next base: position 103,992 of record NZ_JBTNCT010000007.1, read on the forward strand.
AAATCATCAGACTTGCCCGCGACCTCCCCACCGGAACCGAAGCACCGCGCGCACTCGGTCTCGTGCCGGGCACAGGAACGACGACGACGGCCGCCGTCCCGCTGCGGCCCGGGAGGCAGTAGATGGATCCGGCCACAATCATCGGCCTCGTTGTAGCGTTCGGGGCGCTTTTCGCGATGATCAAACTCGAGGGCGCGCACGTCGAGGCCATCCTGTTGCCGGCTCCCATGGTTCTGGTGTTCGGCGCGACAATCGCGGTCGGAATAGCGGGCGGAACACTGAAGGACTTCATCATCGCGGTGAAGGCCCTGCCCCGCGCATTCATCGGCAAACCAACCCCACCTCAGCAGGTCATCGACAGCGTGGTCGGGTTCGCGGAGAAGGCCCGCAGCGAAGGGCTTCTCGCCCTGGAGCAGGAAGCCACAAACGTCAAGGACCCGTTCCTGCGCAATGCCCTGCAGAATGTCGCCGACGGCACCGACTCCGAAGAACTCCGAACCCTCCTCGAAGACGAGATCCACACCAAACAGCAGTCAGACCGCACAGCCTCCAAATTCTTCATGAGCATGGGCGGATACGCGCCGACCATCGGCATCATCGGGACCGTCGTCTCGCTGACCCACGTCCTCGAGAACCTCTCCAGCCCGGACACGCTCGGGCCCATGATTGCGACGGCGTTCGTCGCCACACTCTGGGGCCTGCTCTCCGCGAACTTCCTCTGGTTGCCGATCGGCACCCGTCTCAAGCGGCTCTCCGACCTCGAAGCCGACCGCATGAACCTCCTCATGGAGGGTATCCTCGCCGTCCAGGCCGGAAGCCAGCCGCGCCTGCTCAGCGAACGGTTGCTCGCCATGGTTCCGGACCACGCGCGTTCGAAGTCCAAGGCGAAAGACAAAGCCAAGAGCGGGAAGGCGGATCAGCCGCCCGCCGCGAAAGCGGCATGAGTCCGCGGCCCGGACGCCGTCGTCGTTCTGCTGACGAGGGCGAGGAGCATCCCGACGAACGGTGGATGGCCTCCTACATGGACATGGTCACCGTGCTGATGTGCATGTTCATTGTCCTGTTCGCGATGTCCACGGTGGATCAGAAGAAGTTCGAGCAGCTGCGCAACTCTCTTGCGACGGGATTCGGCGCCGTCGAAGTGGCCGCAGTGGATACCGCTGAGGGCATCGTGGTTCCTCCAGAACGTGTGAACGAGGAAGGGCCGGCCGCGGAGCTGACCGACCTGGATCTGGCGATGATCGAGGTGGAGAACCTGCGCGCACTGCAGGAGAAAATCGACGCCGGCCTTACGGAGAAGAACCTGCAGGACGCCGTCCGCTACGAGATCGACGAACGTGGACTCACCGTTCGATTGGTCAGCTCGAAGACGTTCTTCCTGCCGGACAGTGCGGTGCTGACACCGCAGACCGTCGACGTGCTGGACATCATCGGGCCCGCGCTCACGCCTACCGAATACAAGGTCTCCGTCGAAGGCCACACCGCGAAACTGCCTGACGGATCGCCCGAACCGCTCGACTGGGAGCTGTCCACGGAGCGTTCCGTGAACGTCGTCCGGCACCTGGTCGGCAAGTCCGGCCTGCAGCCGAACCGGGCCGCCGCCGTCGGGTTCGGCGAGTCTCGTCCGCTGGCCGCCGGCATGACCGAGGAGGAGCTGCAGCTGAACCGGCGCGTGGACATCGTTGCGCTGTCCAACCAGCCCGAAAATGTACGCGCGCTGATTCCCGAGCTTGTCGGGGAAACGCCGTAGCTTCCCAGAAGTGGGGCAGAATGGTCGCCATGGAAACCGCGAAGCTATGGATCGGCACCTACCCCGCGAACGGCACTGAGCCGGGTTCCGGCGAAGGAATCTGGCAGGTCACACTGGACCGACGGACCGGGAAACTCAGCGATGCCAGCCTGGCCATTACGACGCCGTCGCCCTCCTTCCTCGCCTTCCACCCTTCCAGCCCGGTGCTGTACGCGGTCGCCGAAACGGCCCAGGGCGAGGTCTCGGCATTCGCGCACGACGACGGCGGGCTGACGCACCTGCGCACCGTCCCCACCGGCGGCAGCTCGCCCTGCCATGTCCAGGCGCAGCAGCACACGCTTTGGGTTGCCAATTACGGCGACGGCGTAGTGACGCAGATTTCCCTCGACGACGACGGCGTCCCAACCGGGGAGTTTCAAGCGCACCAACACTCGGGTTCCGGCGTGAACAAGGACCGGCAGGAGGGCCCGCACGCGCACTTCGTCCACGAAGTCGTGTCCGGCGCTGGTCAGGGTGAACTGTGGGTGAGCGACCTCGGCACCGATGAGTTTCGCCGCTTCAACTCCGCCGGTCCGGACGGAATTGCCGCGGTTCTGCCGCCCGGAACCGGGCCCCGGCATGCGGTCGCGCTGCCGGGCGGGGCCGACAGTGCCGGTGCCGGCGAGGGTGCCGGCGAGGGTGCCGGTGCGCGGGAGGGTGCCGTCGTCGTCGTTGGAGAACTGGACGCCAGGCTGCACGTGCTCTCGGTTCCGGATGGTGCTGTGCTGTCCAGTCAGGCCGCGCTCATGACGCAGGCTTCCGAGGACAAGCCGAGTCAGCCATCGCATATCGGAGTCGGTGTTTCCTCCGCCACGGCGAACCTGCTGTACGCCGCAACCCGCGGACCTGATGTGCTGTCGGCGTTCGCGGTGGGGGAGGGCGCGACTCTTACCCACCTCGCTGACAGCCCGATCGGCGGGCAGTGGCCGCGGCACTTCGCCGTGGTTGCCGCCGCCGACGGCGCCGCGGACCTGGTGGTCGTCGCGAACCAGTACTCGTCAACGCTGGACGTGCTCCGGTGTGATCCGTCCGGGCGGGCGGTTCAGGTCGAGTCACTGGAGCTGCCCGTGCCGGCCTGCGTGCTGCCGGCATAAGCTGCACCGGGGCGGGTGCACGCCCGTTCCGCGCAGGTATGCCGAGCAATGCTCCGCAACTCTCGGCGTGTCCCGCTACGACACGCTGCTGAGCGGCGCAGACCTGCACGGAATCGCGGACGGCAGGGCGCAGGCTGCTGCTACTCGTGCCTGCGGGAGGTCACGTACGGCGGATGGTTCAGTGCCGTACCGGGGTCAGCCGCTGCTGAACCTGCCAAGGCAAACGCGCCGTCGATGGCCGTACCACGCGCCGGGATCAGTTCGACCTCCGGGCGTTGCGCGTCCAGTTCGCTTCTCAGCGCTTCCATGAGAAGCGGAGTCGCGTCGAACAGCCCGCCCACCAGCGCGAGTCGCGGGGGTATCCCGTCGCCGACGGCGGCAGTTCCGGTGGTTGCCAGCTCGCGTCCGGCGGCTCGGAAGATCCGTGCGCTGTCGGTGTCGCCGTCGTCGGCCAGTTTCGCCATGTCGGGAACGAAGGAAGCAAGGATCTTCGACCGGTCCGGCCGCGTGTACACGTCCTTGAGTAGAATCTCCGGCGAGCCGAACCGGGCCCGGAGCGCCTCAAGGAGAAGCGAGGATCCACCCCGTCCGTCGAAGCTGCGGAATGCGGATTCGAGTCCCTGCCTGCCGATCCAGGCGCCGCCCCCGGTGTCACCGAGGAGATGGCCCCAACCGTCGACGCGCCGCCACACCGATGCGAAGTCGGTTCCGAGGGCATTGGTCCCCGTGCCCGCAGCCAGTACAGCGCCCGGCTCGAACGACAGCGCGCCCACATGCGAGGTGAGGATGTCCGAGGCGACAATGGTCAAGGGAACGCCGAATCTCTCGGCGAGTGCGGTGTGAAGGGGTGTCGGGTCGTCCATGAGCGATTGCACGCTTGCAAGCCCGAGGGCGAGGACATCTAGTCGCTCCACCCCGGCCGCGTGTATGGCGGCTTCCACAGCTTGCCCGACGACGTCGAGCAGTTCCGGGATCCTGATGCCTTCAGGTCCGATGCGCACGCCGCCGTCTACCCGCACCGGTTCGCCGGTTTCGTGTGCGATATTTCCGGCAATGGCGCGGCACCCTGTACCGCCGATGTCGACGCCGCAGATACCCCGGTTAGTCATGATCGGTCCTCGCTGGGCGCTGTAACAGCGCCTGGTTGTGATGCCTGTGCGGTCGTAGGACAGTGTAACTATTAACCAGAGCCCCTCATCGAGCAGGAGCACCCGAGATGCAGCCTGACCGCCTGACTATAGAACCGGTGTCAAACGGATCACCCACTAAACGGCGGGTGCTGGCCCCTCGCGTTCCGCATTTTGTACTTGCCGGTGTCCTGTTGACGGTGGCTGCATGCGGGAAGCCGGGACCGCCGATCGCACACGCGGACATTTGCAATACCAACGCGTCCTGGATCAGTACGGGCAGGCCGACGGATTTCTTGAGTCGGGCCAAACGGAACATCACAGAAAGTCTCGCGAGCGCAGAGGAGGGCGCCGTGCCCGTTGCCGCCCGATCCTTCCTTGAAGCGATCGAGACCGAGGACACTGACGCGATGACGGTCGAAAGTGAAGCGCTCTGGCGCAGCATGCATTGAACTGGGCTGGGAACCGCCGGAAGGCTGAACCGCAATTATCCGACGCGGACTCCGACGCCAGCGCCGACGCCGACAATCCGCTGGCGCAAACGCCGGAAGGTGGCACTATCCCTTTTCGAAAAGTGCAGGCTCTGCAGGCACTGCAGGCAACGAGTGCAGACGAGGCATTTCCCAAACACACACATCCCCGCCGGCATCGACGCGATTTCATGACAACCGCCGCTAGTCTCGAACCCATGAACGGTTTGTGGGAACCGACGTCGCCCGGAGTGCTTCACCTGCCTTCCGGCCGCTTGATCAGGGGTCGTGCACTTAGCCAGCCGACGCCGCCCGGTCCGCACCCCGATTTCGCCGTCTACCTGCTGGACAGGGAACCGGACCCAATGATCTGGGAGAGCCGCTGGATCCAATGGCCCGACTTCCGTCTACCCGCAGATCGAACCAGAGCGCGCCAGGTCCTCGAAGAAGCTTGGAATCGTGCTGCAGCCGAACGCGTGGAAATCGCGTGCCGGGGCGGCAGAGGAAGGACCGGAACCGCGCTCGCCTGTATCGCAGTCCTGGACGGTGTCCCGGCACGCGAAGCGGTCACTTTCGTGCGGGAAAACTACAACGCCCGCGCCGTCGAAACTCCCTGGCAGCGGAAACATGTGAGGCGTTTCAGGGCCAGTTGACGCAACAGGTACCCGCCGTCGTCGTGATGAGGCCCTTATAAAGAACACCACCACCTAACGAACTGCGCTCGCCTGCCGATAGTGCCCTGCGTGACGGTCCAGGAACACCCCGCTATTGGCGTGCCCGCAGAACCGCGCCCGGAAACGGCGGGGACGGGCGTGCATGCGCCGATGCCCGAGGGAGGGTCCCAAGAAGCGGTGGACAGGGCGCCCGAGAAGCCGATCCACGTTTACGACTTCCGCCGCCCCACCACCCTCGCCCGTGAACATTCCCGCGTCCTCGAGGTCGCCTTCGAGACGTTCGCCCGCCAATGGGCCACACAGCTCACCGCGAAGATACGCCTCATCTGCCAGATCACCTCGGAACAGGTGCTCATGCAGTCCTACAACGAGTACGCTGCCTCCCTGCCGCCCACCACGGCCATGGTGCTGTGCGCAACGGATCAGGTTGAGGCGAAAGCAGTCATCCAGTTCCCCGCCGCGGCGGCACTGCACTGGATCGACCACATGCTCGGCGGCCAGGGAAGTGCCCTCCCGGGGGAGCGCAGGTTCACCTCCATTGAGCACGCCCTCGTCCAGAAGCTCATGGATGACGCGCTTGAGGGTCTCCACTATTCGCTCGGCTCGCTGCTGACCACAGAACTCGGCTTCCACTCGGTCCAGTACAACGCCCAGTTCGCACAGGCGGCTGCCACCGCGGACCTCATGATCGTGGCGCAGTTCGAGATCCGGGTGGGGGACAGCGCCTGCCGGGCCAGCGTGGCCATTCCCGCGGACCTGCTCATCCCGCAACTCGGCGAAGCGAACCCGACGGCAACCACCGAGAATGCCCGGGACCTCCTCGAAGCGCAGCTCGTCAACGTTCCGGTCGACGTTTCGCTGCAGCTCGCGCCCGTCGGTGTTCTGCCCAGCGATGTCCTCGACCTCGCCGTCGGCGACCTGCTCTCCCTGCCGCACCCACAGCACCGCCCACTCAACGTCGTCGTCAATGGCCACCGGCTGGCACACGCGGCCGTGGGATCCTCCGGATCCCGGCTCGCCTGCGTCGTCGTGAATACCGAGGAGAACGCCTGAATGACCACCGCACCCGCCTCTGCCCGCCGCGAAGGCGCAGCCGCTGACGCCCTTGCCTCCCTGCTCCCGACTCCGCGCCCGGTGCGCGCCGTGTCCGCGCATGGGGCGCAGGTACCGGCGGCAGCCGCGGCGGCCGCCGTCGTCGTTTCCTTTGTGGGCGCGCACTCAGCCGAGATGGCGATCGCGCTCGCCGACTCGTCCTTCCTCGCTCACGCCGCCGGAACGGATTCGACCCTCATCTCAGCTGCGGATGTTCTCACGCCCGCGCTGGAGGCAGCGGCCGGAGCGCTCGGTGACGGTGTCCTTGGCGACGCCGAGACCGGCGACGCAACCGCGCTGCTTTCCGCGCCGGACGCCCACCTCTTCCAACTGAACGACGACGACGGCGCCACCCGCGCCTGGTTTGCCATCCGCGTCCGTGCACAGGACCACACCCGCCGCTCGGCCGCGAGTAACGCCGCGGGCCGGCTCAGCCGGATCAGCAACGTCGAAATGGCGATGACCGTGGAGATCGGCCGCACCCGCATGTCGGTCCGCGACGTGCTGGACCTTGAGCCGGGCGGCGTCATCGAACTCGACCGCTCGGCAGGCGCTCCCGCCGACGTACTGCTGAACGGGAGGCTGATCGCCCACGGCGAGGTGGTGGTCGTCGACCAGGATTACGCCGTCCGAATCACCCAGATCCTCGACGTCTCCGAGGGCCCGCTCTAAATGGACGCCGTGATCCTGGCGCTGAGGGTGCTGCTGTCCCTCGCCGTCGTCCTCGGTCTGCTCTGGTACATGCACCGCAGGATCTCCCGCTCGCAGCGCCGCGGGGGCAAGGTCAGCCCGGTCAACGTTGTGGCCAGGCACGGGATCAGCCCCAAGGCATCGGTGGTCATCGTCGAGGCGGAGGGGCAACGATTCCTCCTCGGGGTGACCGAGCAGTCCGTGAACGTGCTGCACACCAGCGACGCTCCGGCCGCGCTGACTGCGGTCCCACATGCAGAGAACGACGAGGCCGCCACCGCCTTCGCGAAGGTCCTCACCCTTGCGTCCCGCTCGAGCGCGCAACAAACTCCCGCTGAGTGTGGAGATAATGGCGGAATAGCGTCCGCTAAGGGCGATTATCTCAGCACTCAACGTGAGGGTGGACGCAGCACGGGCCAGGGCGGGCGCGGCACGAATCAGACGCAGCGCGGGCGCCGAGCCGCACGCAACCCGCAAGCGCCGTCGTCGACCTCGCCCCTCGCGGGCTCAATCCTCTCACCGGAAACCTGGAAGCAGACCGCCAATGCCTTCCGGCAGGGGCTGGGGTGAGAGTCCCGGTACTCCGGGCAGTATCCGTGCGCCGCGCAGTCCTGCTACTCGCCGGCGTACTCATGATCGTCCTGCTCCTCGCGGCCAACGGTGCACCGGCCCACGCGGGCGTCGTCGAACCGCTTCCGCCCGCACCGCCGGTTGACCCGACCGTTCCCGCTGAGCCGGGGGAGGACGGGCTGTCCATCGACATCAACGGGATCAACGGCGGTCCGAGCGCCGCTGTCCTTACCCTCATCGGCATCACACTGCTGTCGGTGGCGCCGGCGCTCCTGCTGATGATGACCTCGTTCACCAAGATCTTCGTGGTCCTGGCGATGACCCGCAACGCACTGTCCCTGCCGTCGATCCCGCCCAACCAGGTGCTCGCGGGTCTGGCCCTGTTCCTGTCGCTGTTCATCATGGCGCCGGTGCTGACCGAAATCAACGAGATCGCGGTGCAGCCCTACGTCAACGGGGACACCACCTTCACGCAGGCACTGGAGGACGGCGCCGGACCGCTGCAGACCTTCATGCTCGCGCACACTCGCGAGGAGGACATCGCGCTCATGACCCGGGCGGCGGGCATTGATAATCCAGCGAACCCCTCCGATGTCCCCCTCACCACCCTCATCCCGGCGTTCATGATTTCCGAGCTCCGTGCCGCCTTCATCATCGGGTTCGTGATCTTCGTGCCGTTCCTGGTGATCGATCTCGTGGTGTCCGCCGCGCTGATGTCGATGGGCATGATGATGCTCCCGCCGGTCATGATCTCGCTCCCGTTCAAGATCCTGCTCTTCGTCCTGGTGGACGGGTGGGGGCTGATCATTACCGCGCTCGTGGGGAGTTATCGCTGATGGATACCAACGCCGTCCTCGACATCGGTCTCCAGGGACTGTGGGCCGCCGCGAAACTCTCCGCGCCGGTGCTTATCACCGCACTCGTGGTGGGATTCGCGATCTCGCTGCTGCAGTCCATCACTCAGATCCAGGAAATCACCCTGTCCTTTGTGCCCAAGGCGGCTGCTGTCGCCGTCGCACTGTTGATTTGCGGACACTGGATGATCTCGGAGATGGTGTCGTTCACCCACGAGATGTTTGAGCGCATCCCCGGTCTCCTCGGCGGCGGCTGATGGAGATTCCCATCAACCAGGGGTGGATCGAGGCCGTCATGCTGGCGGGCGTGCGCATGGTCGCATTCCTCGTCATTGCGCCGCCCTTCTCCTACAAGGCCATCCCGGCGCGCGTGAAAGCGATGCTCGCCGTCGGGCTTGCGCTCGCCGTCTCGCCACAGGTGACTGACACCTATGTGTCCCCGGGGACGGGTGGCTTTATCCTCGCGCTGGTGCTGGAACTCGTCATCGGTGCCGCGCTGGGTTTCCTGGTGCTCGTGGTGTTCTCGGCCATCCAGTCCGCGGGAAGCCTTATTGACCTGTTCGGCGGGTTTTCGCTCGCTCAGGGCTTCGACCCGCAGTCCATGGTCAACGGCGCCCAGTTTGCCCGGCTATTCCAGATCACGGCATTGGCGCTGCTCTTTGCCTCGGACGGGTACCAGCTGATCATCGCCGGGCTGTCGCGCACCTTCGCGGCGCTGCCCCTCGGCGGTGCCATCGACCTCGCGGACCCGGTCGAGGCGATGACCACCGGCGTGACCCAGATGTTTCTCGCAGCAGTCCAGATCGCCGGCCCGCTGATCCTGGTCCTCTTCCTCGCCGACATGGGGTTGGGGCTGCTGACCCGTGTGGCCCCGGCCCTGAATGCATTTGCGCTCGGCTTTCCGCTGAAGATCCTGATCACACTCGGGCTCGCGTCCATTGTCTTCGTCATGCTCCCCGGCATTGTTTCCTCCCTGGTCGATGACGCCGTGCGGCTTGTAATGGGGGTGGGGTAGGTGTCCGAAACCTCGGAGGAACGGACAGAGGACGCCACCCAGAAGCGGATGAAGGAGGTCCGTTCCAAGGGTGAACTTTCCAAGTCCGAGGATCTCACCGCGTGGGTCGGCATGGGTGCGGCGGCCGTCATGATCCCGCCCACCATCGAACGGGCGGCCGACGCCGGCACCTCCCAGGTTTTCGCCTTCCGTTCGGTCATCGAAAGCCCTGATCCTGAAGCTGCGCTCGCCGCCCTCGGTGCCGGAATGAATTCCCTGCTTACAGTCCTTGGGCCGTTCCTCGGTGTGGTCCTGGTGACCGTCCTCGCAACGGCCGCACTGCAGGGCGGCATCCACTTCCGCAAGGCCAAAGGCAAGTTCGAGCAGTTCAACCTCGTCAGCGGCATCAAGCGCACGTTCGGTATGCAGGCGCTTTGGCAGGGCGCCAAGGCCGTCCTCAAGACAGCGGTAGTCGCCGTCGTACTGGTGCTGGTGGTGCAGGGGTTGATGCCGCTGCTCATGTCGGCAGGCGGACTGTCGGTTGCCGCGCTGCTGACGGCCGCGAACGACGGCGGTGCGGCACTCCTGCGCTCGGCGGTCGCCGCCGGGCTGGTCCTCGCCGCGCTCGACATCCTCGTGGTCACGCGGCGCAACCGAAAGCGCACCCGCATGACCAAGAAGGAAGTCAAGGACGAGAACAAGAACACCGACGGCGATCCGCTGATCAAATCGCAGCGCCGGGCACGCCAACTGGCGATGAGCCGTAACCGCATGATCGCCGCGGTGGGAGGCGCCGACGTCGTACTCGTGAACCCCACACACGTTGCCGTAGCGCTGAAGTATGAGCCGGGCAAAGCTGCGCCGCGCGTTGTCGCCAAGGGCGCTGAACTCATCGCGGCGAAAATCCGTGAGCAGGCCGAGAAGCACGGCGTCCCGATGGTCCGCGACGTGCCGCTCGCCCGCGCCCTGCACAGTATCTGCGAAATCGGCGAGGAGATACCGGTGGAGCAGTACAACGCCGTCGCCCGCGTGCTCGCCTTCGTCATGTCACTCAAAGCCAAGGGAGCCGCACGCGGTCTCCACACGCTCGCCCAACCTGGAGGAACACCAGCATGAACCGATCCCTGATGAAGCTCGGCGTGCCCATCGGTGTGGTGGGCATCCTGATGCTGCTCGTTGTGCCGGTGCCGGTGTTCCTGCTGGATCTGCTCATCATCGTCAACATCCTGCTGGCGCTGGTCATCCTGCTGACCACGATGTTCGTGAAACGCCCGCTGGACTTCTCAGTGTTCCCGTCGTTGCTGCTGGTCGCGACCCTGTTCCGGCTGGGCCTGAACGTCGCCTCTACGCGTCTTATCCTCGGGGACGGCCACGCCGGTCAGGTGATCGAGGCGTTTGGCCACGTCACCGTAGGCGGGTCCCTGGTCATCGGCGCGGTGATCTTCCTGATCCTGGTGGTCATCCAGTTCGTTGTTGTCACGAAGGGCGCCGAGCGTGTGGCCGAGGTCGGCGCACGCTTCACCCTGGACGCCATGCCGGGCAAGCAGATGGCTATCGACGCGGACCTTAACGCCGGCCTTATCACCGACACCCAGGCCAGGGAACGCCGTGCCGAGGTCTCCGCCGAAGCCGACTTCTACGGCGCAATGGACGGCGCCTCGAAGTTCGTCAAGGGCGACGCCATTGCGGGCATCATCATTATTATCATCAACATTGTGGGCGGCATCTCGATGGGCATGCTGCAGCGCGGGATGTCCATCGGCGAAGCGCTCAGCACCTACGGCCTGCTGACCATCGGCGACGGTCTGGTCACGCAGATCCCAGCGCTGCTGATGGCCGTTTCGACCGGCATGATCGTCACCCGCTCCAATGCCGCCTCCGACATGGGTTCCACCGCGTCCTCCCAGCTGGGCCAGTCACGGGTGGCGCTGCGGATTGCCGGCGGCGCGGCGATTGTCATGGGTTTCATCCCAGGGATGCCGATCCTGGCCTTCCTGGCTGTGGGCGGTGTGCTGCTGATCCTCGCCCAGCGGGTCAAAGCCAACGACGACGACGGCGCCGCCACCTCGGCGGGCGAAGTCGAGACCGCGCCCTCGACCGACAGCACCGAGGACCTGCTTGAGCAGATGCGCGTGCATGCGCTCGAGATCATGCTCGCGCCGGACCTGGTCGATGTGGTCTCAGGGGCATCCGATGACCTGCTCGGGAGGGTGCGCGCGCTGCGCCGGAAGATCGCCGTCGAACTTGGTGTCGTGGTTCCGCCGGTCCGTACGCGCGACAATCTGGAGTTGCCGCCGTCCACCTATGTGATCCGGATCGCCGGCGTTGAAGCCGGGCGGGGCCAGGCACCGCGCGGGAAGGTGCTGGCGCTGGGGGACAACCTGGCATCGCTGCCGGGAACAGCGACGGTGGAGCCGGTGTTCGGCCTTGCGGGGAAGTGGGTGCCGGCTGAGCTCAGGCACAACGCGGAAATGTCCGGGGCCACGGTGATCGACCGGGTGTCCGTCCTGGTCACGCACCTCTCGGCCGTCATCACGGGGAATGCGGCGCGGCTGCTGACCCGCGAGGATGTGCGGGTGCTCACCGACGGCGTGCGCGCGGTGAATCCCTCGGCTGTGGAGGAACTCACGCCTGGGCTGCTCTCCCTTGCCGAGGTGCAGCGGGTACTGCAGGGGCTGCTGGCCGAGCAGATTCCCATCAACGACCTCGCCCGGATCTACGAGGCGCTCACCCTGCGGGCGAAGTCGTCCACCGATCCGGAGGGGCTCGTCGAGGCTGCCCGGCAGGCACTCGGCCCGGCGCTGACGGCCCAGTACCTGGACGGCGGACTGCTCCGGGTGATCATGATCGATCCGCTGCTTGAACAGTCCATGCTCGAGGGGCTCCGGCCGTCTGAACAGGGGACGCAGATCCTGCTCGACGCCAACCGCACCGAGCGGGTCCTCGCGTCGGTGAAGGACGCCGTGTCCCGGGCTGAATCGACGGGCCAGAACGCCGTCCTCGTGTGCGCACCCGCGCTGCGGCCGGCCATCCGGCGGCTGGTGGCGGGTCAGTCCAGTGGTCTGCCGGTGCTGTCCTACTCCGAAGTGACCAGCGCCAACGTGACCATCGAGACCGTGGGGGTGGTACGTGTCGCCGAGACTATTGCGTCTTGAGGGCGCAACGCTTGAGGAACTGCGCGAGCAGGTGCGGGCTCAGCATGGGCCCGGCGCGCAGATTGTTGGCGCCGAGCTGGTGACCGTCGGCGGCATCCATGGGTACTTCGCACGGCGGCACTACGAGGTGACTGTCGAGCTGCCTGACCCTGAACCTTCACCTCAACGGCGGCGCGGGCGGCGGGCGGCGAGCGTCGCTGCGGATGCCGGCGCGCGCGGCGCTTCTGGGATTGACGCGCTCCTGCAACATGCCGAATCCGTCGAGGCGCAGCTGCACCCGTCCGTGTCGACCGGAGGCGACCTCTTCGCCGCCCTCATGGACGACCTCACGTTCAACACCACACCGCCGCCCGCGCTGGTTTCTGCCGAGCGGGTGCCACCGCTGCCGGCGCGCCCGGGGGATCTCGCCGTCGTCGTTGGTCTTGATGCTGATCCGCTGACCGTTGCGCGCCAGATGGCCTCCTTCCTGGACCTGCCTGCACAGGCGGTCCAAGCCCACGACGACGACGACGACGGCGTGGCCGCCTACGCGCGCCTCGCCACCGCGGAGCTGCGCGCGTCCGGTGTGCGGGGCGGATTCCCGGTGTTCCTCGTCCTGCAGCGTCCGCCGTCTGGCTTCGACGGGCCGGTGCTCGCCCAGCTCGAGGCGGACCAGGTGTGGCTCGCGGTCGACGCCGGACGCAAGCCCGCCGATACCGCAACGTGGGCGTCCGAGGTGCGTGCCGCCGTCGATGTTCATGGGCTGGCGGTTCTCGGGGCAGCACTCACAGCGACGCCCGCGACCGTGAACCAGCTCGGCCTGCCGGTCGGCTGGGTGGATGGGGTGCGGGCAGCGGCCCCGGTCCTCTAGCTGTTGATTTCGGTCGAATTCCGCTTATTCGAGACGCAATCGCGCGCGATTGTCGATTTCGGTCGACCGGATGCCGCGCGTAGCAGCCGCCAACGCCGCGATAGAGTGAACGGGTGCTGGTGCTTACACGCAAGGTTGGGGAGCAGATCCTGATCGGTGACGACATTGTCATCACCGTGCTCGATTCCCGGGGAGAGGGAATCCGGATCGGCATCGACGCGCCCCGCGGCGTCCCCATCCAGCGCGAGGAAGTGCTGCGGGCTGTGTCGGAGGCGAACGTTGCCGCCGCGAAAGCCGACGACGACGCCGAAGCCCGCCTCCGCGCGCAGTTGGGCCTTCCGAAGAGTTAGTTCTTCGCAGAGCCCGGCTCGTTCATCTTCCGGTTCATTTCAGCGCCTGCGGCGTCAGGTGTCACGTTGCCGCTCAATCCCATGCCGCGCGATTTCAGGGAACCCCCGAGTACGTTGCCATCACCGCTCATCATCCCCTTGAAGCCCTGTTCGGCTACGAGCGCGGGATCGTCCTTCTCGTCGGCACCAACTTTGGTGTCCTCCAGGCCCGCCCGCTCGAAGAACTCGGTGTCCGTAGGCCCGGGAAGGAGGGTGGTCACGGTGACGCCTGTGTCCTTGAGTTCGTTGCGCAGGGCCTGCCCAAACGATTGGACGAAGGCCTTCGACGCACCGTAAACGGCCTGGAACGGCGCCGGCATTCGGGACACCACGGAAGACGTGAACAGGATCCTCCCCTCACCGCGCGCCACCATGTCCGAGGCAATCCGCTTGGCGAGTGCAACGGTGGAGGCGACATTGAGGTCAATGAGGCGGAGTTCGTCATCAAGGCTGTTCTCCAGGAAAGGGCCGCCGACGCCCACCCCTGCATTCAGGACGGCAGCGTCCAGCGGACGGTTCAGCGCCGCGACCGCTGCGTACAGCCTTTCGACGCCGTCTTGCTGTGCGAGATCGATCTGTTCTGCCTGGACGGAGCCGCCAAGGCCCTCCAGGTTTCGCGTAGCAGTGGTGAGCTCCGCATCTTCCGCGGTGACGACGACGTCGAAGCCGTTGGACAGAAACTGTTTCGCCAGCTCATAACCGATTCCGCTTGAAGCGCCGGTCACGAGTGCAAGGGGCCGATCGGTTTCCATGGTGAGGTCCTCTCGAGAAGAATGGTAAGTATGCTTTCCATTCTTGCGTGAGATAGCGATCGGCGAAACCCCTGCCGCTGTGGGCGCAGTGGGTTCCGGGCACAAAAAGAGCCTCCTGCCAGAGTCGAACTGGCGACCTTCTCATTACGAGTGAGACGCTCTACCGACTGAGCTAAGGAGGCTAGTTTCGCGGGTAGATATACCCGTTCAACAAGGAACAACTGTATAAGAGCCTGAGCTCACCGGTCAAAATCAGCAGCGCACGCCGTCGTCGGGCACGGTTCCCTCGATGAGGTAGTCGTCCACGATGTTTTCGATGCACTGATCGGAGCGGCCATAGGCGGTGTGGCCCTGGCCTTCCCAGGTCACATGGACGGCGGATTCGAGCTGATCGGCCAGGGCGAGCGACCAGTCATAGGGGGTCGCCGGATCGCCGGTGGTCCCGATGACAATCATCGGCGCCGCACCCGGAGCGCTGGCGGGGGAGGGCTCCAGCACCGGCTCGTAGGCCCATTCCTCGCAGGCCAGCGCGCCGTAGCTCAGGTACTCACCGAACACTGACGACGCCGCCTCGAGCGTTTCCGCTTCTTCAGCCAGCACCTCTGGCTCTGCAGGCATGGGGTAGTCGAGGCAGTTCACCGCCGTGAAGGCGGCACCGGCGTTGGTGAGGTAATCGCCGTCGGGCTCCCGCTCAGCGCTGAGGTCGGCGAAGCGGAGCATCTCAGTGGGATCGCCCTGCAGTGCCAGATCAAGTGCAACGGTCAACGCTGTCCAGCTGGCGCTGTCGTACAGGGGCAGTACAAAGCCCTGGAAGAAGGTGCCCACGGTGACAAGCCGTCCGTCGGCTGCGGTCATGGGGCTCTGTTCAATGGATTCGAACAGTTCGTCGATCACGCCGACGCCTTCCTCCACATCACCGGGAAGGGGGCAGTCGTTCTTCGTCTGGCAGTCTGTGACGTAGCTCCGCAGCGCCTCGTGGAAGGCTTCGACCTGACCCAACGTGATTTCGGAAGCGCTCAGGGACGGGTCCACCGCGCCGTCAAGCGCGAAGCGTCCCACCTTCTCCGGATACAGCTCAGCGTAGGCGGCGCCGAGCTGGGTGCCGTACGAGAAACCAAGGTAGTTGAGCTGCTCATCGCCCACGAGCGCCCGCAGGATGTCCATGTCCTTCGCGGCACTCACCGTATCTACGAACCCGAGCAGCTCGCCGGTGCGCTCCGCACAGAGGTCCGCATACTCCGCAGATTCCGCTTCCAACAGGGCCAGCGCTTCCGCGTCGGTGACATCCGCCGGCATGGTTTCGGCGCGGGCCTCGTCGCGTTCTTCGTCCGTCAGGCACTCCACGGCCGAGGACCGGTTTACTCCACGGGGATCGAACCCGATCACGTCGTAGGACTGCCGCAACCGGTCGCTGAGCACAAACTCCGCCGAGTCCCGCACGAAGTTGAAGCCCGAGCCTCCCGGCCCGCCGGGATTCACGAGCAGCGATCCCTGCGCATCGCCCGAGGCATCCATCCGGATCGCGGCGATTTCGATCGACTCCCGGTCCGGGTCGCTGTAGTCGAGCGGCACCTCGACCGTGGCGCAGGCGAAACCGTCCTCACATTCCTCCCAGGCGACCTCTTGCTCGTAAAACTCCCGCAGCTCGCCCGGAACCTCCCCAATGGCTTCCTGTGGCGCGGTGGTCTGGCCAATCTCCGGTCCCGCCGTGCAGCCGGAAAGCACCAGGCCAACGACGACGGCGGCAGCGCCCGCCAGCGCACGCCACGTTGAGCGGCGCTTGGGTTGGGAGTATGTCACGCGGATAGTTCCTTTTCGGGCAGCAGGCTCACGGTCATCGCTTCGATGGCGAGCAGGGGAGCAATATTGGTTCCAACGATCCGCGTGCGCACTTTGTTGATGGCTTCGATCCGCGTCAGGGTCTGTTCAGGTGTGCCGTGCTCGGCGTAGCGTTCCAGCTCAGGCCGAAGCGGTTCGTTCACGAGTTGACCGCCGGTGCCGAGCTGCAGCATCAGGACGTCCCGGTAGAAGGAGGTGAGGTCGGTGAGGGCGCGGTCGAAGTAGTCGTTCTTGGAGCGCTTGGCTCGCCGGGACTGATCGTCTTCCAGTCGCTTGACCTGTGAGCGGATCGCGGGTGGCAGGGCGCCTGACTCCGGCGCCCCGAGGGAAACCAGCAGCGCTGCCTTCTCCTCGGCGTCGCGCTGTTCGAATGAGCTTTGCGCTTCGGCCTCGGCGAGCTTCACCAGGTCCGCCGCAGCCTTCATGGCGCCGGCAATGTTTCGCAGGTTCAGCGGCAACCGGACAATCTGGTTGCGACGTTCCCGCGCAGCCTCATCGGTGGCGAGCCGCTTGGCCACCCCGATGTGGCTCTGCGCAGCGCGCGCAGCGACCTCCGCGATTACCGGATCGATCCCGTCCCGCTGGACGAGCAGTTCCGTGACGGCATCCACTGGAGGGACCCGCAGGCTCACTGACCGGCAGCGCGAGCGGATCGTGACGAGCACATCGCCCGGGCTCGGTGCGCAGAGCAGCCAGATGGTGCGAGGGGGAGGCTCCTCAATCGCTTTGAGGAGCACATTGGTGCTGCGTTCCTGCATGCGGTCGGCGTCTTCAACGATGATGACCCGCCACCTGCCCGTTGCCGGTTTGTCCTGTGCCTTGCGAACCAGTTCGCGGGCCTCATCGATGCTGATGGTGACCTTCTCGGTGGTCACGTTGGTGATGTCCGCGTGTGAGCCGGCCAACGCCGTTGTGCATGATTTGCACTCGCCACATCCCCGCTCATCCAGCGAAGGGCGGTCACACAAAAGTGCCGCGGCGAACGCGCGTGCGGCGTTGGAACGTCCTGATCCGGGCGGTCCGGTGAAGAGCCACGCGTGGCTGGGCCGCTCGGAAGCTGCGGCACGGCGCAACTGCTCGACTGCAGCGGACTGGCCGGTGAGGAAGGTCCACACGCTCATGCCAGCTGCTCCCGCACTGCGTCGAGAATGGTGGTCGCGAGGGCGTCCAGCGGCTCGGAGGCATTCAGGACGAGGTATCGTTCCGGATCCGACGCCGCCCGGTCGCGGAACGCCGCACGGATCTGTTCATGGAACGCATCGGGCTCGGATTCCAGCCGGTCTTCAGCCGAGAACGAGGAGGTGCGCCGCCCCCGTCCCTCCGATGTGTCTACGTCGAGCAGCACGGTGAGATCCGGTCGAAGACCCTCGACCGCCCAGAGGTTGACCTCCAGCACCCTGTCCACGCCGAGCCCACGCCCCACGCCCTGATAGGCCACGGATGAGTCGATATAGCGGTCACAAACGACGACGTCGCCCCGCTCCAGCGCGGGCATGATCACCTGGTGCACGTGGGCGGCACGGGCGGCGGCGAAGATCAGCGCTTCGGTTCGCGGATCGATGTGCCCCTGCCCGTGATCGAGCACCAGGGAACGCAGCTTCTCGCCGATCTCGGTGCCGCCGGGCTCTCGCGTGCGCAACACCGTATGGCCCTCAGCGTCGAGCACCTCTGCCAGTCGCGCCGCCTGCGTGGACTTGCCGGCGCTGTCTCCGCCCTCGAACGCAATGAACATGCCACGGCTATGGCGGGTGGTCTGATTGGTCACCGCTTCAGCCTACCGACTCGCCCTGACACTCCGGAGCCAGCGGACCCCGCCTGTGGACTATCTGCATCCAGCGGCCACTAATAACCACTTCACCCCCAAAACTTGGTCATATTTGGCCCCTCGATTCAGGAACACCCAGTCACGAGCCTTAACCTGATCGGATGACCCACCACGCGCACCTTGCCCCGGACACGCTCACGGTGGCCGCAGGCCGCCCGCCGCGCGAGCACGATTCCCCGGTGAACCCGCCGATCGTCCTCTCCTCCACCTTCCATGAAACCGTCCCACCCGCGGGAGCCGACCGCATCTACGGGCGGATGTCGAATCCCACCTGGGACCCGTTCGAGGAAGCCCTTGCCGAGCTTGAGGGCGCAACCCTCGCGGCCCTCGTTTTCGCATCCGGCCTCGGGGCTGCCGCGGCCGCGTTGTCACTTGTTCCAACCGGCGGCACGGTCGTCATCCCACGGCACGCCTACGGTGGGTCGATTTCCCTCGCGCTCGCAGAAGAAGGGCGTGGCCGCCTCACAGTAAGGCAAGTGGATATTGCCGACACGGATCAGGTCATCAAACAGCTCGACGGCGCCAGCATGTTGTGGCTCGAAAGCCCCACCAACCCGATGCTCGAGGTCGCCGAAACACACAAGCTCACGGAGGCCGCCCATCAAAAGGGTGCCGCCGTCGTCGTCGACAACACCTTCAACACACCCCTGGTGTGCCGTCCGCTCGACTACGGTGCCGACGTCGTACTCCACTCAGTGACCAAGTATCTGGCGGGCCATTCCGACGTCGTCCTCGGCGCGCTGGTCACCTCGAGCGAAGAGCTGCGCGCCAAACTGCAGACCCACCGGACATTGCACGGCGCCATTGCCGGCCCGTTCGAAGTGTGGCTCGCCCTGCGCGGACTGCGTACCCTCGCGCTGCGGATGGAGCGCAGCCAGGCAAACGCCCTGGAACTCGCGCAGCGACTGGCCAGTCACCCGGCGATTCAACGCGTGCGTTACCCCGGCCTGCCCCAGGATCCCGGCCATGAGCGAGCCACCGAACAGTTGAAGGGCTATGGCGGAATCGTGAGCATCGAACTCGAAAGCAGGGAAGCCGCCGATGCCCTCGTCGAAGGCGTCCGCCTTTGGCTCCCGGCCACCTCATTGGGCGGCGTCGAATCGCTGGTGGAACGACGACGGCGCCAGCCCGGCGAGCCGCTGACCGTCCCCGAAGCGCTGGTGCGGCTTTCGGTCGGCATCGAGAATGTCGAGGATCTATGGGCGGATCTCGACCAGGCGCTCTCCTCGGCCGCTTCCACCCGTTAGGCTTGAACCGTGGACATTGTGCTGGAATCAGAGTTTTGGCTCTTTCGGGGCCTTGCCTTCCTCGCGCTCGGAATCGAACTCTGGGCGCTGGCTGACTGCGCAAAGCGGAAGGCCGCGTCCTTCGAAGCGACCTTCAAACGCACCAAGGGATTCTGGCTCGGCATGACCGGCGGCTCCGCGGCTGTCGGCGCTTTTACGGCATGGTTCGGCGCCTTTGGGCTCTTCGGTATCCTGCAGCTCGTCGCCGTGATCGCCGCCTGCGTCTACCTCGCCGATGTGAAGCCAGCCGTGAGTGAAGTCCAGAGCGGCGGCGGCTACGGATCCTGGTGAACTAGCCAGGTTCAACCGCGTCCCACACCACGGTCACTTCACCGAGTCGCCAGCGCGCGGGCCCATCGAGGATCGGCCAGCCCGCAGCACGCATGGCAGCACACATGCCCATCCAGCGTTGCCGCATGCCGAAGGATGACAGCGGGGCCGCATCAAGCCACGCCCGGTCTAGCGCCTGCAGGTAGTCAAAGACCCGTTCGCCGGGAACGTTCCGGTGGATCAGCGCCTTTGGTAGCCGTTCCGCGACGTCGGACGGCACCGCGAACACCCCGAACCGCAGCGAAATGGTGAGCGAAACCGGCCCCGCAGTATCAACGGCTACCCAGGTCGAACGGCGCCCGATCTCATCGCACGTTCCGTCCACAAACAAGCCGTCCGGGGCGAGACGCCCCCGCACGCGGTCCCAATGGGCAAGGTACTGATCCTCCCCATATTGCCGCAGGACGTTGAAAGCACGGACAATGACGGGGCGCCGCCCGGCAACCGGGATCTCGAAACCGCCTTGAACAAACCGCAGGCCCGGACGCTCGAGGGGGAGGGCAGCCCGGACACGCTCCGGATCGATTTCGACGCCGAGTACCTCAACGTCGTCACGAATCAGCCGTAACCGATTGTGGAGTTCGACGGCGGTCACGGGGGAAGCGCCGTAACCGAGATCCACCACCAATGGGTCTGACGCCGCGCGCAGGCGCCACGCTTGCGGTCCGGCCAGCCACCGGTCCATGCGCCTGAGCCGATTGGGGTTGGTGGTGCCCCGGGTGATCGCCCCAACAGGCTTTGCGGGCTTCCTCTCAGGCACCGTACAAGGCTACGGCACCGGTAACAGAGTGCCTCCGCGGGTGTTTCACTTCGCGCAATACGGCAGACTGGGACCATGACTTCTTACAAACTGATCCTGCTGCGTCATGGCCAGAGCGAGTGGAATGAAAAGAACCTTTTCACGGGCTGGGTGGACGTGGCGTTGACGGAACTGGGCCGCAAGGAAGCCGTACGTGGCGGAGAACTGCTGGTCGAGCATGATGTCCTTCCCGATGTCGTCTACACCTCCCGGCAGAAGCGTGCCATCATCACCGCGAACCTGGCGCTGGAAGCGGCTGATCGAAGCTGGATTGACGTCAAGCGTGACTGGCGGCTGAACGAGCGTCACTACGGCGCGCTTCAGGGCAAGGACAAAGCGCAGACCCTCGCCGAGTTCGGCGAGGACCAGTTCATGGAGTGGCGCCGCTCTTATGACACACCGCCGCCCCCGCTGGAGGATTCCAGCGAGTTCTCACAGGTGGGTGATCCCCGTTACGCAGACCTTGGCGACGACGTGCCGCGCACTGAATGCCTCAAGGATGTCCTGGAGCGCTTCCTCCCGTACTGGGAGTCGGACATCACAGTGGACATCAAGGCTGGCAAGACCGTCCTGATTGCCGCGCACGGTAACTCGCTGCGCGCGCTGGTCAAGCACCTGGACGGGATCAGCGACGGCGATATCGCTTCGCTCAACATCCCGACCGGCATTCCTCTTGTGTACGAACTGGACGAGGATCTCAAGCCCGTCAAGGCCGGCGGTACCTACCTCGACGCCGATGCCGCTGCAGCCGCCATCGAAGCGGTCGCCAATCAGGGTAAGGCCAAGCACTGACAAGCACTGGCTCTATCGGGTAACCAGTACGACGACGGCCCGCCTCCAAAAGGGAGCGGGCCGTCGTCGTGCTGTGAGCCTTAAGAAAAAGCGTTAGTTGAGCGGAGCGCTCGGCTGCCATTCACCGGTTACCAGGTAGGTCACCTTGCGGGCAACGGATACGCCGTGGTCCGCGAAGCGCTCGAAGTAGCGGCTGGCGAGGGTGACATCCACCGTGGTGGGAGAAGAGGCGTCCCAATCGGCCGCCGCGATGGCCTTGAAAACACCGGCGTGCAGCTCATTGATGCGGGCGTTGTGGGCATACACCTCGTTGCTCAGCTCAAGGTTGCGGGTCTCGAGGAGCTCGGTGACCTTGGCGGTGATCGCGATGTCGAGTTCGGCCATCTCGGCGAACGTGGGCCGGATGCTCTCAGGAATAGCGTTGTCCGGGAAGCGCAGCCGGGCCAGCTGCGCAATGTGGCGGGCGAGGTCTCCCATCCGCTCCAGCGAAGCACTCATTCGAAGCGCTCCGACAATCATGCGCAGATCACTTGCAACCGGACCCTGCAGGGCAAGAACGTCGATGGCGCGCTCATCCAGGTCATTCTGCAGGAAGTCGATGCGGGCGTCCGCGGCAATGACTTCCTGTGCCAACTCGGTGTCCGCTGACTCGAACGCGCTCGTGGCCTTCTGCATGGCCTCGGATACCAGCTGGGAGATCTCGATGAGTTCTTCGCCGATTTGGTGAAGCTCCGCCTGAAAAACCTTACGCACGTGGGCGTCCTTTCCCTTTGAGGTGCTGAACGGGCGCAGATGCGCAGTCCTGTTCAGCACGTTTTCAGTTGCCCATTACAAGTCACGCACCTTTAGGTGAACGTTAGTTGAACGACTGGTCCAATGCCACCGGATCAGCATGGGTCCGCCCAGTCACGCCCTAAGCTAGTTTTTGTGGATCCCGTTTTGCTGAGCCTCATCGCCGGACTTGTCGGCCTCGCCATCGGCGTTGCCGGGATGCTGGCCCATCGGCTCAGTGAAGCGCAGCGGCGAGCCCGCATGGACTCGGATGAGCCGGTCCTGCCGAAAGGCGCCGCCGACGTCCTGTCCGTCGTCGGGCGCGCCTACCTCATCGTCGACGCGATCGACGGCGTAGTCCGTGCAAGTCCGGCCGCATATGCCTTCGGCCTGGTTCGGGGCCATACGGTTGTTCACCGCGAGCTTCTCGAACTGACGTCCCGTGTCCGCCGCGACGGCGTTATCGAGGAACGGCAGCTCGAGCTGCCGCGAGGGCCGCTCGGCCAGGGCACCATCGTTGTGCAGGCACGGGTTGCGGCACTGGGCGAGGAATACATCCTGATCCTGGCCGATGACCGCACGGAGATCACCCGAACCGAAGAGATCCGCAACGACTTCGTGGCGAACGTTTCGCATGAACTGAAAACTCCCGTCGGCGCCATCTCACTGCTGGCGGAAGCGCTCGATGACGCCGCCTCCGACGAGGTGGCCGTACGCCGCTTCGCCCAGCGCATGCATAAGGAGTCCGGCCGGCTTTCAGCGCTGGTCCAGGACATTATAGAGCTGTCCAGGCTCCAGGGCACCGACGTGGTGCGGCGAGGCAAGCCGGTGGACATCAACACTGTGATCGCCGAGGCCGTGGACCGCAACAAGCTCCCGGCGGAGAGCAAGCAGATCGACATCGTCGTCGGCGGCAGGATCGACGCCCAGGTGTACGGCGACCCGGATCTCCTGATGACCGCCTTCCGCAACCTCATCGACAACGCCATCCGCTACTCCCCGGAGAAAACGCGGGTAGGGGTAGGCTTGCGCTCCCGTGAGGGCTTGGCCCAGGTGTCAGTCACCGACCAGGGGCTCGGCATCACGCCGGAGGAACAGGAACGCATTTTCGAGCGCTTCTACCGCATCGATGCTGCGCGCTCCCGGCAGACCGGCGGCACGGGCCTGGGCCTCAGCATTGTCAAGCATGTGGTGTCGAACCACGGCGGAGAGGTGACTGTCTGGTCCCAGCCCGGGCAGGGGAGCACGTTCACTGTCCGCCTGCCGGAAATGGAGACAACTGACGACGACGGCGTCGCCGAGCCAGGCGGCGATGTCGCCGAAGGCGCCGGCAGGAAACACGAAACCGTGAAGAGTGCGAAGGGCGCTAACGCCCAGAACCAAGGAGTGAAAGCGTGAGCCGCATCCTGATCGTTGAGGACGAAGACTCCTTCAGCGACCCCCTGTCATACCTGCTGGGCAAGGAGGGGTTCGACGCCGTCGTCGTCGACAACGGTCTGGACGCTCTGACCGAATTCGACCGCGCCGGAGCGGACCTTGTCCTTCTGGACCTCCAGCTGCCCGGACTCTCCGGCACTGAGGTGTGCAGGCAGCTGCGGCAGCGCTCCAGTGTCCCGGTGATCATGCTGACCGCCAAGGACTCGGAGATCGACAAGGTTGTGGGACTCGAGCTGGGTGCGGATGACTACGTGACCAAGCCGTATTCCTCACGGGAACTGGTGGCAAGGGTACGTGCGGTGCTGCGCAGGCAGGCCGAACCCGAAGAACTGGTATCCAGCACCGTTGCAGCCGGTCCGGTACGCATGGACGTCGAGCGCCATGTGGTCAGCGTGAACGGAGAGCATGTGTCGCTGCCGCTCAAGGAGTTCGAGCTGCTGGAAATGCTGCTGCGTAACTCCGGCCGGGTGCTGACCCGCGGCCAACTGATTGACCGCGTGTGGGGTTCGGACTACGTGGGCGACACCAAGACGCTGGACGTCCACGTCAAGCGGCTGCGCGGCAAGATCGAACCGGACCCGTCGACGCCGCGGCACCTCGTGACAGTGCGCGGACTGGGCTACAAATACGAGCCGTGAGCTCCAGAAAGCAAAATGGGCGCCGGTCATCGTGACCGGCGCCCATTTCGTCTTGCCTCTAGTGCTCTTCCTCGGCTACTTCTTCAGACGGCGAAGGCTCGGGAGTGAATCCGCCCGGAACGTATTCGCGGTATTCCTCCAGCGTTCCGTCCAACACCGGTACCCGGAAGGTCTCGCTTTCTGAGTTCACCGTGAACTCAAGGTCAACCAGGGCGCCCGGGATCTCACTGATTCCCTGAAGCGTGCCGTCGTCGTCGACTTCGTCCTCGAAGACGTACTTTCCCTCAGCCGGGATGGTGATCTGCGAATTCTCGTTCTCGCCGTCAATGGTGACCTGAACGGTGGAATCCGATTCGTTGAACAGGGTGCCCAGAAGCGTTCCCGGCTCGCCCTCCTCGGAGGTGACTATCAGGACGTTGCGCAGCAGGACCGGGCCCACTCGCTCCACAATTCCATCCGAAGCGGAGTACTGGATGGTGGTCGCCTGCAGGCTGGTGGCGGAACAGCCGGTGGCTCCAAGGAGAGCCAGTACAGCGGACCCGGCTACTGCCAGCTGTACTCGTTTCTTCGGGGCACTCTTCACGGCACTA
Source organism: Arthrobacter tecti (assembly GCF_054511355.1). Taxonomy (NCBI): domain Bacteria; kingdom Bacillati; phylum Actinomycetota; class Actinomycetes; order Micrococcales; family Micrococcaceae; genus Arthrobacter; species Arthrobacter tecti. Next base: position 128,799 of record NZ_JBTNCT010000007.1, read on the forward strand.
ACTCCTGAGGGTATGGTCATGCTGACCGATGGACTTTCGCTACTGGACAGCCTATCGGCATCGGGCGAAGTTTACGGACTCGGTACTCCCCGCCGGGTGACCTGCAAGCATCTAATGTGCCCTGAGTCAAGAGCGGAATCATAGCTAATTGATCGCCGTTCGCCCCGCTGACCTGCGAAAACGCGTAATGGGCGTGTCGTTTTCGTGATAAACTGATCTGCGGGAAAGGGGATTATCCACATGGTTTTTGAGGTCGGCGAAACAGTTGTTTACCCTCACCACGGCGCAGCGAAGATTGAAGAGATCAAGATGCGCACTATTAAGGGCGAAGAGAAGATGTATCTCAAGCTCAAGGTGGCGCAGGGTGATCTGACCATTGAAGTTCCAGCAGAGAACGTTGACCTCGTAGGGGTACGCGACGTAGTGGGCAAGGAAGGCCTGCAGCACGTATTTGACGTACTTCGCGCCGAGTTCACTGAAGAGCCCACTAACTGGTCGCGCCGCTACAAGGCCAACCTTGAGAAGCTCGCTTCGGGCGATGTCATCAAGGTTGCCGAAGTGGTTCGGGACCTGTGGCGCAGGGATCACGATCGCGGCCTGTCAGCCGGTGAGAAGCGGATGCTCGCCAAGGCCCGCCAGATTCTGATCTCGGAGCTTGCTCTGGCAGAGAAGACGGACGAAGAAAAGGCAGCCACCGTACTCGACGAGGTACTGGCTTCCTAGCCACGAAGATCAGGGACCGCGAAGGCGGTCCCTCTTCTTTTGTCGGCTCGTTTGTCTGCTTGGATTATGGGCGCAGGTCCATTGCGCCCGGATGGTCTGCGCAACTCATCCGGGCCCTCGCGTAGGGTAAAGCTGTGTCTGCAGATCCTTCCCACGTCGGAGTAGTGCTCGTTGCTGCCGGGGCCGGTCAGCGGCTCGGCCGGGGCATGCCCAAGGCCTTGGTGCGCTGCGCGGGGCGAACCCTTCTTGAGCACGCGCTCGACGGCGTTCTTGCCTCCGGCCTCGCGCAACACGTTTGTGTGGTTGTCCCGAGGGGCAACACCGAACTGCGCGCGATCATCGAGGCCTTGCCACCGAGCACAGTGAAAATCACCGTGGTCGACGGCGGCGCAAGCCGCCCTGAATCCGTCCGGGCGGGCCTCGCCGGACTGGCCGAAAGCATTCAGATCATCCTTGTTCATGACGCGGCGCGTGCCCTCACCCCGCCGCAGGTCTTCCGCTCGGTCGTGAACGCCGTCGCCGGAGGTGCCGCCGCCGTCGTGCCTGGAATTCCGGTACCCGACACCATCAAGGTGGTGGACGAAGGCATCGTGACGGCGACTCCCAACCGCGCGTCGCTGAGGGCGATCCAGACTCCCCAGGGGTTCGACGCTGCAACCCTTCGGAATGCGCATGCCCACACTGGGGTCGCGGAGAACGTCACGGACGACGCCATGTTGGTCGAGTCCCTCGGCATACCGGTGCTCGTCACGGACGGCGACCCACTCGCGTTCAAAGTCACCACACCGCAGGATCTGATGCTCGCCGAAGCACTGGTGCGGCAGGCAGAGGAGGTCAAGCGGTGAAACCGGCGATGCAAATTCCACGCACCGGCATCGGCTTCGATGTCCACGCGTTCGCTCCCGAGGATAAGCCGCGTCCGTTGTGGCTGGCCGGGCTCAAGTGGCCGGGTGAGCGCGGCCTGGCCGGCCACTCCGACGGCGACGCCGTAGCCCACGCCGCCGCCGATGCGCTCTTCTCGGCCTCCGGCACCGGCGATCTCGGCACCAACTTCGGCACTGACCGCCCCGAATATGCCGGAGCTTCCGGCGTAACCCTCCTGAGGGAAGCCGCCCGCATCGTGCGGGAAGCCGGTTTCGAGATCGGTAACGTCGCCGTGCAACTGGTCGGAAACCGGCCGCGGTTCACCCCGCGCCGGGCGGAAGCGGAGGCCATCCTGTCCGAGGCCGTGGGGGCGCCCGTGACCGTATCCGCAACCACCAGTGACGGCCTGGGTTTCACCGGTCGGGGTGAGGGCATCGCGGCGATCGCGACCGCCGTCGTCGTCCGCGTGTAACGGGATATCCCACCGGGCGGACGGGAAAGTCACCCGTCACCGCTCATTCGGTAGGCTGGATCGGTGAGCCTGAGATTCTATGACACCGCATCCGCAGAAGTCCGCGAGTTCACGCCCCTCGTCGCGGGCGAGGCACGGGTTTACTACTGTGGTGCAACGGTGCAGGGAATGCCGCACGTGGGGCACATCCGCTCCGCGATTGCCTTCGACCAGCTGACCCGCTGGCTCGCCATCCGCGGCTACAAGGTGACGGTCATCCGAAACGTCACGGACATCGACGACAAGATCCTTGCGAAGTCGAAGGCCTCCTTTGAGGATACGGACCCGGATGGCGTGCCGAACGAGGAGTGGTGGGCGCTGGCGTACCGCTACGAGCAGGAGTTTCTTAAGGCCTACGACACCCTTGGCATACAGCGTCCCACATACGAACCGCGCGCCACAGGGCACATCCCCGAGATGCACCAGCTCATCCAGCAGCTCATCGACCGTGGCCACGCCTACCCGGCAACGGATGACTCCGGGGATGTCTACTTCGACGTCCGCTCCTGGCCCGCGTACGGGAGCCTGACGCGGCAGAGTATCGATGACATGCAGGCAGCGCCCGACGCCGATCCCAGAGGCAAGAAGGATCCCCGCGACTTCGCGCTGTGGAAGGGCTGGAAAGAGGGTGAACCGCGGTCGGCGGCGTGGCCCAGTCCCTGGGGGAACGGTCGCCCCGGCTGGCACCTGGAGTGCTCAGCAATGGTCACGAAGTACCTTGGCGCCGAGTTCGATATCCACGGTGGCGGCCTTGACCTGAGGTTCCCGCACCATGAGAACGAGATGGCGCAGTCGCAGGCTGCCGGCCACCCGTTCGCCCGGTTTTGGATGCACAACGGCATGGTCACGTACGAGGGCGAGAAGATGTCGAAGTCCATCGGCAACACCATCAGCCCGGCCGAGATGCTGCTGCTCGCGAGCCCGCGCGTAGTTCGGTATTACCTCGGACAGGCGCAGTACCGCTCCATGCTCGACTACCGGCCCACTTCACTGCAGGAGGCCTCAGCGGCGGTCGAGCGAATCGACGGGTTCCTGGACAAGGCTCCCGACGTGGAAGCGGACTGGCACAACCTCCCGGCGGCGTTCGTCGAGGCGATGGATGATGACCTCAATGTTCCCCGCGCCCTCGCCGCCCTGCACGAGGCAGTGCGCGCGGGCAACTCCGCGCTGGCGGCGAAGGATGACGACGGCGCAGCCCGGGCCGCAGCGTCGGCGCGGGCCATGACCAGCGCGTTGGGGCTCGACGACGCCGGCACGGAGACCTCATCCGGGGCGGGGCCGGAACAGGCAGCCCTCGATGCTCTGATACGGAGCCGGTTGCAGGAGCGAACCGAAGCGCGTGCCGCGAAGGACTGGGCGCGCGCGGACGCAATCCGCGACGGGCTGGCGGGGGCCGGCGTCGTCATTGAGGACTCGGAGGACGGGGCGCGCTGGAGCCTCGCACGCGACTGAGTCCGTCGTCGAAAGCTGCCTGAAAGGGCTTCAAGGCCAATCCGCGTAAACTGGGAGCAAGCAAGTCCTCTAACTGAAGGTGTATTCCCCATGGCCAACCACGGACGTCCGGGTGCTGTTCGCAAGCTCAAGAAGGGCCCCACAACCGGCACTGGCGGTCACGGGAAGAGGGCGTTGGAGGGCAAGGGGCCCACGCCGAAGGCTGAGGACCGCACCTACCATAAGGCGCACAAGAACAAGCAGCTGTCAGAGCGTTCAGCTGCGAAGCGCCTGGGAACCAAGGGCAATGGGCCGCGAGGCAGCAAGGGGAAGCCGGGCGAGGAGTATGTGACCGGCCGAAACGCCGTTGTTGAAGCCCTCCGCGCCGGTATCCCTGCGAAGGCCCTGCACGTTGCAATCCGGATTGACGTGGACGACCGCGTGCGTGAATCGCTCAAGCTGGCCACGGAACGCGGCATCCCGCTGATGGAGACCGGCAAGCCGGAGTTGGACCGTATGGCGGACGGCTCGGTCCATCAAGGGCTGATGCTTCAGATCCCGCCGTACGAATACGCCGACGGCCTTGACCTTGCACGCGAGACGCTGGGGAAGTGGAAGAAGGGTCACGTCACCCAGGCGCCACTGTTCGTTGCGCTCGATGGCATCACCGATCCCCGAAACCTCGGAGCGATCATCCGTTCCGTCTCGGCGTTCAGCGGCCACGGCGTCATTGTGCCTGAACGCCGTTCCGTGGGGGTAACCGCGACCGCCTGGAAGACGAGCGCCGGCGCCGCCGTACGCGTTCCCGTGGCGCGCGTCGGCAACCTGAACAGCACGCTGAAATCCTTCAAGGACCAGGGAATTTTCGTGCTCGGGCTCGACGGCGACGGTGACACCTCGCTCCCTGAACTGACTCTCGGCACGGAGCCCGTGTGCCTCGTGGTGGGCTCAGAGGGCAAAGGGCTTTCCCGGCTGGTACGGGAGAACTGCGACCAGATCGTTTCCATTCCGATTGACTCCGCCATGGAGTCGCTGAACGCCTCCATGGCGGTAGGCATCAGCCTGTACGAAATTTCCCGGCAGCGCGCTGCCGGCATTCGCTAGCCGAGACCGGCGAAGTTGATGAGCCTTTCCACACCGGTTACTGAAATCTCACAGGCGTTTCCCCTAGGCGTTCGTCGGCGTGCCGGCGCACTGTTCAACGTGGCGGTGTATGCCCCTGACCTTGAGTCAGTGGAAGTGCACTTCGAAGACGCGCAAGGCGAATGGAACGTCGTCGTACTTCCTGATGTTACTGACGGCGTGCACCACGGACTGGTGGAAGGTATCAGTGAATCTGGCCGGTACGCTTTCTGGCCCACCGGCTCTGCGGCCCCCGGCACACCGGGGGCCGCGCAGCTCCTGCTGGACCCGTACGGCCGCGCGATAGAAACTGTGCAGCTCGATGAGCAGCCGGTCTACTTCTCCGTCGTCGTCGACTCCGTGTTCGACTGGGGAACCTCCGCCCCGCCACGTACGCGCTGGCGCGACACCGTGATCTACGAGGCCCATGTCAAGGGTCTTACCCAGCTCCACCCGGATGTGCCGGCCGAACTACGGGGCACGTACGCGGGGCTCGCCCACCCTGCGATGATCAGGCATCTCAAGGATCTCGGGATCACGTCCGTCGAGCTGCTGCCTATCCACTTCCACGTCGACGAGCCGCATCTTGGCCCGCTGGGACTTACCAATTACTGGGGCTACAACACGCTTGGATTCTTCGCGCCGCACGCGGAGTACGCGACGGCCGCCGCGCGGAAGGCCGGGCCCAAGGCCGTGCAGGACGAGCTCAAGGGGATGGTCAAGCTCCTTCACGAAGCCGGCCTCGAGGTGATCCTGGACGTCGTCTACAACCACACGGCGGAAGGTCCTCAGGGCGGGCCGGCGCTGTCGTGGCGGGGACTGGGCGAGAAACAGTACTACCGCCATCACGACGACGGCCGGTACCTTGACACCACCGGCTGCGGAAACACCGTGAACTTCGCGGAACCGCGCGTGATCGAGTTCGCGCTCGACTCCCTGCGTTACTGGGTGGAGGAGTTCGGTATCGATGGATTCCGTTTCGATCTCGCCGTCGCGCTGTGTCGGGATGAGAACCATGCCTTCACCCCGCGGCACCCGCTGCTCATCGCGATGGCGGCCGATGCGGGGTTGAAGGGCGTCAAGCTCATCGCTGAACCTTGGGACGTCGGTCACAACGGTTGGCAGACCGGAAACTTTCCACAGGGTTGGGCGGACTGGAACGACCGCTTCCGTGACACCGCCCGCGACTTCTGGCTGGCCGATCACGCCGCGCTGAGCGACGGGCGGCGCGGCGGTACGGTGGCGCGGCTGGCCAGCTGCCTCGCAGGGTCGGCTGACGTCTTCGCCCGGTCGGGCCGCACAGCGGTCTCTTCCATCAACTTCGTCACTTCGCATGACGGCTTCACGCTCGCCGACCTCACGGCCTACAACCGCAAGCACAACGAGGCCAACGGTGAAGCGAACCGCGACGGGCACAATGACAACCGCAGCTACAACCACGGTGTCGAGGGTCCCACTGAGGATGATTCCATCCTGGCCGCGCGAGCCCTTACCGCCCGGAACCTGATGGCCACCCAGTTGCTGTCCCTGGGCGTTCCGATGATCACTGCCGGGGATGAGTTCGGCCGAACCCAGGGCGGCAACAACAACGCCTACTGCCAGGACAACGAGCTGGCCTGGGTGGCATGGAATAACGACGACGGCGCCCGCACCATGTGTGATGTCACCCGTGCACTGCTGCGGATCAGGCGGGAATTCCTGAGTCACCAGCCTGCGAGCTACCCAAGCCGCGAGGACAGTTCCTACCTTCTGTGGTTCAACGCCGAAGGTGAGCCGATGACGCAGGAGCAGTGGTCCGATCCGGCCAATCGAATGGTGCAGCTGCTGCTTGGCTCTCCTGACGGCGTCCTGGATGGGCTGGTGGTAATCAACGGGCATCTCGAAGACCGCAGGTTCGTCCTTCCCAAGGCCTCGGCGCTGAAGAAGTTCGGTGTGTTCGATGACCCGAACCAGATGTTCAACCTCCGCTTCACCACTGCCGCAGAGAGTGAGAAACGCCGCGGTGCCCGCCTCCGTGTTGGGGAAACGGACACCGCGGCGTCCAACTCGATAACGGTCTACCGGGGTTAGGCGTTCACGACCAGGCCGAGCTCGGCGTTCGAAGCGAGGCTTTCGTGCCGGGGGAGGATCCGAACGGTGTACCCGAAGGACCCGGAGTGGTCGATCAGGATTTTCCCGCTGAAGAGGAACCTGCCCCGCCCCAGGTCCTCGGCCACGTCCAGATCCGCGACCGTGATTTCGCTCAGGTCGTCATTCTCGGATGCGCGGCCGTACGCTACCTCCACGCGGACGTCGTCCGGGCTCAGGCTGCCCAGCGAAAGGTAGGCGTTCACAGTGAGCGAGTCGCCGATCTGAGGGTCCTCGGAAACTCCGAGCGAATCGACATGCTCAACCTGTACGGCGGACCAGCCGTCCTTGATGCGGGATCGCCATGAAGCGGTGGCTCGGGCTGCGCCGTAGTTGTCCTTACCCGTGAGCCGGCCTGAGCGGCACGCGGGCTGGTACAGCTCACGGACGTAGTCCTGCAGCATGCGTTCGGCAGACACCGCGGGTCCTAGCTTCGCCATGGTGTGCTTGATCATCGCCACCCACTGGTGTGGGACGCCGTCCGCGGACGGCTCAGACGGTCCTGCCGCACCGGCTGCGGCCCGGATGGTGCCGTAGAACCTTGGTGCCACCTGCTCCTCGATGAGGTCGTAGAGTGCGGACGCTTCGATGTCGTCGCGTTCATCCGCTGTGGCACCGTTGTTGGCGGTCGGGATCGCCCAGCCGTTGTCGCCGTCGTACATCTCGTCCCACCAGCCGTCCAGGACGGAGAGGTTCAGCCCGCCGTTGATCGCCGATTTCATGCCGGAGGTGCCGCAGGCTTCGAGCGGCCGGAGCGGGTTGTTGAGCCAGACATCACACCCGGGGAACAGGGTCCGGGCCATTGCGATGTCGTAGTTCGGCAGGAAGACGATCCGGTGGCGGACTTCGGGGTCGTCGGTGAAACGGACGAGGTCCTGGATCATGCGCTTGCCCTGCTCATCGGCTGGATGTGACTTGCCCGCGATTACCAGCTGGATGGGGTTGGTCGGGTGCAGGAGCAACGCCTTCAGGCGATCCGCGTCGCGCAACATCAGGGTGAGGCGCTTGTAGGTGGGCACCCGCCGGGCGAATCCGATGGTCAGCACATCCGGATCCAGGACGTTGTCCGTCCAGGCGAGTTCGGCGTCGGCCGCTCCACGCTTCTTCCAGGATGCCCGCAAGCGGCTGCGGACGTCGTCGATCAGGTTGGAGCGCATGATGCGGCGCAACCGCCAGATATCGGCGTCCTCGACGTCGTACACCCGCGCCCACTGCGGATCGAGCACCGATTCCGCACCGAAGTTCTCCTGGGCGAAGTCGGCGATCAACGGATCCACCCAGGTGGGCACATGGACGCCGTTCGTCACCGAGGAGATTGGAACCTCCCGTGCGTCGAAGCCCGGCCAGAGGCCGGAGAACATTTCGCGGGATACCTCACCGTGCAGCTTTGCCACGCCATTGGCGCGCTGTGCGAGCCGCAGCCCCATGACGGCCATGTTGAATTTCGCGGAATCGCCGCCGTCGTAATTCTCGGCGCCCAACTCAAGGACACGTTCGGTGGGCACCGAGGGTGCCAGCCCGGCGTCGAAGAAGTGCTGGATCTGTGCGCGTTCGAAGCGGTCGATGCCTGCCGGCACGGGTGTGTGGGTGGTGAACACGGTCGAGGCACGCCCGGCGGTGAGTGCTTCTTCCCACGACATCGGGCTCTCGTTGGAGGGATCCATCAGTTCCCGGATCCGCTCGATGCCGAGGAAGCCTGCGTGGCCTTCGTTCGTGTGGAAGACCTCCGGGGCCGGGGTGCCGGTAAGGCGCTGGAAGGTTCGCAGGGCCTTGACACCGCCCATGCCGAGCAGCAGCTCCTGCTGGAGACGCTGGTCCCCGCCGCCGCCGTAGAGCCGGTCGGTGACGTTGCGTGCGGCCTCATCGTTTCCGGCCACATTGGAGTCAAGGAGAAGCAGCGGCACGCGTCCGACGTCGGCACGCCAGATATGTGCCCGAAGCTCCCGGCCGTTGGGGAGCGGCAGAACCACGGTCGCGGCACTGCCGTCCTCCTCGCGGAGCAGGGTCAGCGGGAGTCCATCCGGATCGAGGACAGGGTAGGTCTCCTGCTGCCAGGCGTCACGCGAAAGGGACTGCTTGAAGTAACCGGCCTGGTAGAGGAGGCCCACCCCCACCAGCGGTACACCCAGATCGGATGCGGCCTTGAGGTGATCGCCGGCGAGAATTCCAAGGCCGCCGGAATACTGGGGTAGTACGGCGCTGATGCCGTATTCCGGGGAGAAGTAGGCGATCGACCGGGGAGCGTCGTCCCCCAGGGACTGGTACCAGCGTGGTTCCGAGATGTAGCGCTCGAGGTCCTCGCCGAGCTCCTGGATGCGTGTCACCAGCTGGTCATTGGCTGCGAGTTGCTCAAGCTGCTCGCGGGTGACGGAGCCAAGGAACTGCACCGGGTCATTGCCGCTTGCGCGCCACGCCTCGGGGTCGATGTCGTGGAAGAGGCGGGCTGTGGGGAGGTGCCAGGACCAGCGTAGATTGCCGGCGAGTTTCCCTAACGGCGCGATGTTCGATGGCAGAACGGTACGGACAGTAAATCTACGGATTGCCTTCACCATCGGTACGTTAGCGCACATTGCGCAGGTGTAAAGGCTGACCCGGCATGAATTACGTAAGCGCTTGCATTGTGACGCACGCAACATTGCACGCGCATAGCAGGAGCCGCCACCCCGTGCTGGGTGGCGGCTCCTGCCGCGTTGAATCAGCGCTGCTGACGAGTCACGCCTAAACCGGCGCCTAGCGGCCCTCGCCCACCAGTCTGTCCCAGCCGACCATTGAACTGTCGGCATCGATCAGCGAAACCGTCTTTGGTCCGCGGTTCGAGTCCTCGGGCCAGGAGAACTGGAGCGACGAGTCATCACCGGCTTGAACCCAGCCCACTGGTGTCAGATCGACATGGATGAAGTACCAGGATTTCGCCGTCGGGGCGGTCAACGTGACGTTGTCACCGGTCTTCACTGGCCCCCTGTGGGTACCCAGGTCGACCTCGTGTTCATTCGTCAGCTCTAACTGGTCCGGAGCCTCGGGGGTGAACGTGGGTTCGGCGTCGTTCGGTTCGTCGCTACCGCACTCGAATCTGGCGTTCGCCCAGTTTGCATGGTCGTTCGTTTTCGTGCCGTTCGGCGTCACCAGCAAGTTCACGAAGTCCGCGCCGGCAATGTCGACGTCGAGCTTCACAGTCTCGCTGTCAGGCCCAAGCACACTGGTTTCCATTAGCTGTTTGCCGTCTGCAATAACGGCAAACTGTACGCTCGCGGTCGCCGTTCTTGAGTCGTCAACGCCTACATCTGCCGTGAAGGCTGTGCACTTCCCGTCAAGGTAGTACTGGATCTCGCTGGTTGCGTGGACGCCGATACCCTTCTCATACTCGACGCCGTTCAACGACAGGACCGTGCCGTCGCCCGCCTCTGATTCACCGTTGGCGCGGTCGAGTTCAATCGGACCCCAGCCGTTGTAGGAGCCGACCGGTTCCAGATCGGAGGCGTAGACCGACTCAGTGGGCGCGACCGGCAGATCCGGGTCGGTTTCATCCGGCTCCACTTCAGTCACGCGCTTGGTGCCGTCGTCGGTCTTGGTTATGACGAACTCGTCCAGCGTGTCGCCGATGTCCTTGAAGGTGGTCGACCCGCTTCCCTTGTCGGCGATCACCGATCGGTAGTGAAGGGTGTCGTCATCAACGGTGATGCCCTGGAACGTCGATGTGTAAGCCGCACGGGTCACCTGAGTTGCGCCGTTGCGGGTCCAGACGTTGTCGTCGGCCGGAGTTTGTTCGTAGTACTTCGGTCCCGAGACCGAGACGGCGTAGACGGGCCCGGTCGTCACGCCCGAAGTGTCCGTCGCGTCCTCGTTGACGTAGCCACGCGCATAGGTGTGGTCATGGCCCATCAGCACCAGATCTATGTCGTTGCTCTGGAAAACCGGGAGCCATGCGTCGCGGATCTCCGGCTCGTCACGTCCTACGGCGGTGGAGAAGACGGGCTGATGGAAGGTGGCAACGGCCCACTTCATCGGATTGTTCTTGAGGATGGCGTCGAGCCAGCGCGCCTGCATGTCCAGCCAGATGTCCTCCGGGTCCGGGCAGTTCTCGGAGCACTCGGGCAAATCGGGTGGCGTCATCAGGTCCTCGGACTCACCGGCGCTCCCGTTCAGGGAGATGAACCGCACGTTCTGGTAGTCCGTGAAATAGGCGGTTTCCTGGATGGCTTTCGCGGCCTGCTCTTCGTACGCTGCTCGCTGCTGTTCGGCTGGGGTGGTGTCCGCTGCGGGTTCGGCTTCCGGCCCGTTGTATGGGTAGGCGAAGGTTGACTTCCACATTCGAAGGAATGAATCTCCGTAGTACTCGTGGTTGCCCGGAGCGGCGATCACGTTGGAGGTCTGGCTGTAGCCGTCCATGGACTCGAACCATTCGCCCCATTCGGTGTCATTCGAGGAGGTGTTGATCAGGTCGCCGGCGTTCACGCTTCCCGCGGCGTTAGGGAACTCAGCGTACGCCTGGTCCACTACCGGCGCCCATTTCTCGGCGAGGTTCGTCTGCGCGTCGCCGAAGTAGATGAACTCGAACGGAGCGTCAGCAGATGCGGTGGTGAATTCGTACCACTGGCTGTAGTCCGAACCGGTGCCAACCCTGTATTCATATGCTGTGGCAGGTGCCAGCTCTGTTGCTACCGCAGAGTGCGTCCGCGTGCTGTATGCCCAACCGCCAAGATTCAGTTCCTCATTGGTTTCGGCCGGAACAATAACGACGTCGGTACTGCCCTCCGGTCGGATCTGCAGTTCGCCTTCGGTCACGGAGGCAAGGGTGCGCCATGTGACTGCCTGGGAGGTTTGCGGAGTGGGGGTCGGCGTAAGGACAATCCGGTCCGGTTTTACGGTCGGTTCGTAGGGAGCAACGGGCTTTTCTTCCACGCCTACCAGTGACTGCAGGTCGAAGTAGATGTCGGAGCTTGAGTCGCTAGTCTGATGCACGGCAATCGCGAGCGTGTTAGCGCCTTCCCTGGCGTCCGCTGCTTCGATGTAGAAGGTCTCCAGATTGGGATCCGCACCGTTATCGCCGCCGTATTGCAGATTCTCGGTGATTCCGGAATCCTCGAACCCAGCGACCTTCTTTCCATTTAAGTAGACCACCATGGCGTCGTCGAACGCAGCCGTTCCTTGGAGGAGTTCGAAGCTGCCAAGTTGCTCGGCGCTGAGGTCAAAGGAGGTGCGGAAGAAGTACGTCGGAACGTTCGGAGGGGCGGCGTTGTCAATGTACTGCGGAAGCAGCGTATCGATCTCATAGCCGCCACCCATTCCGGTGGCTTCTCCATTTTTCGCGCCGAAGCTGCCCTCGGCGTCTTTCCACCCGGCGTCGTCGTACGAGTCTTTCGTCCAGGAAAGCGGGTCGGCGCTGCCCGCCGACGGATCGGTGTTGTCAGCGAGGTAGGACCAGGAGGTGGTTTCGCTGTCGATCAATATCGGTTCGGCTGCCTGCGCGGGAACGGCTGCGACGCCGGCTCCCAACATGGCGGCGGCGGCCACCGACGCGGTACTTGTTCGGACGCCCCGAATTGTTCGGGGCAGAAGTGACGAGTGTGACATCAGTTCCTTCTTTGAGCGTGCGCGGGCGGTGCCGCGGCGAATGGCGGAGCCCGCGATCAGACATGGAGGCCGACGTCGAGCCTTGTCACCGTAACCTATGTCACATTGCAATGACAGCGTTTCAGCATGAATGTGATTGAAATAGCCTCTTTTCAACCATATTGCGTCTTTGTGTGATATGGGACACTGCTTGGGTCATTTCGACGTCCCGGACGCCGCATCACCAATAAATCAGTCGCCTTAGCAATCTTCCCCAATAATCGATAACGTCTAGTCTGTGACCACTTCAAGCGAGGCGACACATACAAGGGCAGGCGCATCCATGGGTGAAGATCTGAGGTTCGGACGGATTCCCATCACCAGGGTTTCTCCCGTGGTTGAGGGCGGAAGGTTCCCGGCCAAGGCCATCCCCGGTGCGGATATCGTGGTCGGAGCCACGGTTTTCCGCGAGGGTCATGACCAACTGGGCGTTTCGGCCGCTCTCCTGGGCCCGGACGGCGCCGAAGTTCAGCGAGCCCGGCTAACGCCACTGGGGGCAGGAACCGACCACTATGAGGGCCAGCTGCGTCCAGGGAGCGTTGGGCTCCATACCTTTGTCATCGAGGGCTGGGGCGACCTTTACGAAACCTGGCACCACAACGCAACGGTGAAGATTGCGGCCGGAGTGGATATTGAGCTCATGCTGGAGGAGGGAGCCGTGCTGTTCGCGGAGCACGCATCGGCCCGGCCCCGCGATGAAGTGAAAGTCTTCCTGAGCGCCGCGGATCGGCTGCGGGACACCGAGCTGCCCGTCGATGAACGGCTGGCTGCCGGGGAATCGGCTGAGATCCGGTCGGCGATTCAGCGGGAACCTCTGCAGGCCCTGGTGACGCGCTCACAGGAATACCCCATCCTTGTTGAGCGCGAAGCCGCCGGTCGCGGCTCCTGGTACGAGTTCTTTCCCCGCTCGGAGGGTGCAACCTACGATCCGGCGTCCACGCAATGGACGTCCGGCAACTTCAGGACAGCCTCCGAAAGGCTTCCGGCGATAGCAGAGATGGGCTTCGACGTCGTCTACCTGCCGCCGATCCACCCCATCGGCACTACCCACCGCAAGGGCCCGAACAACACGCTGAACGCAGGTCCGGGTGATCCTGGTTCGCCGTGGGCAATCGGTGCCCCCGAGGGTGGCCATGATGCTATCCATCCGGACCTGGGTTCCTTCGACGACTTCGACGCGTTCGTAAACCGGGCTGCTGAACTGGATCTCGAAGTAGCACTGGATCTCGCGCTCCAGGCTTCACCGGACCACCCGTGGGTGACCGAGCATCCGGAATGGTTCACAACCCGTGTTGACGGCTCCATCGCGTACGCGGAGAACCCTCCGAAGAAGTACCAGGACATCTATCCGATCAACTTCGACAATGATCCGGCCGGTCTCTACCAGGAGGTCCTGCGGATTGTGCTGCTTTGGGTCAGCCACGGCGTCCGCATCTTCCGTGTCGATAATCCGCACACCAAACCCGTCCAGTTCTGGGAGTGGCTGATCGCTGAGGTCAACAAGGAGCACCCTGAGGTGGTCTTTTTGGCGGAGGCATTCACGCGTCCGGCGATGATGCACGCACTCGGCCGTGCGGGCTTCCAGCAGTCGTACACCTATTTCACCTGGCGCAACACCAAGGAGGAACTGGAGGAGTACTTCACAGAGGTCAGCAGGGAAACCCCGGCGTTCTTCCGCCCCAACTTCTTCGTAAACACACCGGATATCCTGACCGAGTACCTTCAATACGGTGGTCCGGCCGCCTTCAAGATCCGTGCCGTGCTCGCATCGATGGCCAGTCCGTTGTGGGGTGTTTACTCCGGCTACGAACTCTACGAGCACGTTGCACGTCCCGGCGCTGAGGAGTACATCGACAACGAGAAGTTCGAGTATCGTCCCCGGGATTACGCGGCTGCTGCGGCTCAGGGCCGCAGCCTTGCTCCATTCCTGACCAGACTCAACGAGATTCGCCGCGTGCACCCTGCATTAGGGGATCTGGAGAACCTGACGATCCACACCAGCTCGGACCCCGCCACCATTGTGTTCTCCAAGCACAAGGACGGCCTTGGTGAGGGCGGCGCGGACATGGACACCCTCATCGTCGTCGTCAATGTCGATCCGCACAGTGCGCGGGAGTGCACCGTATCCCTTAACCTTGAGGCCTTGGGCCTCGGGATGCGCGGCCGGAACGAGGACGCCACCTTCTGGGTGGATGATCTCATTACCGGTCAAAGCTGGCAGTGGGGGGCCCACAACTACGTCAGGCTGGACGCCCACGTGGAGCCGGCACACATCCTTTCCGTCAGGAGGAAGCCCTAGTGGCGAACCCGTTTCAGCTGAATGCACCGGGCCTTGCACATGACCCGCACTGGTACCGCAAGGCAGTGTTCTACGAAGTTCTGGTCCGCGGGTTCGCGGACGCCAACGGTGACGGTTCAGGCGATTTCACGGGCCTGATCGACAAACTTGATTACCTCCAGTGGCTGGGTGTCGACTGCCTGTGGCTGCCGCCGTTCTTCAAGTCCCCTCTGCGCGACGGCGGATACGACATCGCGGACTATTACGACGTCCTCGACGAGTTCGGCAGCCTCAGTGACTTCAAGCGCCTGGTGGCGGAGGCGCATGCGCGCGGTGTCCGTGTAATCATCGACCTTCCGCTGAACCATACGTCGGACAAGCATCATTGGTTCGAGGAGTCCCGGAATGATCCGGACGGACCCTATGGGGATTTCTACGTCTGGAGCGACACTGACGAGAAGTACCAGGACGCCCGCATCATCTTCGTCGACACCGAAGAGTCCAACTGGACTTTTGACCCGGTGCGACGTCAGTTCTTCTGGCACCGGTTCTTCAGCCACCAGCCGGACCTGAATTTCGAGAATCCGAAGGTCATCGAGGCGCTGTTCGACGTCGTCCGTTTCTGGCTGGACCAGGGGATCGACGGCTTCCGCGCGGATGCGATCCCTTACCTCTTCGAGGAAGAGGGCACCAACTGCGAAAACCTGCCCGCTACGCACACGTTCCTTAAGGACCTCCGTGCAATGGTGGATGAAAATTACCCGGGCCGTGTGATCATCGCGGAGGCGAACCAGATGCCGGAGGAAGTTGTCGAGTACTTCGGCGACGACGACGGCGCAGAGTGCCACATGTGCTTCCACTTCCCGATCATGCCGCGGCTGTTCTATGCACTGCGCGATCAGAAGGCGGGGCCGATCATCGAGACTATGGCCGAGACCCCGGCGATACCGTCCGGGGCCCAATGGGGAACCTTCCTTCGGAACCATGATGAGCTCACCCTCGAGATGGTCACCAACGAGGAACGCGAGGCGATGCTCGGGTGGTACGCACCGGACTCCCGCATGCGGGCGAACATTGGTATCCGCCGCCGCCTTTCGCCGTTGCTGGATAACTCCCGCGCTGAAGTCGAGCTGATTCATGCGCTGTTGTTGTCGCTGCCCGGAAGTCCGTTCCTGTACTACGGGGACGAGATCGGGATGGGGGACAACATCTGGCTCGAGGATCGCGATGCCTCCCGCACGCCGATGCAGTGGAACCCGGACCGGAACGCCGGGTTCTCCACCGCCGATCCCGGAAAGCTCTACCTACCGGTAGTTCAGTCGCTGGTTTACCACTACAACCACGTCAATGTGGAGGCGCAGCTGGCGAGTTCCAGCTCCCTTCTTCACTGGATGCGGCAGATGCTCGCGGTTCGCCGTTCCCATCCGGCGTTCGGCCTCGGTGCGTACCGGAACGTGCCCACGGAAGCCGAGCCGGTTCTGGCATTTATCCGTGAGGTTTCCGAGGGTAATGCCGAGGGCGAGCAGCCGGAGATCATCCTGTGCGTGTTCAACCTGTCGCAGCACCCGGTCGCCGCGAAGCTGCATCTCCCGGAGTACTCCGGGCGAGGCTTGCGGGATCTCTTCGGCGGCACACCGTTCCCGGCCTTCGGTGAAGACGGCAACCTGACGCTGACGCTCGGCAGCCATGACTTCTACTGGCTGCGCCTGCGTTCGGCAAGTTCCAACATTGCGTCACCGCACACCGAGGCCATCCCCGTGATCCCTATTTCGGAGGCAGTAAAGTAATGGGCACATCGACGCCATCCCTTCCAGATCTCCTGTCGACATGGATGCCCAGCCAGCGCTGGTTCCCGGCAAAGGGCAGGGATATCTCCCTCAACCGAGTGGGCGGGATCAAGCTTGAGGACCCGGCGGGTGAGGTGGGACTCGAGGTTCACCTGGTCGCCGTCGAGTCTGGTCGAAGGCTGGATGTCGTCAACATTCCGCTGACCTACCGTTCCGAACCCCTGGCGGGGGCGGAAGCCGCGCTCCTCGGTGAAACGGAGCACTCCGAGCTGGGTCGCCGCTGGGTTTATGACGGCACACATGATCCGGTGTTCGTAACGGCTTGGGTCGATCTGATGCGCCTGGAGGCTGCAACGGCGGATGGGCGTACCCAGGGCACGGTGTGCGGTGTTTTCGGAACCTCGCAGGCGTCCACGGGTCCTGCTGAAATTGCTGTCCTGACAGGTGAGCAGTCCAATACCTCTGTTGTGATCCCGTCCGCCGACACACCGATGATCGTTAAGTTCTTCCGCGTCCTGGCGGCAGGTGAAAGTCCCGACGTGCTGGTCAGTGCGAAGCTCACTGATGCGGGCTCCACCGATGTACCGCGTACCTTCGGGTGGGTGACGGGAAGCTGGCAGGATGGTAGGGCCGAGGGCGAGTGGGTGAGCGGGCACCTCAGCGTGCTTCGCGAATTCATCGGAGACAGCGAGGATGCCTGGCGGCGCGCCGTCTCCGCTGTCGAGTCCGGCCGTTCGTTCGCGAAGGAGGCCTCGGAGCTTGGCCGCGTCGTTGCGCGCGTACACGCCCAGTTGGCTTCGGCCTTCGGCAGCCGGCAGGCAACGGCGGTCGAAACCGAGGAGTTCCGGGAGTCGCTTGCGAGTCGTATCGAGTGGGCTTGGCGCGAAGCCGGTTCCTCCGTGGGGCCGCTGGACGCCGAGGTGAATTCCGTACTCGCCGAAGTGAAAGCACTCGGGGGGCTGCCAGAACTTCAGCGCATTCATGCTGACCTTCACCTAGGTCAAATTCTCGCGACGAACGACGCCGGGTGGCTGGTTCTCGATTTCGAGGGCGAACCGCTCCGGCCCGCCGCAGAGCGGAGCGTGCCTGATGTGCCGGTGCGCGACGTCGTCGGTCTGGTGCGTTCGCTCGAGTATGCCGCGGGTGTCGGTGTCCATGACGCCGCCGTGTCCGCCGGTGATGCCGAGGCCTGGGCGAGGGAGTCGGTCGCTGCGTTCCTTGAGGGCTACTCAAGTGAAGCCGGAACCACTGTCGATCGTTCAGGGGCACTGTATCGGGCGCTCTGGCTCGACAAGGCACTGTATGAGGTGGTGTATGAATTGAGGAATCGACCGGACTGGGTGGATGTTCCCGTGGCGGCCGTCCGCCGGATGCTGAAGGGTGAGACTTCCGCAGCGGTGCAGCCCCCCGTTGCGCAGTCGGAGGCCGCAGACGCTAACGCTGCTTCTTCGGCTGAACCAGCGAAGGCTGCGGCACGGCCAGGAGGACCGATTTCCGTGGATCCCGACATTCTGCAGCGCGTTTCCGAAGGAAGCTATCACCAGCCCCATGCAGTTCTGGGTGCGCACCTTGACGAGCACGGTCATGTGACCATCCGGACACTCCGCCGGCTCGCAGAAAGCGTGTCAGTGGTGACGGGCACCGGCCGGGCGCAGCTGCAGCACGAACATAACGGGATCTGGGTGGGTACTGTCGAAGCCGAGCGCGCCGGTCACGTCCCGGATTACCGGCTGGAAGTGATGTACGACGGCGAACAACACCTTGTCGACGACGCCTACCGGTTCCTCCCCACGTTGGGCGAGATCGACATGCATCTCATCGGTGAGGGCCGTCATGAGACGCTGTGGACGGCGCTTGGCGCGCACGTCCGCCACTACACGTCAACTCTGGGCGACATCACCGGCGTCAGCTTCGCGGTTTGGGCGCCGAATGCGCAGTGCGTGCGCGTCAAGGCTGATTTCAACGGCTGGGACGGTTCTGTCCACGCTATGCGCTCACTCGGAGACTCGGGAATCTGGGAGCTGTTCGTACCCGGAGCCGAAGCCGGGGCTTGCTACAAATTCGAGATCCTCGGACGCGACGGTCAGTGGCGGGAGAAGGCAGATCCGATGGCGCGGGGCACCGAGGTTCCTCCGCTTACCGGCTCCCGGGTCGTGGAATCGCGCTATGCGTTCAATGACGACGAGTGGATGGACGCCCGCCCTACTAAGGACCCGCACAACGGTCCCATGAGCGTCTATGAAGTGCACCTCGGTTCGTGGCGCCTGGGACTGGACTACAAGCAGCTCGCTGAGCAGCTGGTCGAGTACGTTTCGTGGCAGGGCTTCACCCATGTCGAACTCATGCCCGT
This sequence comes from Arthrobacter tecti, assembly GCF_054511355.1. Classification (NCBI taxonomy): domain Bacteria; kingdom Bacillati; phylum Actinomycetota; class Actinomycetes; order Micrococcales; family Micrococcaceae; genus Arthrobacter; species Arthrobacter tecti. The sequence continues at coordinate 147,602 of NZ_JBTNCT010000007.1, forward strand.
CGCGGAGCACCCCTTCGGGGGGTCATGGGGCTACCAGGTCACGTCCTATTACGCCCCGACATCGCGTTTCGGTCATCCTGACGATTTCAAGTATCTGGTCGACAAGCTCCACCAGGCAGGAATTGGCGTCATCATGGACTGGGTGCCCGCGCACTTCCCGAAGGATGAGTGGGCGCTGGCGCGGTTCGACGGTGACACGCTCTATGAGCACGGGAACCCTCAGCTCGGTGAGCATCCCGATTGGGGAACCCTCATCTTCGACTTCGGGCGACGCGAAGTCCGCAACTTCCTCGTCGCGAATGCGCTGTACTGGCTGGAGGAATTCCACATCGACGGCCTTCGTGTGGACGCAGTGGCGTCGATGCTTTACCTCGACTACTCCCGCGAGGAAGGCCAATGGCAGCCGAATAAGTTCGGTGGCCGCGAGAACCTTGAAGCGATCTCGTTCCTTCAGGAGGTCAACGCCACTGCGTACAAGCGCGCATCCGGGATCGTCATGATCGCCGAGGAGTCAACAGCGTTCGACGGCGTCACCCGTGCAACCTCCCAGGGCGGCCTGGGATTTGGCATCAAGTGGAACATGGGCTGGATGCATGATTCCCTCCAGTACATTTCGGAGGACCCGATCAATCGCGTCCACCACCACGGCAAGGCGACCTTCTCGATGGTCTACGCGTACACCGAGAATTTCATGCTGCCGATCAGCCATGACGAGGTAGTCCACGGCAAGGGTTCACTTCTGCGGAAGATGCCCGGAGACCGGTGGCAGCAGTTGGCTAATGTTCGCGCATACCTCGCATTCCAATGGGCGCACCCGGGCAAGCAGCTGATCTTCATGGGAACGGAGTTCGCCCAGGAGTCCGAGTGGTCAGAGCAGCATGGTCTTGACTGGTGGGTTTCGGACACTATTCCGCACAAGGGCGTCCAGCAGCTCGTCCGGTCGTTGAACTCGGTCTACAAGGCCACGCCGGCGCTGTATGTCCGTGACAATGATCCTTCGGGCTTCCAATGGATCGACGAGAACGACGGCGCCCACAACACCCTGTCTTTCATCCGCTGGGACACCCAGGGGAACCCGCTGATCTGCATCGCAAACTTCTCGGGTGCTCCTCATGAGGGTTACAGGGTGGGGATGCCGTGGGCAGGTCAGTGGAAGGAATTGCTGAACACCGACGCTGAGGAGTATGGCGGCTCGGGCGTAGGCAATCTCGGTGTCGTTGACGCGACCGAGGGTGCTCACAACGGCTTGCCCGCATTCGCGAACCTGAGGGTGCCGCCGCTGGGCGTTCTGTACCTCGTTCCGGTCCAACTTTAGTCCGGGAACGGCCCCCCGATCCGGATTTACAGATCCGGCTCCGGGGTGCTAGAGTTTATATCCGCGCCGACCGATGATCTCGGATCTGGCCGACACAAACATCCCTCTGATCCAGATGAAATTTTGGACGCTGAGAGTTGCGTGTGGCGGGTGGATTTGACGGGGTGGGGTTTGGTGGGTAAGTTTGAAAAGTTGCTCCGGAGCGATGATGCGGCCTTGAGGGTTGTGTTTGGTGCTGGGTGCTTCTGTTGTTTGAGAACTCAATAGTGTGCCATGTTTGTTGATACCGATTGTTTTTTGATTGGTTGATTTGCTGGTCGCCTCACTTTGTGGGGTGGCTGGTTTTTTGGC